>NZ_CP141184.1:4302083-4629166 GCF_035609205.1 Hymenobacter sp. GOD-10R
GGTCCCCGACAGCGAAACTATTGCCCTGCGAGCTAACAACTTCCTGAATATCAACCCCATCATTGCGATATACACCTCCCTGGTTCCATGGCTTATTGCTCCGATAGTCGGTTTTAGCGGAGTATTCGTCCTGATACGCCACTCCCGCCCGACCTAGGTCGTAATCAACGGCCTGAATAGTACCTGGCACCATGAGCGAAGCAAAGGGAGCCGAAAAGTTGCTTGGCTGCGTAAGCGCCGCCGCCACATCACGATTGGGAGTGCAGTTGGCAAATTGCACGTTGCGCAACAAAGCAGCACGTCCGGCTGGGGTCAGGATGCTACCGTATGATTTGACACGCAACAAGCTTGCGGGGCTGTTTACCCGCTTGATATTCCAGTGGCACCAGCCAATGTTGTTGGCGTTCAACACTTGCACGGCGGCAGCAAACCACTCATTAGAGTTTTCGCCCGTTTCTCCCACCCATACCGGTACTTGCCACCGGTCACGGAAAGTCACTAGGTTTTTGATCAAGTTGACTTGATTAGGGTTTGGATCTGTGGCTTCCGGAGCGTTCGTACACCAGTAGCGGTGAGCGTTGTACACGAGATTATGCTTGTCTGATACAGCTAGCTTGTCGGGGGTGATGTTCGTGTATTCATTGCCGTAGCCGTTGCCTTCCAGCAATAGTAAATGCTGGTCTCCTTGGCTGCGCACCGCCTCAATGAGCCGAGAATATAGCGCGCTAAGCTCTTTATTATCAGCCGACATGCCGTTGGCCTCATTTAGGTTGTGCGGCTCGTTTATCAAGTCATACATAGCTACTCGCCCGTCTTTTTTGTAGCGGGCAGCTAGCTTTTCCCAAAAGCGCACTGTTATGTCCTGATAGATGGCGCGGCCCTTGGCGTCACGGCGCTTCCACAGATCGAGGGGCAAGAAGTTATCGTTGATGTTGCGGTCGGTACCTTGTCCACCAGGAGCAGCGTGCAGGTCCAGAATCACGTAAAGGTTATTGTCCGCGCACCACTTCAGCACGTTGTCAACTTGCCGAAAGCCTTCAGTGTTTTGATCGGTAAAAAGCCGGTCTTGATCGTACCACGTACTCAGACTTTGCACGTAGGCATCGAGCTTTTTTGCGTTTTTAGGGTCGCGGATGACTTCCGTGCGAGCGTGGCGCTGGGTCGCCGTCAGGAATAAATCATAGTGAAACGGCAGTCGTACGCAGGTAAAACCTTGTTTAGCAATAAAATCGATATCGGCTTTAGTAATAAAATTGGCGCGATACTGCTGGTAAAACTCCTGCATCTGCGCCTCTGGCATCGTACGTAGCAGACCTTGTTTGATGCGCCACTGGCAGTTCAGTGTGTCCGTTTGCAGGATGTAGCTTTCTTGGAGCAACCAGCCTCCTACATTAAACCCACGGAGAATCACTTCTTTCCCACCGCTGTTCACTATCCTAGGTCCCTCGGCATGGAGCATGCTCAGCTGCTGAGCGCCAGAACGTAGACTGTGTAATAAGATTATTACAATGGTACATAGCACGTACGCTACGCCATTGTACCCCTTTTGAGGAGCGTCTCCATCTCGGCCTTCCATAAAATGCTGGTTGAGAACACCTGTTGGCGGAGAAAGAGAAAAAAAGGGCAGAGATACCCCGCCCTCTTTTTACCGTCATTTCTCACGCTACGGTTTTTTATTTACAAGCTTCAGATAGCGCATCTTATGCGCTTGCTTCTCCCCTGCCAGGTTTTCTGCTGGCATACTTATGAATCTGCCTCGTTTCGAATACGACGAGGTTTAGCCTTCGTAACACTGCTATCGTGAAAAGAGAAGGCTCTTACAGCCACTGCTTAGGAAAGTACTACGCCTAGACAGGCGACGTACAAAGACATCAGTCTAGCACCCGCTAAAAAGGCAAGCACTCGAAGTATACCCTAAGCAGATTCTAGAAAAGCAGCTCGACTTAGCTCCTCAGAGAAGCTGCGAGCCAGCAGCAAAAACAGGTCGACAATGCTGGTGCTCAGAGCGACCTTTAGCTAGTGTAAATGCGTTCTTCATGGGTGGTGGGTTTGGGTTGGAAGCAGTACCAAGCAAGTAGGGATGCTGGTACAAATCAGAGTGGACGGCGCTATAGTATAGCTACAAGCAGAGAACCTAGGTTAAGGGATAATTTTTACGCCTCCCTGCTCTCGCTTAGCATATGCAATAGGTTAGCTAACAAGTCTTGAGAGCAACTGCGTGATCAAATATATTGGTGTGTTTTTCTAAAAAGCAAATTACTAAAATGCTTCTATTACTCAGAAACGATGTTTTTTCACTTATCTAACACCATATTTATACACTTACTACACACGCATAAAATCAATTTTTCACGACGTATGGCAGAATAGATGCTACTTCCTACTGTTGCGCTAGCAGATAAGAAACAACGATAAATTCGAATAAATTTTGCTGGTAAGTGCACGTATCATGTATGCGACATGCTAGGCTACTCTGCACCAGTGGGCCCAAATCGCTCCGTGCGAATGCTCTCAGCAGGTAGACCTAGGTCAAGTAGAGTATTAGCGGCTTGTTCAACCAATTGCGTAGGTCCACAGACAAACACCTGCGGCAACACGGAAAATTGCGTCAACACCTCAGTCAGCATTGCTTGGTCGATGCGACGGTGGTATCCGTTCCAAGCTAGCGGGGCTTGCCGAGTGAACGTAAAAACTAGGCTGAAGTGCGGATCTTGCTGCGCTAGCGCTTCCAATTCTTGTCGGTAAATAGCCTCAGCGGCGGTGCGTACGCTGAAAAGCAACACGGTAGGGTTAGTTGCTTGAACGGCAGTGCGATGACGCAGCATAGCCATCAAAGGCACTACTCCAGAACCGCCCGCTACGAGCAGCAATGGCAGATCATACATTTCCTTACGCCACACGAAGTAGCCCCCAATAGGACCGCGCACCTCCAACGAATCGCCAACAGCTACCCCTTCGTGCAAGTAGGCCGACACTTCGCCGTCATCAATTAATTCAATTGTTAAATCAATCTCGCCGACTTGCTCGGGCGGCGAGGCGATGGAATAGCTGCGCTCCGCTTGGTAGCCATCCTCGGCTGTCAGACGCATATCATAATGCTGACCCGGTAAGTGCGGTTGCCAATGCGGCAATTGTAGCGTGAACGTTTTGACGCGTGGCGTTTCTTTCACAATAGCTTTCACCTGAGCTAGCTGCCAGGGCATTTTCTCCGACATGTTCACCGCTAGCTTATTGATCGGAATCGTCTGTGCGATAGCGCTGCTCCTTCCACGGGTCGCCGTACATGCTGTAGCCGCCTCGTTCCCAGAAACCAGGCTCGTCCTCATCCATGAAGCGCAGTCGGTTAATCCACTTTGCGCTCTTCCAAAAGTACAGGTGCGGCACGACTAGCCGCGCCGGGCCGCCGTGCTCTGGGGTGAGCGGCTTTCCGCCGAAACTCAATCCGATGAAGCCTTTGCCGTTGCGCAGATCTTCTAAGGGCACATTGGTGGTGTAGCCGCCGTAAGAATACGCCATTACATAGCGTACTTCAGGCAAGAGCTTGGCGTGTTCAAGTATTGTATCGATGCTCACGCCTTGCCATTGGGTATCTAGCCTCGACCACTTCGTTACGCAGTGTATGTCATTGGTAAATGACTGCTGAGGCAGGGCGTTAAACTGCTCCCACGTCCACTGCACGGGCGTCTCGACCAATCCTTCCAAGCTAAACGTCCAGTTGGCGAGTGCAATACGCGGTGTGGGGCCAGCCGAAAGCACGGGAAAATCGTGGGTCTCATATTGGCCGGGCGGAATTCGGTCGCTAGCTGCCGATTCTCGTTTGCGTCCAAATCCTTTGTTGAAGAAAGCCGCCATAAGGTGCAAAGCTGAAGAGTAGAGGCGCAAAAGGTAGCAAAATATTCACTTGCGGGAAGCTAGGCAGCCTGGTTTTGCGCGTGCCTGTGAGCCTCTGTTGTACCGTTTCAGGTAGCCGTTAATTGCTCTTAGGCAACGTGCAGGCGCTCACAACGTCTTTGTGCTACTTTGTTTGCTCGGTTGCCACAATGGCGCTAAACCATCTACTTTCGTGGCTGCTCTGGGCTGAGAGAAGCACCTAGCTTCGACAGTATTCATTTCAGACTCTCAAAACCTTTATTCTTCGCATGTTTAAACCCCTAGTACGCAATGCAGCGGCGATTATCGTGTTCGTGCAGCTGGCTGTCGCGCCGGTGGCGTGGGCACAGGTCGGCCCCGGCACCCAATGGACTAAAGATGGCTACAGCTATATGCGGGCCCAAGATGATGAAATTGTCCAGCTCGACGCTCGTGACCCTAAGAAGTCGACTACGCTCATCAGCAAACAGTTACTAACGCCACAGGGCCAAACGGCACCGCTAAAAGTGCGCCGCTTTGCTTTCTCCGATGATGGCCGCAAAGTCCTTCTTAGTACGAACACCAAGAAAGTGTGGCGCTACGATACGCGTGGCGACTACTGGGTATTCGACCTAGACAGTAAGAAACTCACCCAGCTAGGCAAAGGGCGACCAGAGTCGTCGTTGATGTTTGCCAAGTTCTCGCCTGATGGCAGCAAAGTGGCTTATGTGAGCGAGCACAACCTTTACGTAGAGACCCTAGCCGATAACCGGATCACGGCTCTCACCTCCGACGGCACCAGCCGCCTCATCAACGGCACGTTCGACTGGGTATACGAGGAAGAACTTGACTGCCGCGACGGTTTCCGCTGGGCGCCTGATGGGCAGAAGCTAGCCTACTGGCAGCTCGACGCCACCAAAACGCGCAACTATCTGATGCTGAACACGACGGATCAGCTCTACCCTTTCACGATTCCGGTCGAGTACCCCGTAGTAGGCGAAGATCCGAGCCGTTGCCGCGTAGGCGTGGTGCCCGTGGCGGGCGGCGCGACCAAGTGGATGGACGTCCCCGGCGACGCCGTGCAGCACTATATTCCGCGCATGGAATGGGCCAGCAACGATGAGCTTATTCTTCAACAGCTCAACCGCCGTCAGAATGAAAGCAAGCTGATGCTGTGCACCGCTAGCAGTGGCACCGTCAAGCCGATTTACAGCGAGACGGACAAGGCTTGGGTGGATGCGAAGGAAGGCGCCGTCGGCTGGAATTGGATTGAGGGCGGCAAGCGCTTTGTGTGGTCGAGTGAGAAGGATGGCTGGCGCCACCTCTATGCCGTCGACCGCAAAGGCAAGGAGCAGCTCTTGACCAAAGGCGACTACGACGTGATTAGCCTGGAGTCGATTGATGAGAAAGGCGGCCAGATCTACTTCATGGCCTCTCCCACGAATGCTACCCAAAAGTACCTCTACCACGTGCCGCTGAAAGGAGGCAAGGCTGAGCGCGTGACCCCGCAGAACTTAGCCGGCTCACACAGCTACGACATCTCGCCCAACGGCAAGCTAGCGCTGCATAATTATTCCAGCAGCTCGGTATTCCCCGTGTCCGATGTGGTGTCGCTGCCCACGCACCAGCGTTTGAGCGGCGGCGAAACACCTGCCCAAGCGCAAAGCATCAAGCTTCCCAAGGTGGAGTTCTTCCAGGTGAAAACGCAAGATGGTGTGACGCTGGATGGTTGGATGGTGAAGCCTACCAATTTCGACCCTAGCAAGAAATATCCCATCGTATTTATGGTGTACGGAGAGCCCGCTAGCCAGACGGTAGTCGACCGCTTCGGAATTAGCAGCAACCGCCTCTACCAGGGCAGCATGGCCGATGACGGCTACATCTACGCTTCGCTGGAAAACCGCGGTGCCCCGGCTCCGCGCGGCCGAGAGTTTCGTAAAGCTATTTACCACAACATTGGGAGCTTAAACATCCGCGACCAGGCCATGGGCGCCAAAGAAGTGCTGAAAAACGCCTTCGTAGACACCAGCCGCGTGGCAGTGTGGGGTTGGAGCGGCGGCGGTTCTTCCACGCTGAACCTGATGTTTCAATACCCACAGATTTACAAAACGGGTATTTCCATCGCTGCTGTCGACAACCAACTGAACTACGATAATATCTACCAGGAGCGCTACATGGGTATAGTGCCTGAAGACAAGCACTTCTTCGTAGACAACTCCCCCTTGGCCCACGCCAAGAACCTGCGTGGCAACCTGCTGCTCGTGCACGGCACCGGCGACGACAACGTGCACTACAACAATGCCGAGCAGATGATCAATGAGCTGGTGCGCAACGGCAAAACCTTCCAGTTGATGTCGTACCCAAACCGCACGCACAGCATCTCGGAGGGCGAAGGTACTAGCCGCCACCTAGCTGCTACCTATACCAAATTCCTGAAGGAAAACTGCCCGCCCGGCGGCCGCTAGTATTTCGCTAGTTTGTCGTTCAGCAAACGACAGAAACAAAAAAGCTCTGGAAGACTTCCAGAGTTTTTTTGTTTCTGTCATTCCGAGCCAAGCGAGGAATCTGGGCCAAACGGCTGCGACCCTACAACTCAGATTCCTCGCTTGGCTCGGAATGACAACGAGAACCTAGCTTTTACTTCTTATTGGTGGCGCGTACAGCTTTTACTTCAGCAGCGGTAACGGCGCTGGCCTTGTTGCCGAAGCTGTTACGCACAAACGTCAGCACGTCGGCAATTTGCTGGTCGTTAAGGAAGTCGTGGGAGGGCATGACGTTATTGTAGGGCTCGCCATCGATATCCACGTCTTGCAAGCCATTGAGCAACACCTTCGCCAGACGGGTTTTATCACCTAGCACGTAGCTCGTTTTGATAAGCGGCGGATTCATGTTCTGGACTCCACCCCCGTCGGCTTGGTGGCAGCTCAGGCAGTACTGGGTGTAGATCTGCTTGCCAGCTGCAATCGACTTCGCTGCTCCGGCAGAGGCAGCAGGGGCCTTGGATTTGGGAGCTGGTTTCTTCTGCGCCGCAAGCGGCAAACTCAGGAAGACGAAAAAGCACAGAATGCTTAACTTCTGCATACCTAGGTGGTTACTTCTTGTTGTAGAAAATGCGGTAAATCGTTCCCTTCGAGTCATCAGTCACATACAGTGAACCGTCGGGGGCTTGCGCTAGACCACAGGGGCGGTGGTCGGCGCGGCCTGAGACAACTTTTTCGGGCGAGCCGGCGAAGTTATCAGCGAATACTTCCCATTTGCCATTGGGCTTGCCGTCCTTGAAGGGTTGGAATACCACAAAATAGCCTGCTTGCGGCTCGGGAGCACGGTTCCAAGAGCCGTGGAAGGCGATGAATGCGCCGTTCTTATAACGCTCCGGGAACATGTTGCCGGTGTAGAACAGCAGACCATTGGGCGCCATGTGCGCCGGGTAAGCCGCCGCGGGGTCAATAAACTTGCTATCGGCCTCTTTCTTACCGTCGCCACCGTACTCGGGCGCTAGCATTTTCTTATTCTGTGTGGGGTCAAAATACAAGTAGGGCCAACCGGCATTGTCGCCCTTCTTCACCGCGTACATGCACTCGGCCGGTAATTGCGCCGACTGCTCCGAAGTGTACATATCGGGAAAAATGTCGTGCAGCTGGTCGCGGCCGTGCTGCATCACAAAGAGCTGGTTGTCTTGTTGATTCCAGTCGAGCCCCACTACGTTGCGCAAACCGGTGGTGTAGCGTGTGCCGTTGCCGTAGGTTTGGTTGAGCTGGTTGGCCTTGAACTGCCAAATGCCGCCTGCCGAATCTAGCACGGGGCAGTTCGGCTGACCAAGGGAGCCTTTCTGCCGGTCACGCTGCTGGCAGGAGTTCGAGTACGCGCCGATGTTCACGTACACATTGCCCGCATTGTCTAGCACAATAGACTTGCTTTCGTGCTGACGCCGGTTGATGAGGCCAGTCACGATCTTCTCAGGTTGACTCGGGTTAGTTACTTCGCCCTTCTCGTTCAGCTTGTAGCGAAATACCTCCTGATCGGAAGAAGTGTACAAGTAACCGTCTTTGTAGTACATGCCGGTACCACCATAGTTGCCAAAGCCGGTTTTTACCTCGGCTTTGCCGCCGCTGGTTGGTTGCAACATCAAAATGCCCTGCCCCGCCTTGTTGACGCGGTTGAGCTTGACATAAATATTACCCTGCGGCGTGATGGTGAGGTGGCGGGGCCTAGCCCCGGTTTCGGCCACTACTAGGGCGCTGAAGCCGGTTGGCAGTTTCAGACCAGCATTATCAGCGTCAGCAACTAGCGTGGGTGGAGCAGTGAGGGCGTAAAGGGACAAGCTTCCGACGAGGGCGGCCGGAAGCAGCAGATAGCGCGTCAAGTTTTTCTTCATGGGTGTAGAACAGTTTTGAGGGCGTTTGGTGGGGTGACAGATAGGTACTTATTCTTTGCGCAAGCTATAGACACGTGATAGTATCCAAAGGTTGGAAACCGAGCGGCTGTTTCCGAATGCAGCGAAGCTACAATTCTTCTCCGCATTGACCTATGTCCATTGGTCGGACGCCTAGGGGGCGTCGTTGCGGGAGTCTGCGCAAGATTGTAGAATCACACGTTTGCGCCTCTGTACGTTACGCGCGAGTTGTTGGCTGAACTACCGGAGCCGCAGTGCTCTGACCTAGCTTTTCAGCCTTAGCTGTTTCGTCGCCAGATAAACCCATCGAGCACGTAGTGCGCCGCTTGGGGCAAGGCTAGCAGCGGCACCAACAAGCTCAGCCACAAGTGATTTTTTACTGCAGGCAACTGCTGAAACCAGCCGAACACCGACGCATGCTCCCGCCATACCAGTCCGTCCCACAAGCCTTCTTCTGCATAGGCCAGCAGGCCTAGCAAGCCCACAAACAGGATAATGCCGTAACGTCCCGTCCACCACGGACGTGGGCCGGCTTTGCGGTCAGCGCCCGGTTGGCTAGTCGTCCAGATCAGGGCCAAGTACGGGATGCCGTGCGACACCACATTGAGCAGGGTAAAAGCCAGGTCACCGTTGTAATACACAATACCGAAGTACCACGACACCAATGTGCCTACTACCAGTAGATTACGCGGTGCGTTAAAAGTACGTTGGCGCTGCCAGGTCTGCGCTTCTTTGCCTAGGTACAGCAGCAAGAGCAAGACGTAAAGCAACGTCGCAAGGTGGCGACCGAGTGGCCAATTGTGTTGTACAAAGTCGCCTTCTACGAACCAGTTGAAATTGCGCGGCGGCGAGAAGTGCCAGTACAGCAGCGGGTAAATAGTGGCGTAGTAGATAATGGCCGTGTCGAGCCAGCGCTGCCGATAGCTAGGTTCGTGACGAGAATAGAGCCGCAGAAAGCCGTATTGCTGCCGGATGAAGTGGAAGACAGCCAAGTACGCCAGCACGCGCCAGAACAGCCACCCGCCCGCGTAGTGCAAGGCTACCCCGGCCAAGTAGCAGCCAAGCGGCACCGCCCAAAATAGAACACGCTGCCGCTGACGGCGCACCGGGTCGAAGTAGGTTCGAAACAAAGTGCTATACACGTGGGCCACATCAATCAGCACTACGAGCCCGAACCACGCCAGCAGCGGCATCTGCGTCGTAGCTCGAAACTGTGCTGGCAGCAGCATGACCACCAGTAACGACAGAAACGGCGGACCCAGCACAAACCACCCATCAAACCAGGCCGAGCGAATCCAAGGCTGCGCCGACGTATGATTCTGTAACCTAGCTGTTGTGGGAGTTAGCAGTGCTTTCATGCGGAAGCCAGGATTTCGCGGGCCGCCCGGATGCCTTGGTAAAAGCCTTCCTCGAAGATGGACATGCCGCTCAGATCCGTGTGGGCGAAGAAGATTCTCTGGCGTAGGGGCTGAGCCGCCGCTAAACGCTCCGAGTGCCACAGAAAGCCGGGCGTAGGTGCAATCATGCCGTGCCCCCACACCCATATCTCGGCTCGTACGACGTGGGATGTAACCCCAGGATGAGCCGTTTCTAGCTCGGCCAGAATACGTTGCAACCACTCGTCGTACGACGTTTGGTACGCGGCGCGGCGGGCTAGGTCAGGCGCTTCGTCGGCCAGCGGCAAGTAGAAGGTGATGACCTTGCGCTGATCGGCCGTCATGGCGAGGTCCTGGTGGTTAGCATTCACGTAACCCACCGACTTGCTGCCGTACAGCACATTATCCCAGCACAGTGGCCGGCCGGGGCCCTGTGGTAAGCCATCCACCGTCAGGTTAGCCACCACCCAAGGCGCGTGATGGCACATAAGCATTTTGGCGTCTGCTACTCCGGCCAATAGTCGCTGGGTAACGAACTGCGGAGTGGCTAGTATCACGTGCTGGGCTTTTAGGCGGATACTCTGCCGGGCGTTTGCATCATACGCCAGCACCTCCACCCCACTCGCAGTTTCGCGAATGGCATAGGCTAGGGTTTGCGGAAGAATATTTTCGGGGCTGACCTGGCGCAGATGGTGCACCAGGAAGCCGTTGCCCTCCGGCCAGGTCAGCACGTCGGAAGAGTTGGCGTTTTGACCGCTGCCCTTGCGGGCGGCGAAGTAATGAATACCCGCCCACGCAGAAGTCGTTGCGGCATTGGAACCGTAATCATCTTTGCAACAATATTCTAAGTACCAGCGCAAGTAGGGCGAGGTGAAACCTTCCCGCGTGAGGTAGTCGCTAAAGGCCAGCTGATCGAGCTGGCGGAAAGCTGCGTCGGCGGAAGAATGGTCGACGGGAATGGCAAAAGCGTCTTTCCCATCATTTCCTTTCGCTTGGCGAAACTGCTCGATCAAGGCAAAGAACCTAGCTATTTGCTGGCGGTCGGCAGCGGGCACCCCTAGCTCCGGCACCAAGCCTATCTGCCAATGCCCTTGAATGTTGAGGCGCTCTTCGGGGTCATGGCAGAGGTGGTATTCATTGTAAATTGGCAAGCCCGTAGCCGCATCGAAGCCCGTAATGGTGCCCGCTTCGTGCAGAAATTCCAGCAGCTCACGGTTACGCGCATCGGGCACGGGCAAGTAGTGCGCCCCCCACGGATACGCCGACACCTCACTGCGCCCCGAAGCTGCATTGCCTCCCACTTGCTCCTCTAGCTCCAGCAGTAACACGTCGTGCACGCCCTGCCGTTGCAGCCAACGCTTCGCCGATAAACCAGCCACGCCCCCACCCACAATAACGACCTCGGCCCGCAACGTGCGGCTAGGTGCCGGCAGCTTTCCCGGCTGCCGCAATAGGTGACCTACTGCATGGTTTGCGCCGTGCAGCTTCCCCTGAATATGCGCCCGCGAGGCTGTTGCTGGTCCGCACGATTCTACTAACAAGCTAGGTCCGAGCATTATGCCGATCAGGCCAGCACTGGCGCGAGTGAGAAAAGCACGGCGGGAAACCTCTCCCCCGAGCCCCGTAAATGGTTGATGCGCATTATTCAAAAGAGAGGGCGAGCTAGCTTTTCGCTTTTTAGATCTAAACACCACAATCAGGTTAGTGCGTGTACGGTCCCCAATCTTCTTCAAAATACCGCACCAGCGCTTGATTATTCAGCTGGTTAACCTCCGTGGGCACTTCCGCCATATCGGGTGGAAAATAGAGCATGTCGTGGATAGTGGCGGGCGTCACGTAGTGTAAGCCGGTCGGCAATGCTCCGTCGCCGCGCCAGTGGCCGTTGCGACCGGCCAGCACGTAGCCCCACTCGCCAAACGAAGGCACGTAGCAGTGGTACGGAATGGTGTGAAAGCCCGCGGCCGCCAATGTGTGCCGCACGCACCAAAATGACTGCCGGGCCACATAGGGTGAGGTGCTTTGCACCACGATCAGTCCGCCGGGAGCGAGCAGCTTATCGAGCTCCCGGTAAAAGGCGGCCGCGTAGAGCTTACCCACGGAGTAGTTGGAAGGGTCAGGAAAGTCTACCACAATGCAGTCGTAGCGAGTGGTATCCTGGCGCACCCATTGGTAAGCGTCGCCATTGATTACCTGCACTTTAGGGTTGAGCAACGACCCTTTGTTTAGCGCCAGCAGCATTTGGTTGTGCTGAAACAGGTGCGTCATGCCGGGATCTAGGTCGACTAGGCGGATGCTTTGCAACTGCTTGTACTTCAATAGTTCGCGCACGGCTAGCCCGTCGCCCCCACCGAGCACCAGCACTTGGCGCGCGTGGGGCAACGCTTGCATCGCGGGGTGCACCAAAGCCTCATGGTAACGGTACTCGTCGGCGGAGCTGAATTGTAGGTTACCATTCAGGAAAAGGCGCAGCTCGCGGTTGTTCTTGCTCAATACAATGCGCTGGTACGGTGTGCTTTTGCTGTAGATAACTTGATCCTGAAAAGCTAGGGTCTCCGTGTAGGTCATGATGCGCTCGGCGTAGGCAAAGCCAACACCTAGCACCAGCAGCGCCATGATAATGACGCCCGTGAACTGACGACGATACGGCCGAGTCTCGCGGAAGCGGTGCAGGGCCACCCCGGCTACAATGACATTCAGCGCCCCAAAAAACAGGGATGTTCGGATGAGACCTAGCTGCGGCACCAGCACCAGCGGGAAGATCAATGAAGCTAGCAGCGCCCCGATGTAATCAAAGGTAAAAACCCTCGACACCAGCTCTTTGAAGGCAAACCGGTCTTCCAGAATCCGCATCAGCAACGGAATTTCCAAGCCCACCAGCACGCCCGTCAGCCCTACCAAGGCATAGAGCATGAGCCGGAATGAGGTGACGTACTCAAACAGCACAAAGAGCAGCGGCGCCGAAAACCCACCGATTAGCCCCACCAATATTTCCAGCCGGATAAACCACTTCAGCAACGGCTCATCCAGATAGCGCGAAAGCCACGAGCCAATCCCCATCGAGAACAGGTATGCCCCGATGATGGTGGAGAACTGCGTGACCGAATCGCCGAGCAGGTAGCTCGCTAGGGTACCGGCAATCAGCTCGTAGATCAGCCCGCACGTAGCGATGACGAACACTGAGCCTAGCAGCAGCCCCGGCAAGTGGTCGGGGGCAGTAGTAGCGCGGCGCGGCGGCGACACAACCGGCTCGTTACCCATGAATGGCCGCGCTGATGATAATAGCCACCGACAACATAAAAGCACCTGCTACGATAGCTAGCGCTGTATTATGCTCGTCAATAATCTCCCGCCAAAGCGTCCGGGGCGTCATTTTCTCCACGATAACAAAACTCACCACCAGGATCAGAATGCCGAGCACTGAATACACGACCGAGGCCGTGATAAGCTTGAAGTTGAGGTATTCCATCGGGAGAGAAGTTTACTTGTGGTAATACGTTCCGTGTCCGGCACGGCCACCGGAGGAGCTGTTGCCGTTGATATTTTCGGTGCTCTCGTTGTCGTCGCCGAGCAGGCGGGTACCGGTTAGGCCAGCCCACACGAAGGTGCCGTAGCCGAGCAGCGCTAGGAAGGCATAGTAGCGAATCGACCAGAGTTGACGAAGGAAGTTCACAAGAGATAATTAAGTTGTTGGACCATAATCACTGTTTTCCCAGCGTTGCTGTTCGTGGTACGAGCGTCGCCAGTATTGAATACCTGGGTAAATTAACAGAGCAAGCAATAGTAATATGGCATTGGAATGCAATGACGATTGTTGGCTGACAGTGAGATAGATAGGCAAATCTAAACCAACTTCCGAGGTTGGATATATGTTTAGATGATAACGGCCAGTGGGAATCTTCCCTAAAGTGGCTTCTTGCTCCTGACTGCCCTCGCTCCAACTTTCCCCACCTTCGTAGCCATGATAGTACTCTAAGGCTTTTGAGAATTCGTAACTCTGACCCGTCTTCTCGTTAATTACTGACACGGGTAGTTCTAACCATTGATTATCTAAAGCGGAGCGCAACTGCACCGAAATAGCTGCCGGACCATCTACCTGAAACGAAGTTGATACAATTACTGCTTCACCTCCTGCTGTAGCCGTTGCAGGCAGCGAAGCATCGAGCCGACTATGAAACTGCTGACTGAGCACTTGGCGTTCGGGCTTGAGTCCTAGCAATAGTAGCTGAGTAGCAACTACTATTAGTGCCAGGAATAGCGTAAAATTCCTTAGAGTGGGCCACGTTTTCTGTCCAGGTGCTGGTTCAATGGCGCCCACTCCTATCGGATCGGGCAATGCATATTTATCCACGCCAAAAGCTAGAGCTACTTGCTCAGCCTTCATGTGCTCTGCTTTATACCAGTCTATGAGTTTGTTTGGTTTGCGTTCCTCGACTAGCATGTAGGGCGCCGCCACAAATTCATGAACACTTAGCTCTTCATCCTCCCGAATATTCCAGTCGAATTCGCCAATCGCGAAGAGTACACGAGGCGAATAACGGTTATAAAGCATGTATGTATCGTCTTCCGCTTCGACATATGCCCGGCGAGAGTCTGCCTGATTGACTTTATAGCTGCGCTCAGCAGGCTTGATGAACATCCAATGACCTTCAAAGACTGATAACTGCGCATAGCTAGCCGTTTTTGAATGAAAAAGCATGTACTCGGCCCAACGTGCGGGTGTGCGGGCTTCTTTGCGCACCATAAAGCCTACTATTCGGTATTCTTCTCCATGCAATACACCCTTAGAACCTAGGGGCAAAGGTGGTCCGATACGGGGTACATCCTGAAACTGATACAGTAATTTAGGTCGGCTTTCACCTTCGTGTTCAAAGAACCAATGACAATGCGGGCAGGCGTAAAAAGAGCTGCCTTGCACATCATAATATGTGATAGTGGTGCCACAATGTGGACATTGTAGTTCAGCCGATGGCGGATTCGTTAGAACTTCACTCATCGAACTACCTCCGTTTTGGTTTGCTCCGTGGCCTCAAAGAAGCGCAGTGTTTCGGCGTATAGCTGGCGCACCGTAGCGGAGTTGTCCTGCTGGAAGTTGGACAAGAACACGTCGAAGGTAGCTAGGCCATGCTCGGGCCAGGTGTGAATGCTCAGGTGCGACTCGGTGAGGCCGACTACCGCCGTGAAGCTGCCGTTCGGAAAAGTGTGGTACACCTCCCCTACCTTAGTTAGGTGCAAGGCAGCAATTTGCTGATCAAAAAACTGCTGGCAAGTGCCAGCATCTAGCAAATGATAAACGGGCGCCGTGAAAGTGGCTAATATGTGTAACCCAGGAGTATAAACGTGCATCAGATAGTAGTTGCGGGCAGCTTAGCAGCTAGCTAGTTAATCTATTTAGGCGCTGTTACTTCCACTTATTGCTTCCAAGATACTAGAGCTAGGTATGCAAGCAAAGCATGCTATATGCTACTAGCAAGGCGACAACTATCAAACCAATAGCAAATCAGAGTTTACTTAGTTTAACTTTACCGTAGCTTGTATAAATCTACCTAGCTGAAGCGCTGCGTATTTCTTTCTCACCTGCGCCTTACAATTTGTTACCTTCGTCACTACTTGCGCTAATCTGTTTTCTAATTTCCCCATGCCCAAAATTCTAATCATCGACGACGAACGGGCCATTCGTAATACTCTGAAGGAGATTCTGGAGTACGAAAGCTACGCTGTGGATCAGGCCGAGGACGGCCCCACGGGCCTGGATATGCTCGTCAAGAATAAGTATGATGTGGTGCTCTGCGACATCAAGATGCCGAAAATGGACGGCCTTGAAGTGCTAGAGCGCGCTCAAACTATATCCCCCGATTCCGCCTTCATCATGGTATCGGCGCACGGCAGCATCGAAACGGCCGTGGATGCCACCAAGAAAGGCGCATTCGATTTCATCCAGAAGCCACCGGACCTGAACCGTTTGCTCATCACTGTGCGCAACGCCCTCGACCGCACCAAGCTGGTAACTGAGACCAAGACGCTCAAGAAGAAGATTGCCAAGAGCTCCGAAATGGTCGGCAACTCGACGGCCCTCGGAGTGGTGCGCAAAGCCATTGAGAAAGTAGCGCCTACCGATGCCCGCGTGCTCATTACGGGTCCGAACGGTGCTGGTAAGGAGATGGTAGCCCGCCAACTGCACGAGCAAAGCAACCGCGCTGGCGGCCCGATGGTAGAGGTTAACTGCGCTGCTATCCCCTCGGAGCTGATCGAAAGCGAGCTATTTGGTCACGAAAAGGGCTCGTTTACGTCGGCGGTAAAACAACGCATCGGCAAGTTCGAGCAAGCGAGCGGTGGCACGCTGTTCCTAGACGAAATAGGCGATATGAGCCTATCGGCCCAGGCCAAAGTGCTGCGTGCCTTGCAGGAAAGCAAAATCACCCGCGTCGGTGGCGAGAAGGAAATATCGGTGGACGTGCGTGTGGTAGCGGCTACAAACAAGAACCTGGTACAGGAAATTGCCGACCGCAATTTCCGCGAGGACTTGTACCACCGCCTGTCGGTTATCCTGATCCAAGTGCCGGCCCTCAACGACCGCCGCGAGGATATTCCGGACCTCGTGCAGAAGTTCTTGAATGACATCGCCCGCGACTACGGCAACAAGCCAAAGAAAGCAGATGCGGCAGCATTGAAGTACCTGCAAAGCCTCAACTGGACCGGTAACATCCGGGAGCTACGCAACGTGGTCGAACGCCTCGTTATCATGAGCGACGACATCATTACCGAAGCCGACGCCAAAGCGTATTCAGGCAAGTAAAATGCTCTGTTTCAACAAAAAAGCCTAGATTCTCATCTAGGCTTTTTTGTTAGGCTACTAATTGATTGCAGCCCCGCACATCTGAATTATCCATGCGGCCCAGCACCTCAAAGGAGCCATCAGGATGCTGGCGAGCTAAGTCCTTGGTCTCGATGAACGCACAAGAATCGATGTTAGCTAGGTCGATAACGTTGATAGCGCCATCGGGGCGGGTGGAGGAAACGGAGAATGGGTCGGATGGGTCACGCAACAGAATGCGCAGCGGCACAGGTTGGTGAAAGCGGCCATCACCTAGGCTGTAGGCTTGCGAAAGCAGCTCCGTCATACCGTATTCGGAGTGAATGCCGGCCGGGCCGAAAGCTAGCTTTAGCTCCGCGTGCAGCTCCTCCCGAATCATTTCGCGGCGCCGACCTTTCATGCCACCGGTTTCCAGCACCGTCAGACCTTGCAGCTCGGGCGCGGCACCGTACTCAGCTGCGAGGTCGAGCAGCGCATACGTCACGCCGATGAGCATCACCCGGCGCCCTAACTGCTTAGCTTCGCCTAAGGCTTGCACCAGCGCCGCGTAGTCGTGCAGGAAGAAGGCTGGTTGCGCTTGCCCCGACTCCTTAGCAAAGTAGTCGACCATGGCTACCAAGGACGACTGTCCTTGCTCCAGGTACGATGGCAGCAACGCCAGGAACGTCCACTCGCGCAAGGGGCTATAGGTTTGCTCGAAGATGCGGGCAGCATTCTGGCGGTAGAGCAGCGGGTCGCGCAAGCGGTGTTGGCTGCGCTGCTGCATCGTGGTGCCACTGCTCAAGAACACTTCCTTTGGCTCCCAACTAGCTGGCTCCGTCCGTACATCATGGGTCTTGAAAAACTCAATAGGCAGGAACGGGATATCTGTAAGTTGCTGTATCTGTTGCGGTTTGCGACCCAGCAGACCTAGGTATTCCTGGTAAGGTGGGCAATGTGCCGCTTGGTGTCGAAAGAGCGCCAGCGCGGTTTGTTCGAAGTCAGTAGCAGTTAGGTGCGGCAGTTGGCGTAGGTAGGCGTCGCGGAAACTCATTACAACACAATTCAGTTAACGTTTTGATATAACAAATAGCACCGCTGTTCGTTGAGAAGCTGTATATTCAGGCTGTGCAGTCAACCGGTTGTTTGCTGCTTTTTTTACCTACTATGACCAAGCTTTCTACTCCATCTCGGATAATGGGCCTAGCCATGCTGATGCTATTCGTCGGCCTTGCTGTTTCGTCCTGTATCGCCACCCCCGACTATCCTGACACACCAGAAATCAGCTTCAAAAGCATTACGCAGCAGCGCTTTAAAACAGATGATGGGACTTTCGATAGTGTTAAGGTGACTATCTCCTTTAGGGACGGTGACGGGGACCTAGGTCTTAGTAACGATGATACAAACCCGCCATATCAGCAGAAGAATTTGGACGGAACCCTCAATCGGTTTTATAACAACTACTTTTTTCAAGCGCAGGTTCTTCGGAATGGCGAGTATAGGGATACCATCTTGAATAAAGACCAACCCTACGATGGCCGATACCCGCTTCTCAACAACACCGGACGGGCAGAGCCGCTTAAAGGCGACTTGACCTTCAGTCAGCGGGTTTTTGTCGGAACTTTTTATTACGGCTCGAGAATACGCTATAAAGTAAGCATCGTGGATAGAGCTCTGCACGAGAGTAACACCATCTTTACCGATCCAATTCTATTCGTTAGATAGGGCTTAGCTCTCCCAGCTTCCCAAACGAAAGCCCGACCAGACACTAAGCGTCTGGTCGGGCTTTTTTATCACTAACGTGTTAGTAGATAGTAGGAAAACGCTTCGGGTCTGTTTCGTGCATGATTTCGTACACTACGTCGAACACGTCCTCCGCATTCGGCTTGCTGAAGTAGTCACCGTCGGTGCCATAGGGCGGGCGGTGCGCCTGCGCGGATAGGCAGCGGGGTTGGGCGTCGAGGTGCCGGTACGCTTGCTGCTCGTCGAGCACCTGCTGCAACATGTAGCCAGTAGCGCCGCCAGGCACGTCCTCATCGGTGAACACCACCCGGTTGGTTTTGCGGATGCTATCCACAATAAGGTGTTCTATATCGAAAGGTAGTAGCGTTTGTACGTCAATCACTTCCACTGATATGCCCACCTTAGCAAGCTGCCGAGCAGCGTCGAGCACAATGCGGCACATCGAGCCGTAGGTAACAATCGTTACGTCGGAGCCTTCTAGCAGTACCTCTGGCACACCAAGCGGCACGGTGAACTCCCCAACGTTTTGCGGAATCGTTTCCTTGAGACGATAGCCGTTAAGACACTCCACTACCACTGCAGGCTCGTCGGAGCGGAGCAGGGTATTATAAAACCCCGCGGCCTGGGTCATATTGCGCGGCACACACACGTGTATTCCCCGCAGGCTGTTCAATATCATACCCATAGGCGAACCAGCGTGCCACACTCCTTCAAGTCGGTGGCCGCGGGTACGCACGATCAGGGGTGCTTTCTGCCCCCCTTTCGTACGATATTGAAGCGTAGCTAGATCATCGGACAAAATTTGGATAGCATAAAGCATGTAATCCAAATACTGGATTTCGGTGATGGGGCGCAAGCCACGCAAAGCGGCTCCTATTCCTTGCCCTATAATGGTGCTCTCGCGGATGCCGGTATCGGTGACGCGTAACTCGCCAAACTTGGCTTGCAAGCCAGCAAAGGCTTGGTTTACATCACCAATCTGCCCTACATCCTCCCCAATAGCAAAGATGGTAGGGTCGCGGCGGAAGTTCGCTTCGAAGCAGGCTTGCAGTACCTCGCGGGCATCTACTTGCGCGGCGTTAGGAGCAAATTCGGCCTTTACTTCCGTGATGTTTAGCGCGGCTTGTTCGCTCTGGCTGTAGAGGTAGGAGTTGTAGCGGTCCGCGTTATCGGCGGTGGCCTGCTCCAGCCACTGCTGCAACTCACGACGAGCAAATCCGCGCTGGCCGCGCACTTGGCGCAGGGCCCGCCGGGCCGTCCGGATAATATCGGCGCGGAGTGCCGTGGGATTCTGCTTCAGGTGCTCGATGGACTTGTGCAGATTGTTGGGCTTCTCAGCCTCCGAAGCTAGCTTTTCTAGTAGCTGGGCTAGCTCCTCCCGCTCTTGCTGAATAGGATTGAAGAAGGCCTGCCAAGCAGCGCTACGCGCCTTTTTCACGGCATCCATCGCCTCATCTTCCAATCGAAAAAGCTCCTCGGGGGTTGCGTAGCCTTCTTTCAACAGCCACTGCCGCATCTTGCGCATGCAGTCATGCTCCTGCTCCCAGGCCAAGCGCTCCTTGCTCTTGTAGCGCTCGTGCGAGCCAGAAGTGGAGTGCCCTTGCGGTTGCGTGACCTCCGTAACGTGGATGAGCACCGGCACATGCTCGCGACGGCACAGCTCGGCGGCGCGCTGGTAGGTTTCGACTAGCGCTGGGTAGTCCCATCCCTTCACCACAAAGATTTCGAAGCCCTGCTCGCCGGGTCCATTGCGTTGGAAGCCCGCTAGTATTTCACTGATGCTCTGCTTGGTGGTTTGGTATTCGGCAGGCACCGAGATGCCGTAGTGGTCATCCCAGACCGATACCAGCATTGGAATCTGGAGAACCCCGGCGGCATTGATGGCCTCAAAGAACATTCCTTCCGAAGTACTAGCGTTGCCAATGGTACCGAACGCTACTTCATTGCCATTCACCGAGAAATCGGTAAGGCCGTGCAACTCTGGGTTCTGGCGGTACAACTTGGAAGCATAGGCTAGGCCTACTAGGCGCGGCATCTGAGCGGCCGTCGGCGAAATATCAGCGCTAGAGTTCTTGCTGGAGGTCTGGGGCTTGAAGTTGCCATCTTCGTCGAGCAGACGCGTGGCGTAGTGCCCATTCATGCAACGGCCGCCGGTGGCGGGGTCCGCTTCCACGTCGGGGTGCGCGTAGAGTTGGGCGAAGTATTGCTGTAAGTTGAGCTCTCCGGCCGCGAGCATAAAGGTCTGGTCGCGGTAGTAGCCGGAGCGGAAATCACCCGCCTGGAATGCGCGGGCCATGGCCAGTTGGGGCAGCTCTTTGCCGTCGCCAAAGATGCCGAACTTAGCTTTACCCATAAATACCTCTTTGCGACCGGCCAACGAAGCCTGTCGGCTTTCCCAGCCAATGCGGTAATCACGCAGCAGTTCTTCTTTGCTCAAGGCAACAGCCGGAGCTAGGGCAGATTCGACAGTAGACATAAAAAACAAAACGGGTGGACAACAAGCAACTGAAACGAATCAGGTGCGCCTAGGCTGCAAACTCGGAGCAAAAGTACAGATTTTGGGAAAGACGCTAGGTGGCCCCTAGGTTTGGGCTGCTTTGGGCAGCCATGCAGCCCGGAACGTTTTTAGTTATCTTTGTGGTACTGTGCTAGTAGCTTCTACCATGCACGCTTACGAGCAAGGTAATTATACGGCTGTCATTGCTCACAGCTGCTTTCTTTTCGCCTTCAAATTCATACATCAGTTTTTATTCCTACCCTATGAAAAAGTTCGCCTCCCTTTTGTTTGGCCTCGGTCTCTTGCTGACCCACTTAGGTGCTCAGGCGCAAGGCATCATGACCTTCGAAAAAGATGCCCATGACTTCGGCAACGTCCCCGAAGGCACGATGGCTACCTATGAATTTAAGTTTAAGAACACCGGTAATCAGCCCGTCGTAATTGCCAACGTGCAGGCGTCTTGTGGCTGTACTACCCCCGACTGGACCAAAACGCCTGTGCTGCCAGGCAAAATTGGCATGGTGAAAGCCGTTTACAGCAGCGCGGGCCGTCCGGGCGTATTCAATAAAACCGTAACGGTAACCAGCAACGCGGCTACCCCAAGCACCGTGCTCAGCATCAAAGGCACCGTGCTCGGCAAGGACGAGATGAAGACCAAGCTTACTCCAGCCCAGCTAGCTCAGTCGCCTCACGCCAAACTAAACACGACCACCCACGATTTCGGCAAGGTGGAAGTGGGCCAGCAGCCGGTAGTACGCCTCACGGTGCAGAACACCGGCAAACAAGATTTAGTGATGGGCATGCTTTCTTCTACGTGCAACTGCGTAGGTTATAAGGCTGCGCCACAACCCATTAAACCCGGCCAGAGTGTACCCGTTGAGCTAGTGTATGCTCCTCGCCAAGCCGGACAGAGCATGGAAGTGGTTACCATGAGTTCCAACGACCTGAATGGCGATTCCAAAGTAACGTTGCGGGCGAACGTCGTACGCGACCTGAATGCAGCCAGCATGGTGAAGGAGAGCGGCACGGCCGTTCCGTTTAAGTAGCGTGCAGCATGAAGCTCCTGCTTCGCGCATCGTGGAACGATAATCGTTTGGGACTGTTTCTCAGAACGAGCTATTCCACGGTGCGCGGCGCAGGAGCTTCGCGCTATACATCGTATCTTTGTCGCCGTTTTTCCACTCCTAGTTTTTCCTCTATCACCCTTCTCCTCTCACCATGATTATCGGTGTTCCAAAAGAAATTAAGAATAACGAAAACCGTGTAGGTCTCACGCCCGCAGGCGTTGCGGAACTGCGCAAGCATCACCACACGGTGTACGTGCAGGCTTCAGCTGGCCTCGGCAGCGGCTTCCAAGACACTGAATACGAACAAGCTGGCGCCGTAATCCTGCCTACAATTGCCGATGTGTACGGCCAAGCCGAGATGATCGTGAAGGTGAAGGAGCCGATTCAGGAAGAATACGCCTTGATCAAGGAAGGACAACTGCTGTTCACGTACTTCCACTTTGCTTCAAGCGAAGATCTTACGCACGCCATGATCGAGCGCAAGGCCACGTGCCTCGCCTACGAAACTGTAGAACGCGCCGACCGGTCGTTGCCCCTACTCATTCCGATGAGTGAGGTAGCCGGCCGCATGGCCCCGCAGGAAGGCGCTAAGTACCTAGAGAAACCCCTAAAAGGCCGCGGCATTCTGCTCGGCGGCGTGCCCGGCGTGAAGCCAGCGCACGTGCTGGTGCTAGGTGGGGGCATTGTGGGTACCCAAGCCGCGAAAATTGCCGCTGGCCTAGGTGCTCAGGTTACGTTGATGGACATCAGCCTGAACCGTCTGCGTGAGCTAGACGATATCATGCCCAAGAACGTGTCGACGGTGTACTCCAACGAGTACAACATCCGCGAAGCCATCAAAACGGCCGACCTAATCGTAGGTGCTGTGCTAATTCCTGGAGCGAAAGCGCCTCACCTGATTACCCGCGACATGCTTAAGACCATGAAGCCCGGCACTGTGCTCGTCGACGTGGCTGTGGACCAGGGCGGCTGCATCGAAACCTGCAAGCCTACCACCCACGAAGATCCCACCTTCATCATCGACGACATCGTGCACTACTGCGTGGCCAACATGCCCGGCGCGGTACCTTACACCAGCACCCTAGCGCTGACCAACGCCACCCTGCCCTACGCTGTGAAGCTAGCTAACCAGGGCTGGCAGGAGGCCTGCCGTCAAAACGCAGACTTACGCCTCGGCCTGAACGTCGTAAATGGCGAAGTGGTCTATAAGGGCGTTGCGGAAGCTTGGAACCTGCCTTTGGTAAGTGTAGAATCGGTATTAGAGCCAGCTCACGCCTAAAGTTTGCTTACCTTTGTCAAAAGCCTTCCTGACGCTCCGTTGGGAAGGCTTTTATTCTTTTGCTGATACCGCTTCCTTTGTTTGCATGATCGGAATTCTTTTCACTGGCGCTCCTATTGCCAGTGCCAC
This sequence comes from Hymenobacter sp. GOD-10R, assembly GCF_035609205.1. Lineage (NCBI taxonomy): Bacteria > Pseudomonadati > Bacteroidota > Cytophagia > Cytophagales > Hymenobacteraceae > Hymenobacter > Hymenobacter sp. GOD-10R. Next base: position 4,325,207 of record NZ_CP141184.1, read on the forward strand.
GACCCTAGCCCTCCTTCCTTCCTATCTTCAGAACTTTCTCCGCCAGCAAAATGGGGTAGTCGCCTACTTCGGCGGGCTGCACATCCGCGGTTGCGGTGGAGTGCCCGCCTGGCATTCACTAGAGGAAGCGTGGCACGGCCCAAATGCGTTTTGGCGCACTTATGACACCGTAGAGCGGACGGACATTCCGTTTGCGCAAGATTGCCTAGGCAACCAGTTTTTACTGCGACAAGAAGCCGTGTACTTCCTCGACACCGAAACCGGCGAGCTAGCTGACCTAGAGGTAGATTTCAAGCACTTCTTGTTTGGTGTGGAGAAATTCCCAGTTGACGCCCTCGGTATGCAGCCGCTGCGCACCTTTCAGCAGGGTGGCGGCGTACTTCCACCCGGTCAGCTACTAAGCCTTTATCCACCGGCCTGCATTGCCACGGATAGCAAAACAAAGCCAAGCATTAAAGCCGTACCTAGCGTTGAACGGCTAGCTTGGCTAGCTGACTTCTACAAGAAAATCAAAGGCTTACCCGACGGCCAATCTATTCAGTTTAAGTCGGGCGAATAACGTGGCAGCGCGTGTGCCTTCCCTTGCTTTGCGCCTCTTACTGCGGCGCTTTTCCATGCTGCTCGGTTTGTATCTGCTGCTGCGGATCGGCTTTTACGTAGCTAACCACGACGTCTTCCGCGAGGCCTCAAGCGGCCAGGTCCTTTGGGCGTTCTGGCACGGTTTCCGGTTCGATATTGCCGGGTTGCTGCTGCTCAATCTGCCGTTTGTGGTGTTGTCGTTGGTGCCGGCCTTTGGGCGCAATTGGCAGCGGGCACTACGCGGGATCTATCTGGTGCTGAACTCGGTAGGCCTAGCCTTGAATATTGTTGACACCGAGTACTTTAAGTTTATTGGGCGGCGCACATCCAACGAACTGTCCACCATTGGCTCCGACGTATCGCGCCAGGCCGTGCAGCTGCTAGGGCACTACTGGTATCTACTGATTCCATTCATCGCGCTGATGCTACTGCTCGGCTACTTGTACCCGATGCCGGGGCAACAGCCTGCTGTGTCTGCCACCTCCGCTAAACCGCTGCAGCGGTTTGGCTGGCAAGCCGTGGAAGTAGCGCTGGTGGCACTTGCGGTAGTGCTCGGCATCCGAGGTGGCTTGCAGCTGAAGCCCTTGCGCACAGGCCATGCGTTTGTGCAGCAGCCAGCCCTACTCGGCCACTTGGCCCTAAATAGCACCTTCACGTTTTTGAAAAGCCTAGGGTATCAGCCGGCCGAACACAAGCAGTATTTCGCTTCTCCGGCTGCCCTGCGGCACGCATTAGCGGCTCGACCGCTGCCAGCTCGCTCTGCCATGGGCGCGCCCCTACGCGACAATGTGGTCGTGTTGCTGCTCGAAAGCTTTGCTTCGGAGTATACCGGCATCGAAAACAACGGTCAAGGCTACACGCCCTTCTTTGACTCGCTGGCCACTAAAAGCTTATTCTTTCGTGAGCATTACGCCAATGGTCGTCGTTCTATCGAAGCATTGCCGGCTGTGCTGGCGGGGCTACCCTCTCTTATGGAAGGCCCCTTTATCACATCAAATTACCAAACTGACGAGCTACATGGCCTAGGTGAGGTGCTGGGGCGGCAGGGCTATACCACGTCTATGTTTCATGGGGCGCAGAATGGCACCATGGGCTTCAACACCTTTGCCGGTATTGCGGGCGTTCAGCGGTATTATGGCCTATCGGAGTACCCCGGCGGCGCTAACAGCCCCGACTACGATGGTCACTGGGGCATCTTCGACGAGCCTTACCTCCAATACTTTAGCCAGCAGCTAGGGAAGCAGCCCGAGCCTTTTTTCTCTACCCTATTCACCCTCAGCTCGCACGAGCCTTTCACGGTGCCGGCGCAATATCAGGGCCGTTTTCCGGCTGGTGATTTGCCTATCCACGCTACCATTGGCTACACGGACAATGCCCTGCGAAAGTTTTTTGCGGCCGCAAGTCGTCAGCCGTGGTACAAGCACACGTTGTTTATTTTGCTCGCCGACCACACCTCGCAGACGAGCCGGGCGGGGTACCAGAATGCGCTGGGTAGCTACAAAACACCGTTACTGCTCTTTCATCCGGGCCGCCAACTCCCGGCCGCCGACGTGCACCGCATCACGCAGCAAGCCGACGTGCCCGCTACTGTACTCGACTACCTAGGTCTGCGCGCCAACCGCCAACTTCTGCCTTTCGGCTACTCCGTTTTCGACCAGGGCACAACCGGCCGGGCACTTTACCTAAGCGGTGGCTCCTACTTCTTGGTGCACCGCGACCTTGTGACGGAACTTACGGCTGATAACCAAGTATTGCTTTACCCTTATCAGACGCACACCATTTCAACCGAGTCGCTCCCCCACCCCGATGTGCGTAGAGTACAGCAATACGGTGACGAGCTAAAGGCATGTGTGCAGTTCTTCGTGAACGGGCTTTCTGATAATCAGCTTTATAAGGCAGGGAATTAGCTAGAAGCGCCGGAAAGTAGCTGAGCAGCAGCATAGTCTGGAATTTCAGCTAGCTGCTCATTGCGCCGCTGCACAAAATCGACGCGCCAGCAATAATGCTGTAAGCCATTGGTGAGCAGCAATAACGGCGCACCAATCGTCTGGTTGTACGTAGCCGCTTGGTGGGCTACAGCGGCTGTGATGGGCACCGTCGTCGCCTTGCACTCGACCAACAATAAGGGTTGGCCAGCCGAGTTGAAAGCGCACAAATCCGTGCGTTTTTGGCGCTGATTGTACGCGTGGCCCCGTTCTAAGGTCAACAGGCCGCGTGGGTAGCCAAGGTGCTCAATCAGGTAATGAACGACGTGCTGACGCACCCATTCTTCTGGCGTCAGGACTACGTTCTTGCGGCGTAAAACGTCCCAGATTAGCGAATTCGGGCCTGATTTTGTAACTTTGTATTCGAAAGGCGGCAGGTTTAGCGCTTGCATCACCTACAAAGGTACCGCTCGGAGCGTCTGTTTCCGCTTTTCACTGGGGTGCCGTCGTACAGTTTTGTGTGACGGCTTTTTTGTTTATAAAAGGCTGGTTGTTGAACAGCTAAACAGTCAAATTGCTATTGGGATAAACCTGATCATTTCCGAAACCCTAACTAGCTAGCTTCCTCTATTATTAAACAATCAACCTTTCAACAATTAGCCATTTCCTAATCAACCATATAACCATTTAACTGCATGAAAGACAAAGCCTCCATTGTGGAGAATTGGCTGCCGCGCTACACGGGCGTTCCGCTCAAAGAGTTTGGGCAATATATTCTCCTGACTAACTTCATCAACTACGTGCAAATGTTTGCTCAGCAGTTTGGTGTTGAGGTGCGCGGACTAGATAAGCCAATGCAAACGGCAACGGCAAACAATATCACGATCATCAACTTCGGCATGGGCTCGCCGATGGCGGCCACCGTCATGGATTTGCTCTCCGCCATCAATCCCAAAGCGGCGCTTTTCCTAGGTAAATGCGGTGGCCTGAAAAGCAAGACCAAGCTAGGTGACTTGATTCTACCTATCGCGGCTATTCGCGGCGAAGGTACTTCCGACGACTACCTACCTCCGGAAATCCCCGCACTGCCCTCTTTCCGTCTGCAACGCGCTGTTTCTTCAATGATCAAGAAACACGAGAAGGACTATTGGACCGGCACGGTGTACACGACCAACCGTCGGGTGTGGGAACACGACGCCGCTTTCAAGGACTACCTGCGCCAGATCCGGGCCATGGCCGTGGACATGGAAACGGCGACCATCTTCGTGGTAGGCTTTATTAACGAGATTCCGCACGGCGCGCTGCTGCTGGTATCAGATAACCCCATGACGCCAGAAGGCGTGAAAACCGCTGAGAGCGACTCGAAAGTAACGTCGGGCTACGTGCAGGCACACCTTCAAATCGGTATCGATTCCTTGATTGAATTGCAGAACTCCGGCGAGTCGGTGAAGCACTTGCGGTTTGAATAAGCGCGTGGAACCTTGACCTAGCTAGCTGATTCGTCAGTTGCCAGGAGCTAGGTTCCACGTTTGCTTTTCCCGTATTTTCGCCGCGCTTACTTACGCCTCTGCTTCTATCAAAAAGTTTTTCGGAAATATCAGCTTCGTCGTACTGCTCAACCTGCTGGTAAAACCGGGATGGGTAGTGGTAGAAAACCTGGTGCAAGACCGGCTCGGGCACGCCGCTTTTGGCACGTTCACCGCTTTATCAGCCTGGACGCTCATCATTGCTTCTGTGTCGGACCTAGGTACCACGCAGCTCATGACCAAGCGGGTAGCCGCCTCCCCCGACTTTTTGCCCGAGTATTTCCCCACGCTCTTGCCCCTCAAAGGCTGGCTGATGGCGGTATTCCTAGGCATCACGGTGGCCGTTGGTGCGGTACTTGGCTACCAAGGCCATGTACTGCTGCTACTGGCTCTCATCGGAGCCGGTTTGTTGCTGACCCAATACACGCAGTTTTTGCGCGGAGCCTTGCAGGCGCATCAGCGCTTCAATACCGACGCTGTGCTCTCCATCTTGGAGAAAGCCCTGCTGCTCCTGATGGTGCTAGGGTTGCTGCCCATCGGGCTCACCCTCGACCGCTACGTGGGAGCACGCTCGGCGGCGGTTCTCTTCACGTTCGTGGTACTGTACGCACTCGTCTCGCGGCTGTATGGCCGGGTGCGCTACCGCTTGCGCTGGGACCATGCCCGTACCCTCTTGCGCGACAGCATGCCATTTGCGCTCATTGCCCTGCTCTATGGCCTCAATGAGCGAGTGGACATGGGTATGCTGGAGCGGCTTGTGTCGGCGAAGGAAGCTAGCTATTATGCCGGCGCTTACCGCTGGGTCGATGCCGTGATGATGTACCTGTGGACGGTGCTGCCGCTGTTTTTTGCCAAGTTTGCCCTCGCCACGCACCGCCGCGAGGAGCAACAAGAGTTGCTCTGGTTTGGGCAACGCGTCGTTACGGTGCCCTTGCTGTTTGTGTGCGCCTTCGTGCTGTTCCGGGGCGAGGTGCTCTTCTGGCAATTCACTCACAGTTCGCCCGAGGAGCTAGGCCGTATGGCCCTGTGTCTGAAGATCTTGTTTGTGAACGTGCTGGTGCACGCCTTTTTCGCCATTTATAGCACGCTACTCACCAGCACCAGCCAAGAACGCCCCGTTAGCTGGCTGGTAGCCGGGAGCATTTCCTTGAACATAGGGCTAAACTTCGTGCTGCTACCCCGCTACGGTGCCTTGGCAGCTTCGGTCAATACCCTATTGTGTGCTGTATTTGTGTCCGTGGGGTATTTGTGGCTGGTGCGCAATCAGGCAGGCGTTGCCATCCCGTGGCGCGTGCTGGCGCAGCTGTTCCTGGCGTTTGGCCTGCTGTGCGGCACCTTCCTAGGTTTGCGCTGGCTTGTCAATCAATGGCTTGTGGAAGCCGTGCTAGCCGGAGTAGCGTTTGTAGGCATCTTGTTCCTAACAAAGATCGTACGCGTAGCGGAGCTTCAGAAGCTCCGCAAGCGGGGCTAGGTATGGTGTCTCCTAAGCTGGTCTTACCGTAGATAAACCGTAGCCCGCGCACCTACCTCTTTCTCCGTCACTTAGCTATTCAGTTACTCTTTTGATCATCGCCGTCAACGTCCGCTTCTTGCTGCCCGGCAACCAACTTGAGGGCATCGGGCGTTTTACTTACGAAACGCTGATCCGAATGGTGCGCCAGCATCCCGAGCACACCTTCCACTTCCTGTTCGACCGGCCATTTGATCCGAAGTACGTCTTTGCCGAAAACGTGGTGCCCCACGTGCTGTTTCCCCCAGCCCGGCACCCGTTTCTCTTCGTAGCGTGGTTTGAAGGGGCGGTAGCGCAAACGCTACGTCGGTTACGCCCCGATGTGTTTCTGAGTCTCGACGGCTTTACGACACTACGCACCGACGTGCCCCGCGTGACGGTGATGCACGACCTAGCTTTTGAGCATTTTCCGCAAGACGTAGGCTTTTTACAACGGCAGTACTATTACTTCTTTGCCCCGCGCTTTGCCTTCGCTTCAGCTTGCGTGGTTGCCGTTTCGGAAGCTACCAAGCAAGACCTCATTGATACGTACCAACTACCTGCTGAGCGGATTCAGGTAGTTTACAATGCCGCGGATGCTAGGTTCCGGCCGCAACCGGAAGTTAGGCAGGCTGCAACCCGCGCCAAGTTCAGCAGCGACCAGCCTTACTTTCTCTTCGTAGGCGCCTTGCAGCCACGCAAGAACCTAGTGAATCTGCTCCGGGCTTTCGAACAGTTTAAAGATGAAACAGGCGCCGACACGCAACTGGTGGTAGTAGGTCGCAAAGCTTGGAAAGCCGGTGCCATCTTCGATGTGTACGAGCAGATGCACTACCAAGACGACGTGCACCTCACCGGCCGAGTAAACGATGCGGAGCTAGTAGGTCTCTACGCGGCAGCTTTAGCAACGGTATATGTGCCTTACTTCGAAGGCTTTGGCATCCCCGTCATCGAAGCGCAAGCCTGCGGTAGCCCTGTAATCACCTCTAACTGCAGCTCCTTGCCGGAAGTAGCAGGCGATGCAGCCTTGCTCGTCGATCCTTTTTCGGTTGAATCTATTGCCGCCGCCCTAACGCAAATGCAACACGATGCAGCTTTGCGGCAGGAATTGATAGCCAAGGGCTTCCATAATATGGAGCGTTTTTCTTGGGAGCAAAGCGCAGCCAAGCTATGGCAAACACTAGAAGAGGCTGTTGATCCCTCCTACTAGGAAGGAAAGCTTAGCGAATATCCATCCGCTTTATTAGAATTTTTTGTCTATCCAAGTCGGTTGGTAGCCACTGCTTTGTCTGCTGGTAGCTAGGGTGCTTGTAGCTTTTCTTTCCCCGCAACTTTACCGAACTAATTCATATTGAGCGCGTAAATTGTACTATACTAAAAAATAGAAAGCTCAACAAGAAGAGCTTCATTGCTTTTCCATGCTCAAAATCAAGTTAATGAGATTTTAATTCTTTAATCTCATTATAATTTTAAAAAGTTTACTTGCAGACCACCCACTCGCGCTAGGTAAGCTTTACGTTCTTTTTCTGTTGCTCCTCCTCTTCCCCACCACCCTTTCGGCTACTCACCCAGTAGCCGAAAATTATCTATTTACACTCATGAAAGCTGTATGCACTTTTTTGCTCGCTCTAGTCAGTAGTGCGGCACTTGCTCAGCCAGGACCTTATCCTGGGTACTTTCAACTTCCTGTAAATCAGGAAACGAAAAAGGTAGAATACACAGCTGTAGTCCCTGTTGATGATGCTCCTAGGGAAGAGCTTTTCTCGCGAGCTGAAGACTGGCTCACGCAGCTAGGATTGACGCACAAGGTCACTCGCCGAGTGAGCAACCCAGAAGCGGGTACTCTCGTCACGCATGTACGGTCCGGTAATTCCTCTAATAACAAAGCATTCCGGTTGGCTATTCAGGTAAAAGACGGCCAATATCAGTACGTCATTGACCAAATCACCCACACCCAATCGGACTACGCCCGGGCTGGTAAATACAGCGTCGGCACCGTTACCACCAACATCGAAGCGTACGGCCTACGACGGCAGCGCAGGAACCTGATCAAGACGATCGACCAGATCGACAGCTGGATTCTAACGACCATCGGTGGGCTCAATTCAATGATGGTTAGCTCAGAAAAACCCACTAATCTAATCTAAGTCAAACTGTTATTTAAAACAAGCTCAGCTACTGACCTAGCCTAGATGAAGCACAAAAAAAGCCGTCCCACCCGGAACGGCTTTTTCGCGTCTCGACACGCGGAGAAAATTCCCACCCAACTCCGGGTCGAGCCCGTCCGCTGCTAGTGCCGGAACAAAAGTTCGCGGTACTTAACTAGCGGCCAGTCCTCATCGGCCACCATCAGCTCCAGTTTGTCCACTGCACGGCGAATGGGGTCGAAATGTCCTTTCACGGTTTCACAGTAGGCAATAGCCCGCTCCCGTGTATCTTCTATCTTGTTGGCTGCCTTACGGCTGTTCAACATTGTGTCAGACTCCGTCTTAATCGTCGCAATATAGCGCGAAATTGCCTTAATTGTATCAACGGTGACTTGTGAATGCTCATCTTCCAAGCCAAGTTCCCGTAAACCACACAGATTGTTGATCAACTTAGTTTGGTACGCAACGGCCGTGGGGATGATGTGGTTGATGGCTAGGTCACCCATCACGCGGCTTTCAATCTGAATCTTCTTCAGGTACTCTTCCAGCAAGATTTCATGGCGGGCGTGCAGCTCCACGGGCGAGAAGATGCCGTGCTTAGCGAACAAGGTTTCGGCTTCTGGGGCTATTAATGCGTCCAAAGCCTGCGGGGTCGTGGCTACGTTAGCCAATCCTCGGCGGGCAGCCTCTTCTTTCCACTCCTGCGAGTAGCCATTGCCCTCGAAGCGCACATCCTTGGAGCTGATCACGTACTCGCGCAGCACATCCACAATAGCTACTTCCTTCTTCTTGCCTTGTGCTAGCTGCGCATCTACCGCCTGCTTGAAATCGATCAATTGCTCGGCCACAATGGCGTTGAGCACGGTCATGGCCGAGGAGCAGTTGGCTGAGGAACCTACGGCCCGCAGCTCAAACTTGTTGCCGGTAAAAGCAAACGGGGAGGTGCGGTTGCGGTCGGTGTTGTCCAGCAGAATCGCCGGGATCTTGTCAATGCCCAGCTTGAGGTAGATGTTGTCGCCCTTGTCCAGCGGCAGCTTGGCGGTGCGCTCCAGCTCGTTGAGCACGTTGTCCAGCATCGAGCCCACGAACACACTCATAATCGCGGGCGGCGCTTCGTTGGCCCCCAGGCGGTGATCATTGCTGGCCGAAGCAATGCTGGCGCGCAGCAGCTCCCCGTAGGTGTGCACGGCCTTGATGGTGGTGATGAAGAACGTGAGGAACTGCAGGTTCTCCTTGGGCCGCTTACCCGGGGCGAACAGGTTCACACCCGTATCCGTGCTCATGGCCCAGTTGTTATGCTTGCCCGAGCCATTCACTCCCGCAAAGGGCTTCTCGTGCAAGAGCACCTTGAAGTGGTGGCGCTCGGCCACACGGTCCATCACGTCCATCAAGAGCTGGTTGTGGTCCACGGCCAGATTGGCGTCCTCGAAGGTGGGAGCGCACTCAAACTGGTTCGGGGCTACTTCGTTGTGGCGCGTGCGCAGCGGGATGCCGAGCTTGGTGCCTTCTTCCTCGAACTCGACCATGAAGGCGTGCACCCGGCTGGGGATGGAGCCGAAATAGTGGTCCTCCAGCTGCTGACCCTTGGCCGGGGCGTGGCCGAACAGCGTACGCTGGGTCATCACCAGGTCGGGCCGCGCATCATAGAGGGCTTTGTCCACCAGGAAATACTCCTGCTCAATGCCGAGGGTGGTGTTGACCCGCTGCACGTCTTTGTCGAAGTACTGGCACACGTCCACGGCGGCTTTCTCCAGCGCGGCCAGCGACTTGAGTAAGGGCGCTTTGTAGTCCAGCGCCTCGCCGGTGTAGGCCACGAAGATGGTGGGGATGCACAGGGTCTTGGTGCCAGGGGCCTCCAGGATGAAAGCCGGCGAGGTCGGGTCCCAGGCCGTGTAGCCGCGCGCCTCGAAGGTATTGCGAATGCCCCCGTTGGGGAAGGAAGATGCGTCAGGCTCCTGCTGCACCAGCGCCGAACCCTTGAAGTTCTCCACCGGCTGTCCGTCGGAGTTCAGGTCGAAGAAGGAGTCGTGCTTCTCGGCCGTGGCGCCCGTCAGGGGCTGAAACCAGTGGGTGTAGTGGGTAGCGCCTTTGGCCGTGGCCCACGTCTTCATGGCCGAAGCCACCGCGTCGGCCACCGACCGCTCTACGGGCGTGCCTTCTTTGATAGATGCTTCTAGCTTTTTTAAATAGCTACCCGGCATTGTGGCCCGCATGGCCTCTAGGTTGAATACGTTTTTACCAAAGGCCGCAGACCGGCTTTCGGGAGAGGACGTTACGGCTACAGGTTCGCGTTGATCGACTAACTCGAGGGCTTTAAAGCGCAAAATGGACATGCGAGAACTGGAAATGTAAAAGGAATGAAAGTAACGTGGTGTGTGGTATTGTGGCCTGTGGGCGTAGTTGGCATTTTGAGTAGCGCTGGGAGCTGGTCTGATCGTTCTCCGATCTTGTGCAGCGCCCCGGCGCTACTCAGTATGCTGCTTAGCTCAAGAAGACTTAGTGGCGTTCGGACACTAGCTCTTTGCGCGTGCTTTCGTATTCTTCGTCCACGTTATAAGTCGATTCTTCGTGCTGGCTCAGGTCGAGGCCTAGCTCTTCATCGGCTGCTTTCACCCGCAAACCGAAGATCATGTCGGTTACTTTCAGCAGAATCCAAGAGCCAACGAACGTGTAGGCTACAACGATTACCAGCGCCAGCAGGTGGTAGCCAAACAGCGTGGTAGTACCATGCACGAGGCCTACTTTGTCGGCGAACACACCGGTCAGGATCATACCTACAATGCCGCCTAAGCCATGGCAAGGGAACACATCAAGCGTGTCGTCGATGTTGGTGCGGCTGTTTTTCCAATGCACTCCAGCAAAGCTGATGAGCGAGGCTACTACCCCGATCAGAATGCTCTGGCCATAGTTGACAAAGCCAGCGGCGGGCGTGATGGCCACCAGACCAACTACGGCCCCGATGCAAGCACCAACTGCTGTGGGCTTGCCACCGCGGGCTACTTCCACCAGCATCCAAGCCATTAGCGCAGCGGCCGAAGCTAGGTTAGTATTAGCGAAGGCTAGCGTAGCCTGCTCGTTAGCACCCAGCGACGAACCGGCGTTGAAGCCGAACCAGCCAAACCACAGCAGGCCCGTGCCCAGCAGCACAAAAGGAACATTAGGAGTTGAGAAGGAAGTCTGCTGCTTCATGCGTCGCGGCCCCATCACGATGGCACCCGCTAGCGCCGCTACCCCCGCCGAAATGTGCACTACTGTGCCACCAGCAAAGTCGAGGACACCCCACTTGTGCAGGAAGCCATCGGGGTGCCAGGTCCAGTGCGCCAGGGGGCAGTAGATAAACAGCCCGAACAGCACCATAAAAGCTAGGTAGCCTTTGAAGTTGACCCGCTCAGCAAACGAACCCGTGATGAGGGCTGGTGTAATGATGGCGAACTTCAGCTGGAAAGCGAAGTAGAGAATGAAAGGGATGGCCGCGGAAAATGCCGGATTGGGGGCCGTACCTACGTTGCGCAGCAAGGCAAACGTGAGTGGGTTGCCAATCAGGCCGTGCCAGCTGTCACCGTAGGCTAGTGAGAAGCCCACAAAGTACCACAGTACCGAAATGACGCCCATGGCTACAAAGCTTTGCAACATGGTCGAAATCAAGTTCTTGGGCCGCACCATGCCGCCGTAGAAGAACGATAGACCGGGCGTCATGAGCAGCACGAGCGCCGTAGCAGTTAGCATCCAGGCTACGTCGGCGGCGTTAAGCGTGCTGGTAGCACCTGCAGAGGGGTGGACGACGGGAACAAAAGCGGCTACTCCGCTCAGCGCCAGAAGCACCAAGAGCATGAGTGAGCTCGAAGCAGATTTGCGAGGGGCAGTTTCCATAAAGGATAAATTGGTGACTTGAAAGTTGGATTTAAAAGCGACCAGCCTAACGCTTGACTTAAAGGTCAGGCAAACAAGAAAGTATTAATTGGTGTATTTCAGCAGATGAAAGAGCAAACTCTTTTGATCAGCAACCATTTATACTTTTACGAAATGCAAAACCGAGTATTTGTTTTTTACAAGCGAAGTCAAATTTGAGAAGCAAGCCAATTATTAGAATTTATAAACGGCGGCAACAAGCAAGCTTTGAGTTGATTTTTTATTTACTCCTCCCCTGTTCACAAATAATCTTGGATCTCGATTTCCGCTATCAATTCTAAACTCAGGGATAATTGTCAAATTATCGACTCTGATATTTGAAGAAAGCGTCGTCTCAAATACACCCCCGTTAAACCCGATTACGGATTTTTTATCTCCGACGTATTCACTGCGAAGTGTCAGCCCGAACCACGAAGCAGGGTCTAGGTTTGCATATAGCGCAGATCCCCACCAGGTATTGTTATTACTCCAGCTACTTTCGCTTTTACTTTGCCGGGTTTGCACGGTTCCGTTGTAAGACAAACTAAATTTAGAAGAAGCCGCAAACGTGACTACCGCATCAACTTGATGCAAGCGCAATGAATCATTAGGATTACCACCTTGGTAATTCAGATACGCTTTTATTTTATCGTCCTTGGTGCCCGTAGCAAGTTGCGCAATAGCCATTTTCGGCAAGCCGCTCGCGCTTTTCAGGTCGGTTGGGTTGGCTACCCCTACCATGAGGGCCGTTTTGTCGCCAAGGGTAAAATCAGCTTTGACGCCGGTGTGAAAAAAGGGCCCGTATGAGAACATATAGCTCATACTGTAATTACGATTCAGGTATGGATCTACTGACTCGTATCCGATATGCGTGGCCCAACTGCCAGCCGTTAACTTGATTTTTGCTGAAGGCGAGTACGTGATAAACAGCTGCTTAATAGCAAAGCGCGTATTTGAATCATTGTACGAAAACTCTTCTGCGCGCCGTCCGAAACCTAGGTCAGCTACCAATCCTACTTTACCAATTGTATGTTCCGCTTTAGCGGAGATCATACCTAGCTCAAAGGAATTATGCGTATTTGTAAAGCTCGTATAATTATTATACGGAGCCTCTCTCGGATTTTGCAGGTTATAACGATAATACGCATCTGCCGACCCAGACAATTTAAATGGCAGGGTGCGAGTCGAATCTCCCTCACCGCCAAAACTAGAAGCGAGCAGTGATAATGTTGCTGAAAGAATGAGCATGTAGGCAATCTATTTGGTGGAAAATAAAAGACGACGAGCGTGGGACTTGTATTTCCTTCCTCAACCTACTTCACGTTAAAACGTATTCCGTTACTAAAGCTTTACTCTATTTTTAACAAAACATTTTTATTCTCACAACAAGGCATAGTTTTTCTGCTCTGTATTAAACAATACAAATTTTTACAAACTATGCAGGATTATTGACAGCTTACTAAGCAGGTCTTATTGCATCAATTACTTGGCTAGGCTCAATTTCTTTTATTCTGAATCAGCGCACCTCATTGTAGACAAATTAGACCGAGCTTTAAAATTTCCTGTATTACACACTGATCTTTCCACCACCAGAGGCAAGCTAGCTCTAGTGATGAATATCAGCGACACAATAGAAAAATAAGAAGAATGACAAGAAAGCAATGCGACAGACAGCGTTTGTTCGCATTAGTAAGAGGGGCATGTTGTAATTCTGAAGCCAATCTACGCTTAAACTGACTATAAATTCAAATAATACTTTAAATTTTTACTTAATTTTTATAAAAACATGGTTTTTATAGCAATACCCCCCTTAATAAAAGGGTCATTTATCGAAATAAGTCATTTGTCTACTTCCCTATCTGCCTAATCTAGGGCCTGTGTTCTTCACCACACCTAAAATCTGTTGGGTAGCCTCTCAGCTTTGAGGTCAGTCGTGATGAAAGGCACTGATTACAATCGGGCACGCCCTTCTAGCAAGCGCCTTTGCCTTCGCAGATGATGCGCCCGAAGAAGATAGGGCCGAAAAAATAGGCTATTTAATATTGCTGGCTGTTTTATCAGCACGCTCTTGCGCACTAGCCTCTTTCCTAGTTTCAGGAATGGGACTGTAGTGCGGCTTCAACCCACCTAGGTCGATGGTAATTCGGTCGAGCACGACGCCGGGGTCAAGCGCATATACTTTGAGCGTGTGCCGGCCGGGGGTGATGGCCTCCGCTTTTATTTGCCGTTGGGCATTATTGCGCAGTACGTTCTGCTTCCACTCTTCCGAGCGCCCCACGGTGCGAAAATCTACAACGTGCATTGGCTGATCGTCGAGGGCAACGCCGTAGCGCATGCCCGTGAGGCTCGTGAGTTCGTGGGTGGGCAGGGTGAAGACGGTGATGGTGGGTACCGCGGCGGAAAGCGCATAGAAGTCGTACTCGGCAACGGCAGCTTGCGCCGGCGCGCTGGTTGTATCGCTGAGTGAGGCAGCTTGTAGTGGCTGCGCTTGTAAGGCACTTCCGGCTAGACCTAGGTTTGGCACGCTCGCCCATTGCTGCGCCGCTTTGTCTGTTTTACGAGTATAGTTGGCAGCGTCCATCGACACGTAGCCATTGCTTTCAATAAAGCCGGCATAGTCTCCCACCTCCGGCATGACGCCAGTGGCCGAAACCCACACAACAATTTTCTGTCCCGCCGCGGTGAAGGTAATCCGCCCAGGCAGCTTGGCGTGTTTGGGGGCTTTGCTCCAGTCGATGCTTACCTGCACGCGTTGTTCCCGTCGACCTAGGGTTGGGAGCAGTTGCCCCTGCTGGGCCGATAGCGTGATCCATTTTGCTGAAGTCTTGGCCTTCCACGATACGGCTTGGTGGCGGGAGAGAAACAGGTCGATGAAGCGGTGCTGCTGCCCCCACGGGTAAAAAGTGGGCAACACCCGCTCTAGCTTGCTCTTGCTACGGACCAGAAACGACGAATCTTTGCTTACCTCACCTTCCGGCGCGACTCTCCAGGTGAAGGTTGTATCAATCGGAATGGGCTTTAGCACCGGCGCCTGGTACACAGGCAAGTTGCGGGGCTTCATCGACATCATGCCTTGCCATTTGCCACCGGCTAGCTGCTGGTTGAAGTACTCGGTCTCTTGTTCGATCTGGGCGTAAGCTTGCTGAGCTAGGGTAGCATAGTCGCAGGCGCTGGCGCGGTTTTGCCGGGCGTACAGTTCGCTTTTGTCGGCGTACAAGAACTTCTGGTTCATTAGCGCGGCTCCTAGCACCGGGTAGTACACTAGCTCGTAAAAGGCATCGGCTTTGTCGGAACTGATTTGGGTGCGCAGCTGCTTCACTTGCTCAACCAAAGCAGCGTAGCGGTCGAGGCGGCGCTGAGCTTCATCGCCGTAGTAAAAGTGGTTGTATTCGGTGCGCGTGGTGGGCGTGGTGGGTTCGGTGCGGCTCCAGCCCATAAACTCGGGCCGACGCTCAAAAGCTAGGTCATAGTATTCCCACAGCACATGGCGGAGAGAAGCCGCCGTAGCCGAGCCAAAAATGTCCCCCATCCACTGCTCTAAGTGCGCGGGTACGTGCTGACTTTCCTGAAAGGGTTGCGCGTTGTACGCCATATCTAGGAAGAGCTGCGTATTGTATTCGAGCGGCTTCAAGTCGCCCACGTTCAGCACCCAAAGCCCGTCGGCTTGCATGGCGTAGGCTTTCATCATTTCCTCCCGAATGAGGGCGGGGTGCGTGGAGCTGAGCCACAGGTAGTCGTGGGGGCGCCCCCAATACGAAGCGTGGTAGTACACGCCCGAGCGGCCGGCGCGGCGCTGCTCCTCGGCATTAGCCAAGCGACTGATGTAGCCGTAGTTGTCGTCGGGCCACACCAGGGTCACGTCGTCGGGCAGCTTCAGGCCTTGGTCGTACACGTCGAGCACCTCCTTATATAAGGTGAAGACCTGCGGAATGCGCGTCACGTCTTTGGCCACGTTGTTCCGCAAAATTCCGCGTTGGTCGGCAATAATGTTACCTAGCATTTGAGCCGCTTCCTTGGGCGTTTTGGCACCCTCCATGCCGCTGTCGTGCACGCCGCGCATGCCCAGCGAATAGATGGCTTCTTGCTGGCTAGCTTCTTTGGCGCGCTGATTCCAGTAGTTGTACACGGCGGGCTTGTTGCGGAAATAGTCGAAGGGGCCCATGGTTTTCTCGTTCCACTCGTCCACGTTGTTGCGCAGCATGGGCTCGGCGTGCGAGGTGCCCACCAAGATGGCGTAGCGGTCGGCTACTGGCGGATTGCCGGGGTAGTGAAAAAAGGCCTTCGTGCTCGGGTGCATGGCCGGCCAGATCAGGTTGGCTTTCAGGCGCAGCAACAGCTCGAAGAGGTGCGCATAGGTGTTTGGGCCAATGTCTTTGATGTCCTTGTCTAGGTTTTGCGCCGCCCACGGCTGCAAGCCCCAATCTTCATCGTTGAGGAAAATACCGCGGTACTTCACCGAAGGCGGCGCGCTCTGGAAAGTCCCGGCCGTCAGATAAAGATTCGCTTGGTGCTGTGGCGGCACATCGGCCCACCAATACCAAGGCGACACGCCCAAGCGGCGCGACAACTCAAACACGCCGTAGGCCGTGCCCCGCCGGTCGCTCCCGGCAATTACTAGGGCCTTGCCCGGCTTGCCCAGTGGCTGCTCAACGACACTGAGGGTGAAGGTTTCCCACTGCCCTTTCAGGTTTTTCAGGTCGAGCTGTCCGCGGGACGCCAGTTGGTCAATGAGGCGGGAATGACCTAGGGTGCCGATAATCACCGAGTACTCCGTGAGCGGCTCGGTAGCTGCCCGCAACGCCGGCGCACTCCCCGCCACGAGGTTGACGTCTTTGGCTAATGCTTCGGCGGCGACGCGTACTACCTCCGCATCCTGCGCATCGATGTAGAGAGACACCGCGCTATGCTGATGCACCAGCGGAAACACCGCCGGGCTGTGATCCGCCGTTAGGGTCACGGGAGCAGCTAGGTTCTGCTGCGCGGCGGCGGGCCGGTGCAGACCACTCAGCAGGAAGATTAGAGCGTAGGCGAACCACTTTTTCATAATGTGCAATGGCGGGGTAAGCGAGGAGAGGCAGCCAAGACAGGCGCAACTCGGAATCGGCCGTCAGGCGATATACAGGAAAGAATGGGAGCGAACTATCCTGCTCGTTCCTGGGCAAGCTTTTTCCTTGGCTGTATTTGCCAGCAGTTGATGCCGTCGAGTACCACGTCCGGCGAAGATGTTGTATACTACTGCTCGTTTCGTTTTCCCTCTTTGTCTCCGCGTATGCCCTCTTTTATTCTGCGTCGTCTGACCCTAGGTCTAGCTCTGAGCCTAGGCGCATACGTGCCCGGCCGAGCTCAGCAATTTACCTCTCAAGTGCAGGAGTTTATCAGCGTGAACGCGCCTTCCGTGGCCCTCACCGATGCGAAGGTGATCGACGGCACCGGCAAGCCGGCCCAGCTCCACCAGACCGTGCTCCTGCAAAAAGGCCGCATTGTGCAAGTTGGCCCCATGAAAAAGGTGAAGGTGCCCGCCGATGCCAAAGTGATTAACTGCGCGGGCAAAACCCTGATTCCGGGCCTCGTGATGCTGCACGAACACCTGTACTACACCATGCCTGTGGGGAGCTACTTCAACATCGCCCAGATGCCGTACTCCTTCCCGCGGCTGTACCTGGCGGGCGGCGCCACCACCATCCGCACGGCCGGCAGCATCGAACCCCAGACCGACCTCGCCATCAAGCGCATGATTGGGGAAGGCAAGCTTATCGGGCCCGACATGGACGTGACGGCGCCTTATATGGAGGAACCTAGCATGGACATTCCGGCCCTGAATACCATCAAAGGCCCCGAGGATGCGGCGGCGTCTACCATCTTTTGGGCGAACAAAGGCTGCACGTCGTTCAAGATGTACATGCACGCCACCCGCGCCGACCTAGCTGCTGTGGTGCGCGAGGCCCACGCCCGCCACCTGAAAGTAACCGGCCACCTCTGCTCCATTACCTACCACGAAGCCGCTGAAATCGGCATCGACAACCTAGAGCACGGCTTCATGGCTAGCTCCGATTTTGAGCAGAACAAGCCCGTTGACGTGTGCGACTACCCTAATGGGCGGACAGCGCTGCTGAAGCTACCTGTAAACAGCCCCGAGATGAAAAACCTGATCAGTTACTTGGTCAGCAAAAAGGTTGCCCTCACCTCTACCCTGCCGGTATTCGAACCCTACACGGGCCGGGAGGTAGTGCTCGGTGGTGGTCTGGAAGCGCTGGTGCCCCAGCTACAAGAGCGCGAAAAGGCTACTTGGCAGCAAAATCAACAGAAGGACACGGCCAGCGTGCGTCTGTTTAAGAAAGAAATGGCTTGGGAAAAGCAGTTTTACAACGCGGGCGGTCTGCTCGTAGCTGGTACTGACCCCACCGGCGCGGGCCGCACCGTCGCCGGCTACGCCAACCGGCGCCAGATGGAACTACTGGTAGAGGCGGGCTTCACGCCCGTAGAAGCCATCAAGATCAGCACGCTAAACGGGGCTACCTACCTAGGTCGGGAGAAGGAAATCGGCACCATTGAGGCCGGCAAGCAAGCCGATCTGATCCTGATCAACGGCGACCCGGAGAAAGATATCCAGCAAGTGCGCCAGATGGAGACGGTGTTCAAGAATGGCGTGGGCTTCGACTCTGCCAAACTGTTCGAGTCGATGAAGGGGAAAGTGGGGCTGAATTGAGGTAAGAGGATGTAGCGCGAAGCTCCGGCTTCGCGCATCGTTGAACGACCGGCACCTAGGGTATTATTGTGGATTAATCGTGCAACGATGCGCGAAGCCGGAGCTTCGCGCTACGGTTTTACCGTGCCTTCTGCGCCAGGAAGCTCTTAATGTTGTCGTTCAAAAACTTGCTGTCTTCCGGATTGGGCGCGGCGCCGGCCGTGTGTCCCCACAAGGATGGAATCGGCTTCAGCACTACACCCGGAATGAAAGCCGCTTCGTAGCGCGCATCGGTGATTGGGAAGTACAAATCCGTTTCGGAGGGCATGTAGAGAATGGGCACTTTGATAGAGCGCAACGCCTTTTCCACGTCGCCACCGAAGCCTGCTGAGGTGCCCACATTGTGTTGTTCCCAGGTGCGCATTTGCAGAATCAAGTTGTTGGCATCGGCACCGGGGATGAAGTTGGTGCGGTACTCATTCAAGACCTGCTCGAAGGTCGTGCTCGGCTTTGCGCCTACCTTCCACAACTCCTTGCGCCACCACTCCTGCGAGTACAGCCACGCCGTCCAGACGGTGGCAAATGCTTCCAGACCTTTCTTGGGCGGAGCAGTGTAGTCGCCACCCTTAAATGCCTCATCCGCCGTCAAAGCGGCAATTTGCCCCTCCAAACGCACGATACCGTGCGGGTAGGTTTTGGCCGTGCCCGACGTAGCAACGATGCGGTCAGCAAAGCTAGGATAGCTCACGGCCCACTGAAACGCTTGCTGTGCCCCCATCGAGAAACCAATGATGGCTTGCAGGTGCGTTACCTTCAGATCTTTAAGCAAAAGCTGGTGCACAGCTTCCACATTGTCGCGAATGGTCATGACGGGGAAGCGCGGGCCGTGGTAGGGCTCGGGCGTATTGCTCGGTGAGGAGGAATGCCCATTGCCAAATAGCTCCGTAGCGACCAAAAAGACCTTAGTGGTGTCAAGCGCCTTGCCAGGGCCGATGAGCCACTCGTAGCCGTGGTGCGTGGCCATGTAGTGCGAGGGCAGCAAGATGGCATTGTCACGCTTGGCATTCAAGTGGCCGTAGGTGCCGTACACCACGCTAGCCTTCGGGAGCGTGACACCACTTTCCGTCTTGAAGTTTTCTAGCGCAAAAGTGTGGTGCTTAGCACGATCGGGGCGCTTGGGCGTATCCTGTGCGTGTAGGCTAGGGTTGGCTAGGCAGCTAATAAGGAAGGCAAGCAAAAGGGCAGAACGCGGGACAAACAGGCGCATACGAAGAAGGAGGGGAAAAGTAGGTTACTGGAGCTGTGTAACGGTTTACGAAATGATTATTACAATCCAGTTTAATCATAATAAAAGGATAACTTAGGCCAATACCGATAGTCGGTAGCTTTGTCGACTGATATGCCGTTCGCGACTAGCTCCTCAGATCATCATTATTTGCAGGCCCTCGCGCTGAGCGAAGAGGCGGCTTTTGATGCACTTTTCACCCGCTACTATCCCGGGTTGGTACGGTACGCCAAAACCCTGTTGCCCTACCCCACCGACGCCGCCGAAGACGTGACAGCCGACGTGTTCTGCACCCTGTGGACCAACCGGGCACATCTGGTGGTGCAGGGCTCATTGGCAAGCTACCTCTACACCGCCGTCAAGCACCGCGCCTACGACAAACTTCGCCAACAACGGCGCACGCCCCTACGTTTCGACGAGGACGAGCTATCTGCCCGGCAACCCGAATTCTCCTATTTGGAGCCTGACCATCTGCTGACCTTCCAGGAGCTCAATCAGCAGGTGCTTCACCTTATCGACAAGCTTCCCAACCAGACGCGCACCGTGTTCCAGCTGCACCGCGAAGGCAACCTCACCTACGAGGAAATTGCTTCGCTGCTGACTATCTCGATCAACTCCGTAAAAACGCACATGTTCAGAGCCTTGCGCTTCTTAAAATCGGCGCTGCATGTTTCTGGCACTTTGTAAAAGCTAGACAGGCCGCTTGCCTGAGCGCCGACCAACCACCGCAGAATGGCCCTAGCCAACACGGCCAGCGGACTAGCCCTTTTTGTGGTTTTCGGTCTGGCTAAAGCGGTCAAGCCACCGCAACATTACCTTTTTGTTAAATACAATTTTCCTTGTCACGAGGTCAGACGCCCCAAACGTCTTTGAGGAAGAAGGCTGCTAACTAGCCCTCTCCCCGCCGCTTTGGAACAGGAAGAACTTTATTTGCTTATTACCCGCTACCTAGCCCGCCAAACATCGGCGGAGGAAAACGACTGGTTGGCTACCTGGGTAGCCCAGTCGCCGGACCACGAGCGGATGTTTGAGCAACTGAAGCTTGTGTGGCAAGGCAGCAAAGCCCCGGCCGCCAACGCCAAAACGGCCGCCGCGTTGCGCAACGTAAAAAAACGGCTCACCCTGCCGGCACCAGTTCCCACGCCTCCTAGCTTGCCCCGCCGCCCAAAGTACCACCTTGTCGCGTTGGTACTGCTGATCTTGGTCGTGGCGGGGGGCGTGTGGTACCTAGCGGCGCCACCTAGCCCCCAACCCTACACGCTACGGCAGACGCCAGCCGGCCAAAAACAAACGATTCGCTTGGCGGACGGCTCCCGCGTGACCCTCGCCCCGCAAAGTCAGCTGCGGTACCCAGTAGCATTCGACGGTGCTTACCGCGACGTGTACCTCGAAGGCGAAGCTTTCTTTGAAGTCAGCAAGGATGCGCGCCACCCGTTCCGGGTGCACAGTGGCCCTTTAGTCACCCAGGTACTCGGGACTAAGTTCAACGTCAGCACCTTCGGGCCAGGGCAGCTCACCACGGTGTCGCTGGTAGAAGGCAAAGTGCAGGTACTCGACCAGCACGCCCGCTACCTGCTCACGCCCGGCCAGCAGTTGCGCGCCGACCTAACCACTGGGCGCGTCCACCGGCAGCTATTCGACCCGGAGCAGGTATCCGGTTGGCGCTACAACAAGCTGATTTTCAGAAATGAGAAGCTAGCAGACGCTGCGCCCCAGATCGAGCGACTTTACAACGTGAAGCTGGTGTTTGCCGACTCGGCCACGGCTGCGGCACGCCTCTGGGCCACTTTCGACAACGAGCCTCTGTCAGCGGTACTGAGTGCTCTGCAACTCGCCGGCTCCCTCACCAGCCGCCGCGAAGGCCACGTGATTTACCTGACTCGCCAGGTGCCGCCCAACCGGTCAGCGGTCGGCCGCCCCTGATTCCATTATTCCCCAAATACCCACAACCCATCTTTATGAAAAGAACGAGGTACCCCCGCAGAAAGAGTAGGTGGCTAGGCGCGCTATGTGGCCTAGGGCTAGCCGTATCGGGTCCAGTAGTGGTTGCAGCTCCCCTCCCAGCCGCGGCGGTGGCGCAGGGTTTGGCGGCGGTGCCGTGCGCCCTCACGGTGCAACAACAACCTCTAGCCGAGGCCCTAGCTACCATTGAACAGCAAACAGGTTACCGTTTTTTGTACGTGGATCAGGCGAATGTGCTGAACCGCAAGATTAGCGTAGAGGCCCCGCATAGTAACTTAGAAGCGGTCCTACAACTCATTGCCAAGCAGGCCAATGTGCAGTTCACTCCGCAGCAAAAGCGCATTGTGGTGAAGGCGCTAGCCACGGGAGCCAGCACGGCAGCCCCCATCCCGGTTAAAGGGCGGGTAGCTGACGCGAAAGGCGAAGTGCTACCGGGTGTTACCGTCCGGATAAAAGACAGCACCGTGGGTACTACCACCGGTCCCGACGGCACTTACCAACTCAGCGCCGAGCCCGGCAACACGCTGATTTTCTCGTTTATCGGCTTCGAAGTGCAGCAGGTGACGGTAGGCAGCAAGAGCTCCTACGACGTGGTGCTGCGCGAGGACGCCACCAGCCTCGACGAGGTAGTGGTGACGGCGCTCGGCATCAAGCGGGAGGAAAAGGCCCTCGGCTACTCCGTAACGCAACTGCAAAACGAAGCCCTCACGGAAGCTAAGTCAAACAACTGGACCGATGCCTTGTCGGGCAAAGTGGCGGGCCTGAACCTAGTGAAGTCGGGTGGCGGACCAGCGGGCTCCAACAAGATCATCTTGCGCGGCGAAAGCTCGCTGGCCGGCGACAACGAAGCCCTGATTGTGGTAGACGGCGTGGTGCTCGGTGGCAGCAACCGCCGCACCGGCAATGGCAGCTCTGCCTACCTGCAAAGCGAGTCGCCGGTGGACTTCGGTACCAGCCTCAACGATATCAACCCCGAGGACATCGAGTCGGTGTCGGTACTGAAAGGGCCGGCGGCAACGGCGCTCTACGGCGCCCGCGGCGGCAACGGCGCAGTGGTTGTTACCACCAAATCGGGCAAGGCGCGGAAGAAGGGCATCGGCGTTACCTTCAATTCCAACTCCGCCATCGAGACTATTTCGCGCTGGCCTGACTTCCAATATGAGTACGGCCAGGGCGCCGTGGGCGAAAACTATTATTCCTACGGCGCCACCGCCGACGGACCTAGCACACGCAGCACCAGCTCGTCGTGGGGCCCCAAGTTCGATGGGCAATCCTTTTACCAGTACGATCCCGCTACCAACACCGCCGGCACGGAGCGCACGCCGTGGGTACCGTATAAAAACAACCGCAAAGACTTCTTCCAAACCGGCAAGACGTTCACCAACACCATCGCCATCGACGGGGGCACCGACCGCACCGCCGTGCGCCTGTCGCTGACCAACCTCAAGAACACCTGGATTATTCCGAATACCGGCTACGACCGCAACACCGTAGCCCTGTCGGCCAGCCAGAAGATTACCGACAAGCTGCAGGTTTCGACCAAGGTCAACTACACGAACCGCTACAGCGACAACCTGCCGTCGACGGGCTACAACAACCAGACGATCATGTACTGGAACATGTTTCAGGTGCCCAGCGCCGACCTGAACTGGAGCAAGGATTACTGGCTACCGGGCGCCGTGGGCATCACCCAGCGCTACCCTTTCAGCAGCCTCGTCGACAACCCGTATCTAATTGCTAATGAGATGCTAAACAAGGCCAACCGTAACCAGATTACGGGCAACGTGCAGATCAACTACAAGTTCACCAAGCACTTGAACCTGATGCTGCGCTCGGCCATCGACTACTCCTACGAGGCTCGCTCGCAGCAGCGCCCCAAAGACACAGAGAAGTACAAGGAGGGCATGTACCGCACCCAAAACATCTTCTCCCAGGAGATTAACAATGACTTTCTGCTGCAATACAACCAGAAGTTTGGGGCGTTCGAGACGACCTTTTCGGCTGGGGGCAGTCGCCTGCAAAACCGCTATAACAAAGACGAGCTGCGCGCCGAGCGCTTGCTCTATCCCGGCATTTTCACCTTCGCCAACAGCCGCGACCTGCCCATTGCCCTGCCCTACCGCGCTGAATATGGCGTAAATAGCCTCTATGGCCTAGCGACCCTAGGTTACAAGAACTTCCTCTACCTCGACCTGACGGCGCGCCAGGACTGGACAAGTACCCTGGCCACACGCAACTCCACCAAAAACACGGGCTTCTTCTACCCCTCAGCTAGCCTAAGCACGATTCTGTCGGAGCTACTGCCGCTGCCGGAAGTGGTGTCGTTTGCCAAAGTGCGGGGTTCGTGGGCGCAGGTGGGCAGCGGCACGACCACGCCCTACCTGACCTCCTACACCTACGCCGTGGCTACCGGCTTCCCATCGGGCCTGAGTAACCCCAGCGCCATTGCCAACGAAGGCCTAAAACCCCGCCGTACCGAAAGCGTGGAGCTAGGTGCCGACCTGCGCTTCTTCCGCAACCGCGTGGGTGTCGACGTGGCCGTGTACCGCAATAACACTTACGACCAGATCCTGAACGTACCCATCGACCGCGCTTCGGGCTACGAATACGCCGTGCTCAACGCTGGTCTGGTGCGCAACCAAGGCTTGGAAATTCAGGCCAACGCCGTGCTACTCGCACGCCCCACAGGCTTCAACTGGAAACTGTACGGCACCTACACCGCCAACCGCAACAAAGTAGTGTCGCTGGCTGACAGCGTGCTGACGTATCAATTGCAGCGCGGGCCCGGTGGGCGGGGCACGGTGGAAGCCCGCCCCGGCGGCTCGATGGGCGCCATCTACGGCCGCGGCTACGAGCGGGCCCCCGATGGCCAGATTATCTACGAAAATGGCAACCCCGTGCTGGCCGACCAGGTCAAGTACCTAGGTAGTGCGCTGCCAAAGCTCAAAGCTAGCATCGGTAACGAGTTTAGCTACAAGCGCATCCGGCTCAATGTGCTGTTCGACAGTCAGTTTGGAGCCAAGGCCTACTCCATGACGAACGCCGTACTGGCCGAGCAAGGCAAGACCAAACTCACGCTTCCCGGTCGCTACAATGGCATTGTGGGCAAAGGAGTTATCCAGAACGAAGACGGCAGCTTCCGCCCCAACGACGTGGTGGCTGAGAACATCCCGAACTACTACGTGGCCCACTACGGCCGCGACAACGTGGAAGCCAACCTGTTTCGCACCGACTTCATCAAGCTCCGCGAGATGCGCCTCGACTACAGCTTGCCCACGGGCTTGCTGCAAAAGCTCAAGCTGACGCAAGCTTCGATTGGCGTGTACGGCCGCGACCTGTTCATCATCACCAAGTGGCCCGCCTTCGACCCCGAATTCGGCACTCTCAACGATGGCACCATCGACCTAGGCTTCGAGCTAGGGCAGTTCCCCTCCACCCGCACGATGGGCATCAACCTGACGGTTGGCATCTGATTTACCCGTCCCCCAGAACGTCACCATGAAAAAGACAAAACTACTCGCTTGGTTGCTGCTGGCTACCACGAGCCTAGGTGCTGTTTCGGCTTGCACCGATGGGTTTGAAGAGCTCAACGTCAACCCCAACCAGAACCCTAACGTCATCCCCGAAACGCTGCTCGCGCCGGCCCTCACCGACTTGGTGAAGCGCAACATGGACCGCAACATGCGCATCACCAACGAGCTGATGCAGGTGCACGTGTCGCGCCAAGACAATGACGAAATCCACCGCTACGTCATCCGTACGGCCGAAGCCGACTACCTCTGGAACGGCTGGTACACCCAGCTCACCGACTTCCGCGACATGTACCGCAGTGCCCAAGCAGTGAAGAGCAACACGTTCATGGCCATTGCGCGCATTTGCGAGGTCTGGACGTTTTCGCTGCTAACCGATACGTTTGGCGACGTGCCTTATTCGGAGGCAATTACGGGTCGCGAGGGGATTCTGCAACCTAAGTTCGACCACCAAGAAGACATCTACCAGGATCTTTTTCTGAAGCTGGAGGAAGCCAACGAGCTGTTGAAGACCAACACCAACCTCACGGCCGACCAAACCCAGCTCGATCCGCTCTACCAAGGCAACGCCCTGAAATGGCGCAAGTTCGGTAACACGCTGTATTTGCGGCTATTAATGCGGGTATCGCGCAAGACTGACGCTATTGCCAACGGTCTGTCGCCCCAGGCTAAGATGCGCGACATCGTTAACACAAACGCCACCAACTACCCGATCATGGCCGACAACACCGACTCGGCCATCATCCGCTGGACGGGAACAGCACCCTACCAGTCGCCCTTCCAGACGTGGCGCACTGCCGATTTCACGACCAGCAGTTCCATGAGCGAGTTCTTCATCAACAACTTGGTGGAGTGGAACGACCCGCGCCTGCCCAAGTGGTCGACGCTCTACAACGGGAAGTACGAAGGCGTGCAGAGCGGCTACGAAGCCAACAAGGTGCCGGTGGCCAAGTCGACGTATCCTACCGCTCTCATGACGGAGCCCTTGATGGGCAATATCTTGAACTACCCGGAACTCCAGCTCATCTTGGCAGAAGCGGCCGTGCGCGGCTGGATTTCGGGCGACGCCAAAGTGTACTACGAAGCCGGCACGACCAGCGGCATCACGCTCTGGGGCTACACCCTGCCGGCTGGCTACCTCAATGGCCCCGACGTGAAATGGGAAGCGGGCAGCAACCTAGACACCAAGCTCGACCAGATTCACCTCCAGAAGTACTACGCCCTGCTGTTCACCGACTTCCAGCAGTGGTTTGAGTACCGCCGCTCGGGTCACCCCGTGCTGCCGCTAGGTCCGGGCTTGAAGAACAACCGCCAGATGCCCGCTCGCCTGAACTATCCGCTCTACGTGCAGTCGCTGAACCAGCAGAATTATCAGGCCGCCGTCGCCGATCAGGGCGCCGATGATGTCAACACGAAGGTGTGGTGGCAGGAATAGAATTATTCAATCAGGTTGTCATGATGCACTTGCCGAAGCACGACAACGATCCAAAAAGCATTCTATCCAATGAAACATAAAGCACTTGTTTGTAGCCTTTTCGCCATCAGTAGCTTTGCCTTCACGGGCTGTTTGGAAGACAACCCCGACTACGCGGCCGGCCTCCCTAGCCCCATCATCTCGCTGGAAGATGTGCGGCGCCTCTACCAGGGCAGCGACGTGGTCTTGGAACCCGGCAAGCTAGCCGGCGCGCATCAGGTGGTAGGCATTGTTATTTCGGACCCCAGCGGGCAGAACACGCCCGGCGGCCCGAACACCGTGGTGATTCAAAACAAGCGGCGCGGCGCCATTCGCGGCATCATTCTGCCGCTGAGCGACACCCCCACCAACCTAGCCGCCGGCGACTCAGTGGTAGTCGATATTGCGGGCGCCACGCTCTCGAAAGCCAGTGGCGCCCTGCGCATTGAGGGACTGACGTCGGCCAGTATTGAGAAGGTCGCTAGCAACAAGACAGTGAAGCCGCAGGAGGTGAATCTGCAAACGCTGCTAGCCAACCTTGCCATCTACGAAGGCACGCTGGTGCGCATCACGGGCGGCAGCATCACGCCCGTGCCTGTATCGGGCGACACTTATAAGGGCGACAAAACCCTAGCAGATGGAAGCGGCAACAACGTTAACCTGCACACCGAAGCGGCTGCTACCTTCGCCACACGACGGATGCCGGCCAGTGCCACGTTCGTAGGCATTCCCGTTGGCGCTGAAACGACCCCGCAGCTCTGGATGCGTACCGCTAACGACGCTATTGACCCCAGTGGCCCCTTGTATGCCAAGTTTCCGGAGAGCTTTGAGGCAGTGCCGGCGAGCGTGAAAAGCAGCTACCTCATGAACACTGCCGCCGTCCCCGACAACACGGTTACGTTCGGTACTGGCCCCTGGAAGCTGTACCAATCCATCCTAGGCAACACCTCCGGCCGCGACCGGTACACCGGCAACCAGGGCATCCGGATGCAGCAGGGCCTTACGGAATCGGCCTACGTGGAGATGAAGTTCGACGTGCCAAACGGTGCCACAAAAGTCACGCTGATCTACGGTGCTTACTACACCGATGCAGCTAGCTCCTGGAAACTAGAGTACTCGCAGGACCAAGGCAAAACCTGGAAGCAAACCGGCCAAACCATCACCGACGCTGGCAACTGGCAGCATTCCATCACCTTCCTGGTGAGTATCACGGGCCCGGTGCGCTTCCGCATCAACAAGCTAGGTCTGGGTACGAGCAACCCACCGGCGGTTTCAAACGGCCGCCTCGGGCTAGATGACATTGCCATTTACGAGAACTAATCCGTGCGCTGATGCCTGCCGGCCGGACGCCCCAAGTGTCCGACCGGCACACGACTTTTAAGCCAACTATACCATGTTCAGAAGAAAGTTTTTACAGAGCCTAGGTACGTTAGGATTAACGGCTAGTCTACCCTTAGCACCGGCTGTTTTAGCCGAGGAAACAGCGGCAGTCTCTAACAACGCGCAGCAACTCAGCCTCTCTCCTGTTACCATCAAGGGCAAAGTGCACCAGAAAGGCACTGGCATTGCCGGCGTGGCGGTTTCGGATGGCTACAACGTCGTGCTGACGGACAAGGCTGGTAAGTACACGCTGGGGAGCAACGCCACCGCTGAGTTTGTGTACGTCTCGATGCCGCGTGGCTACGCCATTCCGCACGAAAAAGGGATTGCGCAGTTCTACCAACCCATCAAAGCGGGAGCCTCCAACGTAACGGCCGACTTTGCGCTGCAAAAGCTAGCTACCGACGACACCAAGCACACCTTCATCGTGTGGGCCGACCCGCAGATGATTGATAAAAAGGACACCAACCAGCTCATTACCGTTTCGGCGCCCGACCTGAAGGAGCTAGCCGCGCAGTACGACCAGAACACGTTTGCCATCGGCTGCGGCGATTTGGTATGGGATAAGTTTGAGCTGTTCGATGACTACAAAAAAGCGGTAGAAATTACCGGCCTGCCCTTCTTCCAAGTGATTGGCAACCACGACATGAACATCACGGCACGGGCGGATGAGGGCTCGGCCCAGACGTTCAAGAGCCTTTTTGGTCCGACCTACTACTCCTTCAACCGCGGCGAGATTCACTACGTTGTGCTGGATGATGTCTTCTTTATTGGGCCACCCAAAAAATACATTGGCTACTTGACCGAGAAGCAGTTACAGTGGCTGGAGCAGGATCTAAGCCACGTAAAAGCGGGTAGCACGGTCGTCGTGGCCCTGCACATTCCCGTCGATAGCGGCGACCAGCGGCGCAATAAGCTCAAGGACGAACCCCTAGGCGGCGTAGTGTCGAACCGGGCCGAGCTATACCGTATCCTGAAGCCCTATAAGGCGCACATCATGTCGGGTCACACCCACGTGTGCGAGAAGGTAATCAGCGAAAACGCCATCGAGCACACCCACGGCGCCGTGTGCGGCGCGTGGTGGACCGGCCCCATCTGCACCGACGGCACGCCCAACGGCTACGGCGTGTACGAAGTGAACGGCCCGGAGCTGAAGTGGTACTACAAATCCGTCGGCAAGGACCGCAAGCATCAGTTTCGGGCCTACGCCAAGGGCGCAGTGCCCGAGCGCCCCAACGACATCGTGGTGAACGTGTGGAACTGGGACCCCGAGTGGAAAGTGACGTGGTTTGAAAACGGCACCCGCCAAGGCGAAATGCACCAGCAAACGGGCCTCGACCCGCTGGCCGTGCAGCTCCAAGCCGGCGAAAAGCTCCCTGCCAAACACAAGTGGGTCGACCCTAGCCTAACCGACCACCTGTTCTTCGCCAAGCCATCCAAAGACGCTA
Source organism: Hymenobacter sp. GOD-10R (assembly GCF_035609205.1). NCBI lineage: Bacteria > Pseudomonadati > Bacteroidota > Cytophagia > Cytophagales > Hymenobacteraceae > Hymenobacter > Hymenobacter sp. GOD-10R. The sequence goes on from NZ_CP141184.1 coordinate 4,354,504, forward strand.
AGGAAATCCGGATTGAGGTGACCGACCGATTTGGGCAGGTATACACGGATGTTGTGCCGGCTTAGCGACTGTAGCGCGGACTCTGTAGTCCGCGCTGATGCTAGTTTGGGCGCGGACTACAGAGTCCGCGCTACATATCTCACCCAACCGTTGGACCTAGCCGTTCGATGGTTGGGTTTACGCTTAAATTCTGCACCTGTGCCACGTACGCTATTTTTTCTACTGATTCTGAGCCCTTTTGCTGTCGCCGCGCAACGCCCGCTCGACGTGCAAGGCCACCGGGGCTGTCGAGGCCTTATGCCCGAAAACACCATCCCTGCCATGCGCAAAGCGCAGGACCTAGGTGTCACGACCTTGGAAATGGACATTGCCATCAGCAAAGACAAGCAGCCGCTCCTCTCCCACGATCCGTTTATGAACGCCGACTTCGTGTTCCAACCCGACGGCAGCCCCATTCCGAAAGCAGAGGAAAAGAACTACCGCCTGTATGCCATGCCCTACGCCGAAATCCGGCGCTACGACGTGGGCAGTCACGGCAACCCGAAGTTTCCGAAACAGCAGAAGCTGAAGACCTACAAGCCGTTGCTGGCCGAAGTGATTGACTCGGCTGAAGCATACGCTCAACGCAAACACCTAGCTTCGCCCCACTACAACATCGAAACAAAGGTGTCACCCGAAGGTGACAACCAGTTTCACCCCGTGCCAGAGGAGTTTGTGCAAGTGCTCATGCCAGTGCTGGTAGCCAAGAAGGTGCTGGAGCGGGTCACGATTCAGTCGTTTGACCCGCGCACGCTGGAAGTAGTGCACCGCCAGTACCCCGCGGTGCAAACGGCTTTGCTGGTCGAAAACATCAAGGGGCTGGATTACAATCTGCAACGACTAAGCTTTCAGCCTAGCATCTATAGCCCCGCTTATAAGCTCGTTACGCCTGATTTGGTCCAGAGCTGCCACCAAAAAGGGGTAAAAGTCATTCCTTGGACGGTAAATTCTACTGCCGACATCAACAAGCTGATAGAAGAGCAAGTTGACGGCGTTATCACAGATTACCCTGACTTGCTTAGCGCTAAATTGCCAGCCAAGTAGACACACACTTGTGTCTCCGCGTTGAACAGCCGCGCTTGAACAATCAGAGGAGGAATGAGTCGGTCCTGAATACTCCCGGATAAACAACATCAGCAACGAAGAGATACAAATAGGTGTCTCTACAATCTTACCCTATGCGTCCCTTATCCAAAACTGCCCTCTGGGTTTCGCTGCTCGCTGGCGCCTTGCACGCGCTACCGACCCTAGCCCAGGTGCCCACCAATAACCCAAAAGCCGATCGGATTCTGCTGCCTAATGGCTGGTCGCTGAGCCCAGTGGGCACGTCGCTTCAGCTCGGTGACTTACCCTTGAATATCCAGCTCACCAAAAACGGCAAGCTACTGGCCGTCACAAACAACGGCCAAGGCAAGCAGAGCATTCAGCTGATTGACCCCAAGACGGAAAAGCTACTCGATGAGAAGCCGATTGCCAAATCGTGGTACGGGCTGAAGTTCAGCGAGAATGGCAAGAAGCTCTACGCCTCGGGCGGCAACGACAACGTCATTCTGGCTTATAACATCGTTGAGAACAAGCTAAACCTAGCCGACACCCTCCGCCTCGGGCGGCGCTGGCCGAAAGACAAGATCAGCCCGACCGGCATCGAGGTTGACGACGCCCAGAACCGGCTCTACACCGTCACGAAAGAGGACAACTCGCTGTATGTCATTGACCTCAAGACCAAGGCTACCATCAAGAAAGTAGACCTAGGTCATGAAGCGTACAGCTGCCTGCTTTCGCCTGACAAAAAAACGCTCTACATCTCACTTTGGGGCGGTGACAAAGTAGCGCTGTACAACACCCAAACCGGCCAGCTCACGGGGGAAATTGCCACCGAAAGCCACCCCAACGAACTGCTCCAAACCAAGAACGGCCGCTACTTATTCGTGGCCAACGCCAACGACAACTCCGTGTCCATTATCGACACGCGCAGCCGCAAAGTGCTGGAAGTCATTTCCACGGCCTTGTTTCCCACCAAGCTCACCGGCTCCACCACCAACGGCCTAGCCCTTTCGCCCGACGAGAAAACGCTCTACATCGCCAACGCCGACAACAACTGCCTGGCCGTATTCGACGTGACCACGCCGGGCAAAAGCGCGGGTCGCGGCTTCATCCCGACCGGCTGGTACCCGACAAGCGTGAAGACCCTAGGTCAGAAGATCTTGGTAGCCAATGGCAAAGGCTTTTCGTCGCTGGCGAACCCGGCCGGCCCGTCGCCGGTGAAGAAAACCGATAACAGCGGCTCCCACCTAGGCGTCACGAGCCAGCAGGAGGTGCAGTACATCGGCAGCTTGTTCAAGGGCACGCTGTCGTTCATTAAGCAACCTAGCGCCGACCAATTGACCGCCTACTCGAAGCAGGTGTACGCCAATACGCCATTCACGGGCGAGGCGCAGTCGCAGGGCAAGCGCGAGGCCGGCAACCCGGTGCCGAGCAAGGCCGGCGAGAAGTCGCCGATCAAGTACGTGTTCTACGTTATCAAGGAAAATCGCACCTACGACCAAGTGCTGGGCGACATGCCGGAAGGCAACGGCGACTCGACTTTGTGCGTGTTCCCGGAGAAAGTGACGCCGAACCACCACGCGCTAGCGCGCGAGTTTGTACTGCTTGATAACTTCTACGTGAATGCCGAAGTCAGCGCCGACGGCCACAACTGGAGCATGGCCGCCTACGCCACCGACTACACCGAGAAAACGTGGCCGATCAGCTATGGCGGCCGCGGCGGCACCTACGACTACGAAGGCACCCGCAAAATTGCCTACCCTCGCGACGGCTACATCTGGGACTACTGCCAGCGCGCTGGCCTGAGCTACCGTAGCTACGGCGAATTTGCCGACAACGGCAAAGCCAACCTCAATTCCTTGGAAGGCCATATCTGCGTCAAGGCGCCCGGCTTCAACATGGACATCAAGGACGTGGAGCGCGTGCGGGTTTGGAAACAGGATTTCGACTCGTTGCTGGCCCGCAACGCCGTGCCGCAGTTCAGCACCATTCGCCTCAGCAACGACCACACCAGCGGTCAACGCCGCGGCAAGTACACGCCCATCGCCGCCGTGGCTGATAACGACCTAGCTTTGGGCCAACTGGTAGAATACATTTCTAAAAGCGCCATCTGGAAAGAGTCGGCCATTTTCGTGCTGGAAGACGACGCCCAGAACGGTCCTGACCACGTGGATGCGCACCGCTCGCCAGCTTTCGTAATCAGCCCCTACACCCGTAAAGGCGCGGCCAATCACTCGATGTACTCCACCTCGGGTGCCCTACGCACGATGGAGCTGATCCTAGGTTTGCCGCCCATGAGCCAGTACGACGCAGCCGCGCTGCCCCTGTACAACTGCTTTACCACCAGCGCCAACCTAGCTCCTTACCAAGCCCGCGCCGCCCGCGTCAACTTGGAACAGCGCAACGTGGCTTGGAACAAAAGTGCCGAAAAGTCGGAGCGCTTTAACCTAGCTAGTGAAGATGCCATTCCGGATCTGGAGCTAAATGAAGTCATCTGGAAATTTGTAAAAGGCGAAAATGCCGTGGCGCCCGCACCCCGGCGCGGCGCGTTCCTGAAGCTAGAGCAGAAGCGCCGCGACGATGATGACGATTGAGTAGCCAGAACAATGTAGCGCGAAGCTCCCGCTCCGCGTGTCGTTAAACGAAACCGGTGCTACAACCTAGGTACCAGTCGTTCAACGATGCGCGAAGCGGGAGCTTCGCGCTACATGGGCTAATCCTTCCTACTTTTGGGTTTAGCTCACGCCTATGCATTTGTTTCGAATGCCTGCGCCAGTGCGGCGTCTCTTCCCCGATTGTCTGTGGACGATGCCCGCCACCAGCCAGACCCTGTATCTGACGTTCGACGATGGGCCTATCCCCGAAGAAACGCCTTTTGTACTCGAAACCTTAGCCCGCTACCAGGCTCGCGCTACATTCTTTTGCGTGGGCGACAATGTGGTGCGCCACGAAGCGGTGGCCCGTCAGGTGCTGGCCGCGGGTCACCGCTTGGCCAATCATACGTTCCATCACGTCAGCGGCTGGTCGCGCAGCCGGGCTAGCTACCTCGCGGAAGTAGCTGAGTGCCAACAAGCCTTGGATGCGCTGCGGCCTACACCGGAAGCACGCGCCCTCATGCGGCCACCCTACGGCCGCATCACGCGGCCACTCGTGCGGGCGCTGCATCCTAGCCACCAAGTTGTTATGTGGGACGTGCTGACCTGCGACTACGACCGCAGTTTTGCCGCCGAAGACTGCCTGCGTGCCGCCATTCACCACACCCGGCCAGGCTCCATCGTCGTATTTCATGACAGCCTAAAGGCGAGCCGTAACATGCGCTATGTGTTGCCCCGCTACCTCGCGCATTTTGCCGAGCTAGGATATACGTTTGCCTCGCTCTAGCCTTTATGTTCACGCTGCTGACGGTGTATTTTGCTTTGTGGTTTTTGGTGCTAGGTGCTTGCACCTTGTTGTTTGCCATACAAAGCCGGAAGAGCCAGCCTACCCGAGTACCTAGCCCACTGCCTCGCATCAGCATTCTTATTGCGGCCCGCAACGAGGAAGCCGCCATTGGGCGCTGCCTGTCGAGCATCCGTCAGCTCGACTACCCGCCGGAGCTCATTGAGGTACTGCTGGGTGATGATTCCTCCACCGACGCTACCCGTGCCGTCGCCGAGGCGGCCATGCAGGGCTACGCCGGGCAATTTCGCTGCCTCACCATCACGACCATCCTCGGCACCGCCCACGGTAAGAGCAACGTGCTAGCCCACCTAGCTCACGCAGCCACCACCGACTACTTTTTCATCACCGACGCCGATATTGCCGTGCCCCGCACGTGGCTGCAAGGCTTGCTGGCCCATACCCAGGCGGGCGTCGGCACGGTCACGGGCATTACGTTGGTCCAAGGCCCTAGGCTGTTTCACAAGCTCCAAGGGCTCGATTGGCTGCTGTCGCTCGGCTTGGTGCAGGTGGTATCAGACACGGGTGCGCCCGTCACGGCCATGGGCAACAACATGCTCGTGACGCGCGAAGCGTATGAGGCCACCGGCGGCTACGAACGTCTGCCACCTTCCATTACCGAAGATTACGAGCTGTTTCGCGCCACGCTGCGCCACGGCTTCAGCTTCCGCAACGTGTTCCGCCCCGAGGTGCTGGCCGAGTCACTGCCCATTCCCACCTTCCAACGCCTGCTCCACCAGCGCCGCCGCTGGATGCGCGGTGTCGAGCAGCTGCCGTGGTGGCTGAAAATGGGGCTAGCTTTCTACGGCAGTTTCTACCTAGGTGTAGCGCTGCTGGCCTGGGTAGCTGGCCCAATAGCGGTTGCCGTTGTGCTAGGTATCAAAGTATTACAGCAGGGTGTGCTGGCTACCTTGTGCTTCCGCCGCGTCGGGCGACGGCCACCGTTGGAATTGCTGCCCGTTTTTGAAGTATACACGGTGTTTCTGACCATCAGCCTGACGCTGTTTCGCCTGCTGCCCTTGTCGTTTGAATGGAAAGGCCGGCGCTACTCTTAATATGTTGATTTTTAAGCGTTGACTCAGTGGTATTGGATGCATTCGGTAGTTAAATGTACTTGAAGCGTTGAATGCTTCTTTTTAACCCTTCTCCCCTACTAATTCAACATTCGCCCCCTCAACATTCAACATTTCCCCTACTTTCGCCTACCATGCACCTCACCGATTCTCACGCCCACGTTTACTCCGACCAGTTTAAAGCCGACCGCGACGCCATGCTGGAGCGCGCCCTGGAAGCGGGTGTCAGCACCATTGTGATGCCTAATATCGACCACACCAGCATTGATGTGATGCTCGAAACCGAAGCCAGGCACCCAGAGCAATGCATCGCCATGATGGGTCTGCACCCGTGCTCGGTGGGCAAACATGTAGAACGCGAGTTGTACCTAGTGGAAGACTGGCTCAATAAACGCAAGTTTGCCGCTGTAGGCGAGTGCGGCATCGATCTGTTTTGGGATAAAACCTTCTTTCCGCAGCAGCAGGAAGCCTTGCGCGTACAAATTGACCTAGCTAAAAAGCACAACCTACCCCTCGTGCTGCACACCCGCGAAGCGTTCCAGGAGTCGGCCGACTTGATTGAAGCAGCCCAAGATGGCAGCTTGCGCGGCGTCTTTCACTGCTTTTCGGGCTCTAAAGAAGAAGCCGAGCGCGTCATTAAGCTAGGTTTTTACCTAGGTATTGGCGGCGTGGCGACCTTCAAAAACGGCGGCCTCGACAAAGTATTGCCCGGCCTCGATCTGAAGCACTTGCTGCTCGAAACCGACTGCCCCTACCTAGCTCCCGTACCCTACCGCGGCAAACGCAACGAGCCTGCCTACCTGCCTCTCATCAACCGACGTGTGGCCGAGTTGCTCGGCACCGATGCAGAAGCTGTGGCCGATGCTACTACTCAGAATGCCAAGGCCTTGTTCAACCTCTAGCCTATTTGCCTTTGCCTCGCATCGTTATTATTCAAACGGCTGCTTCCCTCACCGACCAAACAGTTGCTTCTATTCTCGTTATCTACACGGGTGGCACCGTGGGTATGGCCTACAACCACGAGGGGCTTCTGGCGCCCATGCGCTTCAGCGAAGTAACCCGGCTCATGCCCGAGCTGCGCGACGTGCGGATGCGGGTGTCGGTGCTGAGTATGCCTCAACCCATTGATTCTTCCAATGTCTCCCCGGCCGACTGGATAACCCTAGCTAGCCTCATTGGCGAATTCTACAATTATTACGACGGCTTTGTGGTGCTGCACGGCACGGATACCATGGCCTATTCGGCCTCGGCTTTGAGCTACATGCTCGAAAACCTAGCCAAGCCCGTGGTCTTCACGGGAGCCCAGGTCCCCGCTGGCCGAGTGCGCACCGACGCCCGCCGCAACTTCATCACGGCCTTGGAAATCGCCGCTGCCCGCCACCCCGATGGCAACGCCCGCGTGCCAGAAGTGTCATTGTTTTTCAACACCATGCTGATGCGCGGTAACCGCACCAAGAAGGTAGAAAGTCAGCATTTTGGGGCGTTTCGCAGCGACAATATGCCACCCTTGGCCCAGGCGGGCATCCGCCTTACGTATAACGACGTTCTTGTCCGCCCGCTCCCCAAGGCGCCGTTGCATATTCACACCCAGCTCAACGACAACGTTACAATTCTAAAACTATTTCCAGGCATCACCGAACGAGTAGTAAACTGTAGCCTAACAGTAGAAGGCCTGCGCGGCTGCGTCCTCGAAACGTTTGGCTCGGGCAATGCCTCCACGCAGCCGTGGTTTTTGAACGCCCTGAAAGAAGCACACGAACGCGGCGTCCACATCCTCAACGTCAGCCAATGCGACGAAGGCCGGGTAGAACAAGGCCGCTACGAAACGAGCGCCTCTTTGCCAGCCGCTGGCGTGCTCAGCGGCGATGATATTACCACGGAGGCTGCTATCACAAAGCTTATGTTTGTGCTAGGTCTGCAAAAAAGTCACGCCGAAACGACCAAGTTGCTCGTGCAAAACCTACGCGGCGAGATTACGCTTCTATAGCAAAGCTGTTCTGGTTTGCGTTTCCGGAAAAATGGCTGTTACTTTGCCCGCAGATTACCGACCCAGAGAGGTGTCCGAGTGGTCGAAGGAGCACGCCTGGAAAGTGTGTATGGCCCAAAAGGTCATCGTGGGTTCGAATCCCATCCTCTCTGCATAAAACCCTGTTTCTAGGTTAGAAACAGGGTTTTTCCTTGTTTGGGGTACATGCCGGAGCACACACGTTTTGGCGCGAATGTCATACGTTTTCTAGTGGCTAATTGGCCTAACTTTTCACAAACGAGAAACGGCACCTCGCTCCTTACCTATCCGCCTGTGTCACACAGTTTCCAACGAGTTCTTCTCATTATCTAGGTCAATTTTTCTTGAGAACAGGCTCTTTGGCAACGAGCTAAAATTATCTGTAGTTCTTCGTCTGAGTGGCAGCAAGCACGAGTGCACCAAGCTGCTTCTCCTTGCCGCGCTAGTGCCTGCTGCCAATAAGCTACTTCACCGGCGCTACCCCCTTGGTCGTCTGCACGATGGGTTTAATGGTACCGTCGGCGTTGTAGTGCATCTCGTCCACGCAGATGGAGCGGCGGAAATTGCCGCCGTTGGGCAACGAGCCATTGTGGTAGAAGAAGTAGCTCTTGCCCTTGTAATCGACGATGCCGGGGTGCGTGGTGCCACTGTTGGGCACGTTGCCCTGAATGATGCCCTGGTAGGCCCACGGCCCAGTGGCGGTGGGGGCCGTACAGTACTCTATCATTTCGGGCTTGGTACCGGCGCTAGCGTACACCAGGTAGTAGAGCTTTTTGCGCTTGTACACCCATGGCCCTTCGATGTAGTTTTTGGGCTTGAAGACGGTAATGGAGCTAGCCAACTCGGTCATGTTGTCTTTGAGTTTGACCCAGCGGCAGCTGCCATTGCCCCAATAGAGATAAATCTGTTGGTCGTCGTCGATAAACACGGTGGGGTCAATGTCGTCCCAGCCATGTTTCTGGTCCAAGGTCATGTCGTTTGAAATGAGCGGCTTGCCAATGGCATCCTTGAATGGGCCCGTAGGCCGGTCCGACACGGCTACCCCGATGGCTGCGCCGCGGTTACCGACCTTGTTATTGGGGTCGGAGTTGCGTTGAAACGTAGCTACAAACCAGTAAAACTTGCCATTGCGGTACACGCACTGCGCGGCGTAGGCATCGCCGGTAGCCCAGGCGAAGCTGTTGACTGAGAGGCGGGTGCCATAGTCCTTCCAGTGCACCATATCGGTGGTGGAATAGATGCGCCAGTCGGGCATCTTGTAGTTGGTTTCCTGTACCGAAGCCGTGTCGTGGCCGGTGTAGAGAAACAGCGTATCGCGGTACACCAGCGGCGCCGGGTCGGCCGTGAATACGTCGCGAATAATCGGGTTTTGTGCCCGCGAAGGCAGGTAGGCCCCGAGGGCCAGCAGGGCGACGAGCAAGGTGTTTTTCATAGAGCTAGGTTGGAGCTATGGAGGCGGGGTAAGCAAGAGCCGCCGAGCTAGCGGGCTTTCAAGTAATAGGTTTGGCCAGCTTGGGTGGGGAAATCATACACGAACGACGGCGCCAGCGTGGGCTGCTTAGTTGTGGTTTTGTCGGATACCAGCGGCGACTTGACGGGTAGGGTTTGGTAAAATGGGTTGGGATTGTCGCCCTGCGCTTCCCGTAGCTTCAAGCCGCTGGCAGCCGCTACCGCGCTGTGCACCCGCACGCGGCAGTTGCCGCCGAGGCGCGAGGTAATGCGCACGCGGGTAATCTTGCCCTTGTCCCAGGCTAGGTCCACTACGTAGCCGCCGCGGGCCACGAGGCCCGTGACTGCGCCCGTGGGCCAGGCGTCGGGCAGAGCGGGCAGCAGGTCAAGGGTGCCGTCGTAGCTCTGCACGAATAGCTCGGCTAGGCCGGCGGTGCAGCCAAAGTTGCCGTCAATTTGGAACGGGGGGTGCGCGTCGAGCATATTGGGGTAGGTGCCGCCGCCCTCGCTCACGCCGCCGGGCTGGCTGGACCGCAGCCGCAGCTGCTCGGTGAGCAGCTTGTAGGCGTGGTTGCCGTCCTGCATGCGGGCCCAGAAGTTCACCTTCCAGCCCATCGACCAGCCGGTGGACACGTCGCCGCGTTGGGTGAGCGTGACGCGGGCGGCTTCAAACAGCGCGGGCGTGCGGTAGGGCGAAATCTGCCCGCTCGGGTACAGCCCGTAGAGGTGCGAAATGTGGCGGTGCTGGTCCTTGGGGTTGTCCACGTCTTGCAGCCACTCCTGCACCTGCCCGTACTGGCCAATCTGCATGGGAGGCAGCCGCTCGCGCATAGCGCGCAGGCTATCGGCAAATGGTTTATCAAGCTGCAGCAGCTCGGCGGCCCGGATGGTCTTTGAGAACAGGTCGAATACCAGCTGGTTGTCCATGGTGGTGCCGGCCACCAGTGCAATCTGCTTGCCCTGAATCGGATAGGTATTTTCGGGCGACACCGACGGCGCTACTACCAGCCAATGGTGGGTAGGCTCTTCCTGTAAGGCATCGACGAAGTAGGTAGCCGCACCCTTCAGCACGGGGTAGTAGGTTCGCAGAAACTGCTGGTCGCCGGTGAACTGGTAATGGTCCCAAAGATGCTGGCTTAGCCAGGCGCCGCCCATAGGCCAGAGGCCGTACTGCGGCGGGTCGACTTGCCCCGTAATGCGCCAAATATCGGTATTGTGGTGCAGGGCCCAGCCGCGGGCACCGTACATCTGGCGGGCACTCTGCTGGCCGGTCACGCTCAGGTCTTTTATCATGCCGAACAGCGGTTCGTGCAGCTCGGTCAGGTTGGTGACTTCGGCCGGCCAGTAGTTCATTTCGGTGTTGATGTTCACCGTGTACTTGCTGTCCCAGGGGCCTTTGAGCTGGTCGTTCCAGATGCCTTGCAGGTTGGCCGGCTGCCCGCCCGGCTGCGACGAGCTGATGAGCAAATAGCGCCCGTACTGAAAATATAAGGCCGCTAGCGCGGGGTCGTGGCCCTGCGCAAAGCCGGCGATGCGCTCAGGGGTAGGGAGCTGTGCGGCGGGCGTGACACCTAGGTTCAGCGTCACGCGGTTGAAGTAGCGCTGGTAGGCTGCTACGTGGGCGGCTAGGACTTGCTTGTATGGCTTGCGCATGGCGGTGGCGAGGTAGGCCGTGGCCCGCGCGGCTGCATCGCCGCTCACGTCGTGGTAGTTGTTGAAGTTGGTACCGATGGAAATGTAGAGCGTGGTGCTGTTGGCGCCCGCAATGCGGATACCGGCGTCGGTGGTTTGCACGGTGCCGCCTTCGGCCACGGCTTGCACGCGCGTTTGGAAGCGAATTTGACCTTCTTGGCCTTCGTGCTCACTGCCACGGCCATCTAGCACCAGCTGGTCTTTTTCGGCGTGCCGGGTGTACTGCATCAGGCTTTCCTCGCTCAGTTGGCAGCTGATTTGGCCCGGCTTGCTGGCCGTGAGGCGCACGATAATCACCTGGTCGGGCAGGGAGCTGAATACTTCGCGGCGGTACGTCACGCCGCCCACCTCGTAGCTAACCGAGGCTACGGCCCGACTGATGTCTAGGTCGCGTTGATAGTGCGTGGCATTGTCGTGGCCCGGAAAGTCGAGGTACACGTTCGACGCCATTTGGTAGGGCATGCCGCTGTTGCCGGCGGGCTGCATTTTGGCTTGGGCCAGGGCCTGCGCTTCTACCAACTGCCCGGCTAGTAGCTGCTCGCGGAGCTGCCGCACCACGGGCAGCGCGTCGGCCTTCACGTTGTTGTTGGGGCCGCCGGCCCAAATGGTTTCCTCGTTTAGCTGGAGCCGCTCGCGCTGAGGCGCGCCAAACACCATAGCCCCCAAGCGGCCGTTGCCTAGCGGTAAGGCCTCATTCCAGTTGGCGGCTGGCTTATCGTACCACAGCCGCAGGTGGGTAGGCTTCGGCTTAGCCGCCACGGCCCCTAGGGTGGTTGCCCAGCAAAGCAGCAGCAATGAGGCTCTGGCTGACCAGTGAAGTTTACGCATAAGTGGGTGGAATGGGCGCTGACTTCCGAGGTAAGTGAGCGTTAGAATGTATTTGGAGACCTACCAGGCCGTCATGCTGAGCTTGTCGAAGCATCTCTACCGCTTCGTCCTCATAGCAGGAGTTACCATTGCGGTAGAGATGCTTCGACAAGCTCAGCATAACGGCCTTTATTACTTATTAATTAAATAGTAACCTGTAGATAGCTTCTTAAAAAAGCTTCTGCGCGAACAGATACAAATCGTGGCGCCAGACGGGCCAGGTGTGGCCGCCGGGGTACTCGCTGTAGGCGTACTTGATGCCGAGCTCGTCCATCTTGGCCCGCATCACCTTGTTGTTGGCGTAGGCAATGTCTTCGGGCCCGCCCATCGAGAGCCACAGCTGCTTAAGGTTGGTGTTGATGGTGCTGGCGTTGGCTTTCATGAAGGCATACTGCGGGTCGGACAAGGCCGCGTTGTTCGCCAAAAAGCCCGAGCTGAACACCCCTAGGTACTGGAACATATCGGTGTTCTTCATGCCCGCATAGAGTGTTTGCAGGCCCCCAAGCGACAAGCCCGCCAGCGCCCGGTTCTGAGCGCCAGGGGCTACGCGGTAGTTGCTTTCCACCACGGGCATCACGGTTTGCTTTAGCTCGTCCTCGAAACGCTTTAGGGTCGGCTCGCCGAAGCCACCTAGGCCGCCGGGGCCACCCATGTTGCCGTCCATCATCACGATGAGCATGGGCTTGGCCTTTTTGTCGGCAATCAGGTTGTCCAGAATGATGTCGGTTTTGCCTTGCTTGGCCCACCCAGTTTCGTCTTCGCCGCCGCCGTGCAGCAGGTAGAGCACCGGGTACTTGGCAGAGGTGTTGGCGTCGTAGCCGGCCGGGGTGTACACGAAAAACCGGCGCCACGAATTGGTGACTTTGGAGAAGAACTTCCGCTCGCGTATTTCGCCGTGGGGCACGTCGCGCTGGGCGTAGAAGCTGGTGCCACGGCCCGGAATCTCGATGCCGCTGGCCATGCGCCCCATGCCATAGAAGGTATCACTGGCGGGGTCGGCGATGGGGAGGCCGTCGAGCAGCAAGGAGTAGTAGTGCAGGCCGCGGCTCAGGGTATCGGTGGTCACGGTCCAGGTGCCGCTGCTGTCTTTCACCATGTCGTATTTCTTCACCAAATCCAGCTGAGCCTTTTGCACGCCGGGAGCTTTCAGGCGGAATACGGCGCGGTTGTCGGGCAGAATCTGGGGGTACTTGGCATTGCGCACGTTGGTGGTGGCCTGGGCGCCTAGCACGGTGTAGGTGGGTAGGGACGCCACATCGACGGGCTTGAACAAGAACTGCGAGAACATGTACAGCCCGTTTTTCCAGACCTTGAAGTCGTGCCCACCGGCTTCGAGGTAGTACACGTGCGGCACGTTGTGCTCGTAGAGGTAGTCGTGCGTGCGCTGGCTGATGGGCAGCAGGCCGTCGGCGTCACCGCACGAAATCCAGAGCAGCTTCAGCAGCTTTTTGGCTTTGGCGGGGTCGGGCACCAGCTGCTCGGGCATCTTGGTATTCGGGGCCGACGAGAAGCCCCCTACCCAGGCAAATTTATCGAGGTTGCCCAATCCGAAATCCAACGACTGGCCGCCGCCCATCGACAGGCCGGCAATGGCCCGGTTCTCGCGGGTGGTGAGGGCCGGGTAGTGCTTCTCGACGTAGGGAATGAGGTCGGTCAGCAGGTCTTTCTCGAAGTTGGCAAACGCGGCCACCTTATCGGGCCCGTAGATATTGCCGATGGGCCGGTCGTCTTTCATGGCCCGGCCGTTGGGCATCACCACAAGCATGGGCTTGAGCTTGCCGGCCGCGTACAGATTATCCAGAATCACCTGCGGGTGCCCGCCCTTGAGCCATTCCTTTTCGTCGCCGCCGATGCCATGCAGCAAATACAACACCGGGTACTTCTTCTTTTTGGAGTAGCCTGGCGGCGTATACACCAGCGCCTTGCGCACCGTGCCCACGGTTTTGGAGGGGTAGCTGATGCTATCCAGCTTGCCGGTGGCAATGCCCGCCACGGGCTGGTCGAAACCCTTGGGCGCTTCCATGAGGGTTTTTTGGGTAAAAGCACTACCCGCGCTTAGCAGGGCAACGCTCACCAATACAGGAAATAACAATCTCATAGCGTGTAAGAAGTGCGCCGCCCTACGGGCAGCTGGGTGAAGAAAATTGGTAAAGCCTCCTAGGTAATCAGCGGTGCGATGGCGCCTATTATTTTGGGGCGGCCGTGGTGTACACGGCCAGCGCAAAGTCGTAGCCCGGCTTATCGTTTAGGCGCAGCGGCTGCCGGTTGAAGTAGGCGCCGCCGGCCGCGTACGCCTCCTGGCGGCTCGCGCGCCAGAAAAGCGGCGCCGACTTTTCCAGGCCTTGCAGCTCAAAGGCGTAGGAATGGCCGGCCAGCAAGGGCACTTGGTTGGCGCCCGCGAAGTCAAACTGCAACAGCCCCGCGGGCTGCGGCGTGTAAGCAATAGCGAGGCCCTGGCCACCCCCTAGCAGGTTGGTGCCAGGGGCGTAGGCCGGGTTCTCCTGCGTGCCTAAGTCATAGAGCGCCAGGGTGACGGACTGCTTGGTATCGGTGCCTAGCCCATCGCCCCCAAACAGGTCGATGCGCGTGAGCTTGCCGTCGGCCTGCACCCGGAAGGTCTGCCCCAAGTTGGTGCCACCCTTGTCGTGATTGAAGCTAATGTTGTCGAGAGCTGTGTTGGCCGGGTCGGGCATGGTGCTCAGCAGGGGCGCGCCGGGCCACTGCGCGGGGCGCGGCAGCAGGTTTTGAACGACGCTGACGCCGGGGGCCGAAGTGGCCGGGGCGCTGGCGTGCGGCGCGGTGCGGCTGGTGCTAGGTTTAGGCGGTACGCTCACGCTGGCCACCGTTTGGGCGATGGGCTGTATGGTGCCGTCGGGGTTGTAATACAGATATTCTACGCACACGCTGCGGCGGCCTAGGGCACCACTTTCGCCGGTGGGCAGGGTAAGCGTCGCGTTGTGGTAGAAGAAGTACCACTGCTTTTTGAACTCGACAATGCCTGGGTGAATGGTGTAGCTGTTCTTGGCCTGGTCGGTCAGGATGCCCCGGTAAGTCCACGGGCCGGTGACCTTGGGGGCCGTGGCGTAGCACATTTTCTCCGACATGCCTTGGTGCGCAAAGGCGGCGTACGTGAGGTAGTACAGGTTGCCCCGCTTGTGCAGCCACGGGCCTTCGGTGTAGTTGGGTACCTCGATGCGCTGGATGGGCCCATCGAGCTCCGTCATGTTGGGCTTGAGCTTGGCGAGGTAGCAGTTGGGGTTGCCCCAAGCCAGCCAGGCCGTGCCGTCGTCATCCACAAACACGGTGGGGTCGATGTCGTCCCAGCCGTTGGGGCCGGGCGTGGTTTTGTCGGAGACGAGCGCCGAGCCGCGGGCATCCACGAAGGGGCCCGTGGGGCTATCCGACACGGCCACGCCGATGGCTTTGGCGTTGGCCGGGGCGCCCTCCTGCACCGCCGCGTAGAAGTAAAACTTGCCATTGCGGGCCACCACCTGCGAGGCCCAAGCATCTTTCGTCGCCCACTTAAAGTCGCGCACGTTCATCACCGGGCCGTGCGCGGTCCAGTGCTTCATGTCGGTGGTCGAGTAGCAGCGCCAGTCGTTCATGTTGAACATCTGACCTTCCTTGGCCTCATCGTGGCCCACGTACAAGTACACCTTATTCTTGTACACCAGCGGCGCTGGGTCGGCGGTGAATACGTCGCGGATAATCGGATTTTCGCCCGGCTTGGCGGCCGCCTGGCCGTAGCTACACGGGGCGAGAGCGGCTTGCCCTAGCGCAACGAATAGGGCAGCATACAGAAATTGCTTAGGCACAGGCATCAGGTAAGGGGGTAGGGTTACGGCTCGCTCGCCGCTGGGCAACAAGCGGAAGCATTAGGGCCGTGGCTGCGGCCTAGGCCGCACCATATCGTTGGCAATCATGGCGTCCAGGGTGTGCATCGGCGGCTCGACGGTGGCCGGAATGGGCATATGGCTAAACTGCTGGAAGTAGAGCAAGCACGCGTCTTTCCATAGCACGGCGTTGCCGCTTTGGGCGCGTAGGTTGTTTTGCACCGCCGCGAAGCGCTGGGCATCCACGTAGGGCTGGGCTTTGTCCCACACCTGCTGAAACTGGCGCACCTGCTGCACGCCGTGGTCGTAGTGCAGGGCTAGCTCGTCCCAGAGCGTGCGGCCGCTTTTCATCTTGAAATCCCAGGGCAAGTGGTGAAACCAGAGCAGGTACTCGTCGGGGCAGGTGGCGGGGTTGTTGAACTGGGCGGCCAGCGGCTCGTGGTACTGGCTCACGGCGTTGCTACCCCCCGTGGTGCGGTCGAAGCCCACGCCGTTGGCGGCGGCCTGGTGGTAGTAGGGCGGGGTCCAGTCGGCGCGCATTTTGGGTGGGGCCCACCAGGGGCCGGGGCCGTAGTGCTCGTGCGTGGCCGACATGATGTGGTGCAACCCCAGGGGCATGGAGTAGTTCACGGCAGCCTCGCGGCTGGCCAGCATCAACTGCGTGACGGGGGCCAGAAAGTTGGCGTTCCAGTCCGAAGCAGCCGCCGTGGTGGCGCGCTGGTCGGCGGCCCCGGCGAAGGTTTGCTTGAGCCACTCGTCGGCAATCTGCGCGCTGGGCATCTGGTCGTTCCAGGCGAGGCGGCCGAAAGCGTACCAGTTGGCCTGGCCGAAGTCCTGGCCGGTCCAGTTGGTGTCTAGTCCCACGTTGGCGACGCCGGCCATGGCCGTGTGCTTTTGCGGGTACACGCTGCCGTCGGTGCAGCGGGCCACGGTGCTGCCGGGGCCGGCCTGGTAGGTGTCGCTGCGCAGGCATTCCTCCCACATGGTCGAGAGAAATACCAGGTCGATGTTGTGCCCTAGGTATTCCTGCGTAACCTGAAACTCGGGCATCACGGAGGTCTTTTTCAGCGCCCCAAAGAGCGGGCTGAACGGCTCGCGGGGCTGAAAATCAACCGGCCCGTTTTTCACCTGCACGATGACGTTGTCGCGGAATTTGCCATCCAGCGGCACAAACTCGTTGTAGGCTTGTTTGGCGCGGTCTTTATCATTGGGGCTATACACGAAGGCCCGCCACATCACGAGGCCGCCGTAGGGTTTTACCGCGTCGGCCAGCATGTTGGCGCCGTCGGCGTGGGTGCGGCCGTAGTCCTGCGGGCCGGGCTGACCCTCGCTGCTGGCTTTCACCAGAAAGCCGCCAAAATCCGGAATCTGCTGATAAATCTCCTTCGCTTTGGCCTGCCACCACTTCTTGACAGCCGGGTCCAGCGGGTCGGCCGTTTTGAGGCCGCCCAGCAGCACCGGCGACGAGAACTTTACCGCCAAAAAGGTCTTCACGCCATACGGCCGCAGCACGTCGGCAATGGCTTTCGTGCGGCCTAGGTACTCGGCCGAGAGGATGAGCGGCGAGGCATTCACGTTGTTGATAACGGCCCCGTTGAGGCCCACCGACGCGTTGGCGCGGGCGTATTGCTGCCACAGCGCTTTGTCCTTGGCCGTGACCACAAACGAGCTGTCTTTGCGCCAAAAAATGGAGTGCCCGGCGTAGCCGCGCTCCACCGAGCCGTCGGGGTTGTCCCAGTGGTTGAGCAGGCGGTACTCGTAGGAAGGATTGAACACCTTATCGGCCACCGGCTGGCCGGTTTGCTGGCGGCGCAGCAACTCAAAAGCGCCGTAGAGTAGGCCCGCTTCGGTCGTGGCGCGCACGCTGGTCGGGCCCAGGCGAAAGCCGTCGTGCTTGATAGCGTTGTCTTTCTTCAGCGTGAGCGTCACGGTAGCCCCGGCCGTGCCCTGCCAGCCGCGCTCCAGCTCTTGCTTGGCCATGGCGAGCAGGGCCGAGTTTTTGGCCGCCACCACTACCGTGACCGGCGCCGCCTGGTGCGGACGCAGCCACAGTTGGTGGCCGTCTTCGGCGCGCAGCCCTAGGGTAGTGCCTAGTAGCCAAAGACTAAAAAGAAGCTTTTTCATGATACAGAACTTATTGCTTAATGGTGAGCGGCTTACCTAGGTAGGCCACTTGCTTGTGGGGTTTACCAAAGGCCTCCCCTAGCCCGGTGGCTTCGCTCACCCACACGATGTTGAAGACGCGCCGCTTCAGCGCGCCGGGGTAGGCGCCCTGCTGCGCGCCGATGGTCAGGGTGCGGCGTTTTTCATCCCACGCAAAGGGAATAGTTGTATGCTGGCCCTGTTCATAGCGGTAGCTGTCGCCCTCGTCTTCGTAGAGCGTAAACCGGCCATCGGCGCCGGCGTACACCCTGATTTCTAGCGTGTCAGCCGTTTTCTGCCCGGTGTATTGCAGGCGCTTGCCTAGGGGCACAATGGCGCCGGCCTTCACAAAAACTGGGGTCGTAGCCATAGGCGCCGGGGCCGTGATGGTTTGCCCGCCAGCGTGGCGCTGGCCGGTCCAGAAGTTGTACCACGCTCCTCCTTGGGGCAGGTACACGGGCCACTCGGTGCGGCCCGGCGCCGTAACGGGCGCCACCAAAAACGATGGCCCAAACAGGTACTCCCCGGCCTGCTTGCGGGCGGTGGTATCGGTCCGAAAATCCATGACCAAGGGCCGCATCAGCGTTGAGCCCTGCGCGTGCACCTGCCAGGCCGCCGAGTAGAGGTAGGGCAGCAGGCGGTAGCGCACGTCCAGCAGCTGCCGGATGTTGGCCTCCACCACGGGGCCGTTTTTCCAGGGCTCGGTTTCAGTTTGGTAGCCGTGCACCCGGAAAATGGGCGTGAAGGCGCCCCACTGGTACCAACGCATCAGGAGCTCGTTGTACTGCGGGTCGGTGTACTGCCCGGCGCCCGGCCGGAAAAACCCGCCGATGTCGGTAGTCCAGTACGGCAGGCCAGTGATACTGAAGCCCAGCCCCGCCGGAATCTGGCGGCGAAACGTGTCCCAGGTGCCCCCAATATCGCCCGACCAGCTGATGGTGCCGTAGCGCTGCTGCCCCAGAAAAGCCGAGCGCGTGAGGATGCACACGCGCTTATCCTGGGTGGCGGCGCGCTGCCCCTCGTACACGGCTTGGTTCACGAAGAGCGGGTACGTGAGGCGGTAAAAATCACCCGGCCCCAGGGCAAGCTGCTTGCCGTGCAGGGCGTCGTTTTCGGGCTCCGTGGCATCCAGCCACCACGAATCGACCCCGTAGCGGAACAGGTGCTGGTTGATGGCCGCCCAGTGCGCCTTGCGAGCGGCGGGGTTCGTGAGGTCGAGCCAGGGGCTATTTGGGATGTAAAAGTTATTGGCGACGTGGCTTTTGCCAATGTCCGATTCCTTGTTCAGGTTCTCCCACACCGAAATATTGAAGCGGGCGTGCTGGGCGTGCAGGTTCTGCATCAGGGCGGCCGGGTCGGGGTAATGGGTTTCGTCGAATTGCATGACGCCCCACCCATACTTGCCCCAGTACTGCCAGTCCTGCACAATCACATCCATCGGGATATTGCGCCGCCGAAACTCTTGCACCGTTTCCTCTAGGTGCGCGCTGGAGGTGTATCGCTCGCGGCACTGCCAAAAACCGTAGGCCCACTGCGGCAGCAGCGGCACCTGGCCCGACAAGTTGCGGTAGGTGCGGATAACCTCGTCGGCCTGCGGCCCATAAAACACCACGTAATCGAGCAGCTTGGCATTGGGCGAGCGAAACGTGGTAAGCCCATCTACCCGCTTGTAGGTCACGCGGGGGGTGTTGTTGGCCTTGCAAATGACCTGCACGGTGTGCGCCCCCGCCTTCAGCACCACTTGGGCGCTGGCCGTGGGCGGCAGCCAAAAATTACGTTGGTCGAGGCACGCTACCCCGTCGATGGTCACGTAATGCCGGTTGCCCATCGCGCCTAGGTCGAGCATCACCGAATAGGTACCGGCCGCGGGCAGCGTAAACGTGCCGGTGTAGGTGGCCTGGTCCTGCGCTACTTTCTGGGTGCCATTGGCGGTGGTGGCATCTACAGTCGTGCCGGTGGCGGCCGTTTCGGGCTGCTTTTCGAGGGCGATGGGCGCATCAGCCGGGTTGAAATCGGTGAGCCCGTACTGGTGCCACAGCAGGCCGTAGCCCTTACTAGAATACAGAAAAGGCAGCGCAATCTGGGTGTTCACCTGCGTGAGCTGCCGGGTCACGCCGCGCAGGTTGAAGTGCCCATCCTGAAACTGCCCTAGGCCCAGCAGCAACTCGTCGGGGCCGGTTTGGAACTGCTGTTGCGCCACCACATTGGCTTCGCCCAGTACGGGCTCGGCTGGTAGCAGGCGGGTAGTAGGCTGCTCGCGCAGAAACACCTGGCCGGCGCTGTTCAGGTAAGAAACTGAGCCGGTGGCCTTGTCCACGCGCACCCGCACCTGCTTGGTAGCTAGCTCCACCGCCGTGCCTGTTTCCGTAGTTTTGAAAGCGGGTGTCGGCCGCTGGCTCGTCAACACTAATTCGGGTGGCGCAGCTAGCGCCTCTTGCGTGTACTGCACCCGAATGGCGTTTTCGGCCAGCGGCCGCAACACCAGCTGCCCTTTGGCCAAGGCAATCGTGACGCGGTCAGCGCTCGGCTTGTAGCTCCGAAAGCTTTGGCCAAACCCCACAACTGGCCAACTCACAAGCACTAGCAAGCAAGCGGGCTTTATTCGGAATAAGGCGAAGCAGCGGTGGAGCATGTTGGCTGTTGAGAAAGAATGAGTGACCTAGGTCCGCTTTGGTGGGCCAGAAGATTACTTGACCAGCCCTACCCCCTTCGTGGTTTGCACAATGGGCTGGATGGTGCCGTCGGCGTTGTAATGCATCTCATCCACGCAGATGGAGCGGCGGTAGCTGCCACCCGTCGGCAGCGAGCCGTTGTGGTAGAAGAAGTAGCTCTTGCCCTTGTAGTCGATGATGCCGGGGTGCGTGGTGAAGCTGTTGGGCACGTTCTCCTGAATGATGCCGCGGTACGTCCAGGGGCCGGCGGCGCTTGGGGCGGTGCAGTACTCTATCATCTCGGGCTTGGTGCCGGCGCTGGCGTACACCAAGTAGTAGAGCTTTTTGCGCTTGTAGAGCCAGGGGCCCTCGATGTAGTTTTTGGGCTTGAAGGTGGTGATGGGGCTAGCCAGCTCGGTCATGTTGTCCTTGAGCTTGACCCATTTGCAGCTGCCGTTGCCCCAGTACATATAGGCCTGCTTGTCATCGTCGATGAACACGGTGGGGTCGATGTCGTCCCAAGAATGCGGCAGGTCCTTGGTCATTTCGTTGACGATAAGGGCCTTGCCAATGGCATCTTTAAACGGACCAGTGGGCCGGTCTGACACCGCCACGCCGATGGCCGAGCCACCCTGGCTATTCTCGTCTTTCTTGTGAAACGTGGCCACAAACCAGTAGAACTTACCGTTGCGGTACACGCACTGCGCGGCGTAGGCATCGCCAGTAGCCCAGGCGAAGGTGCGGGGCGAGAGGCGCACGCCGTAGTCCTTCCAGTGCACCATGTCGGTGGTGGAATAGATGCGCCAGTCGGGCATCTTGTAGTTGGTTTCCTTCACCGAAGCCGTGTCGTGGCCGGTGTACAGAAACAGCGTGTCGCGGTACACCAGCGGCGCTGGGTCGGCCGTGAACACGTCCTTAATGATGGGGTTTTGGGCCTGCGCAGGCAGGTACGCCCCAAGAGCTAGCAGGGCGGCAAGCAGAGTATTTTTCATAGGGCTAGGTGGGTTAGCTAGGATGGGATGGGTAGGAAAAGGCTGCGGAGCTAGCCCACTCCCATCCCATAGAGTTGGCTGATTTGATAGATGGTGACGGCGCTACTGGGGCTGCTGAGCCTAGGTGCCTCTCATCATAAGTAAAAGCACCTAGGCTCAACTCACTTACTCGAACTTGACCCAGTCAATCTCCACGGGCGTGTTCGTTTTGGACGAAACGACCAGCGTGTGCGTGCCTGGCTTGAAGGCCGACAAGGGAGCTTTCACCTCCTGCCACTTGCCGCCCTTGGGCACGGTGACTTGGGCGAGCACCGGGCCGGTGGCCCCATCGGCCCGCAACTGCACTGTGGCGCCGGCAGCCGCCATCGTGCGCAACGTCACTGTCTTGAGCGGCTGCTTGCCGAAGGCTACCCCATTGTATTGCACCCAACCCTGGTTGTTGGCAAACACGGTTTTCCAGCCCTGAAACTTGTTGGCGGTATCTAGGAAGGCGATGTTCGCGCCGTTGCTGCTCAGGCGGCTGTAGCGGTCGAGCTGGATTTTCTGCTTGGCGTCGGTCAGGCCCACGCCGCGCAGGGTCGGCACCACTTTGCGGATGGCGCCATCGGGCTCAAAAAACAGGCTGTCTATGCGGACAGACCGGTTTTTGTCGAAGTTGGGCGACAGGTCGTTGTGGTGGTAAAACAGGTACCACTGGTTCTTGAAATCCAGCAGCGAATGGTGATTGGTCCAGCAGCCCGTCGGCGACTCGTCCATAATCACGCCCTTCACGGTAAATGGACCTAGGGGGCTGGTGCTGGTGGCGTATTCGAGGCGTTCGGTCTTGTTCTCAACGTGCGGGTATGTCAGATAATAAATTCCCTTGCGCTCAAACAGATAAGGGCCTTCCTTCAACCCTTTCGTGGGCAGCTCGCCCAGCGTCTTGGGCTCGGAGGCT
Organism: Hymenobacter sp. GOD-10R; assembly: GCF_035609205.1. Lineage (NCBI taxonomy): Bacteria > Pseudomonadati > Bacteroidota > Cytophagia > Cytophagales > Hymenobacteraceae > Hymenobacter > Hymenobacter sp. GOD-10R. Next base: position 4,376,666 of record NZ_CP141184.1, read on the forward strand.
AGCTCCAGCATGTTCTCCTTGAGCTTAGCCCCATAGATGTTGCCCTGCGACCAGTACAGGTACGCCTGACCGTCTTTGTCGATAAACACGTTGGGGTCGATTCCACGCACGCCTTTGATGGGCAGTGGCTGCGGCACAAAGGGACCGGTGGGCTTATCCGACACGGCCACCCCTACCGTAAAGCCCTTGCTGATAGTTGTGTCCTTAGGGGTAGTCGGGAAGTAGAAGTAGTACTTGCCGTTGCGGAACATGCAGTCGGGCGCCCACATGCTGTAGCTGTCAGGCTTCACCCAAGGCACTTTGTTCTGGGTCAGAATCACGCCGTGGTCGGTCCACTCCGTAAGGTTGGCCGAGGAAAACACGTGGTAGTCCTCCATCACAAACCAGCCGGCACGCCCATGCCCAGGCGTGGCCCGAATATCGTGCGAGGGGTACACGTACACCCGGCCATTAAACGCCCGCGCCGTAGGGTCGGCCGTGAATTGATTGGTAATAAACGGGTTCTGCGCCTGAGCAGCGCCGCCCATTAGGCAGGCTAGCCCAATCAGGATATAGGAAAGTTTGTGTTTTGGCATCGAGGGTAGGAGTTCGAGTAGGATTGGAAATCAAAAGAGTTGCGTCATGCTGAGCTTGTCGAAGCATCTCTACCGCTTCGTCGAAACAACTCTGACGAAGCGGTAGAGATGCTTCGACAAGCTCAGCATGACTGTTTAGGAGTTTTCAAGCATGCTCTTATTGGGCTCCAGTGGTCTTGTCCGCAATGCGGAAATAATCAAAATCGGCATAGCCGCCGGGGTTCTTGGTGGCGTAGTTAAACAGCCCGAACCGGTAACCCATAAAGTGGGGCAGCGTGTAAGTCATCTTAAGTGGCCCACCAATAGCTTTCCACGTTTTGCCATCGAGACTGTAGAAGAAAGTCGCCACGTCTTTGCGCTCCGTGAAGTCACATTCCGCCTTGAAGTACACCGTGTTCTGCGTCAGCGGCAGGCGTTGCAGTTCCACAGGCCTCTCCGATTGAGCGCTAATCATGACGATGGATTTGGCGCCGTTGCGGTAATCTACCCCTACCAGGCCGTAGCGCTTTTGCAAAAGGGCTAGGCCGGCAAAATCACCGTCTTTCAGGTGTGACACGTCGAGGGCTGTGGTGCCGGCGCTAGTGGGGCCGATGGTGCGCTGGGTGAGGGTGTTGCGCGCCAGCAGAAAAGAAGTGTCTACGCGGCTAGTTTTGAGGCGCAGGTAGCCGGGGCGGTCGGTGAGCGACCAGAGGGATTTTTCAGGGTTATGGTTCCATTGCCACACCAGCGGCAGGGCAGGCTCGCCCTTGCGCCGGGCAAACTCATCCGACGCTACGATGCCCGGAATCAAGCCCTTGCTGGCGGGTAGAGCCAATGTTTGGGGTACTTTGCCATCCGTGCCCAGCACCGGCCAGCCATTGGCCCAGGTTACCGGCACTAGGTAGGGAATGCGGCCCACGGCCCCGTAGTCGCGGAACAGGTAGGAAAACCACCGCCCATCGGGCGTGTCGATGAGGCCGCCCTGCGCCACCCCTAGGTCTTGCAGCGCCACTCGGCCTTCGTAGGGACCCGTGAGTTTGTCGGCTCGGTGCACCACCACGGTGCGCATGCCGCCCTTCGGCCACGTGATGTTGAAGAGGTAGTACTTGCCCTTGATTTTGAACAGCTGCGAGCCTTCGGCGGGTAGGCCGCTGTTAGTACCAGACGGAGCACTCGCGTTTTCAATTAGAACCTGCTCCTTAGCACCGGGCTTCACACCCGAGGCATCGGCCGTCAACTCAATCAGTTGCAGCTTACCAGAACCGTACACCATGTACACGCGGCCATCGTCGTCGAAGAACAAGGAATGGTCGTGGTAGCTCGGCTTGAACGACACAGCTTTCCAAGGCCCTTTCTCGATGTTCTTGGTCGAATAGATATAGGTCTTGCCCGTCGTTTGGGCGAAGGTCGAAACGTAGTACGTACCCTGGTGAAACCGCAAGCTGCTCGCCCACGACCCGCGGCCGTAGGTGCTCTTACCGTTGCGAAGCGTTAGCTCGTCCTGGCTACCTAGGGTATCGGAGGCGTAGCTAACCAAGTGCCAGTTCACCAGGTCCTTGGACTTCATGATGGGCACGCCCGGACTCATGTGCATGGTCGTGCTGCTCATGTAGTAGGTGTCCCCTACCCGTATCATCGACAGGTCCGGCACGTCGGCGTAGATGATGGGATTTTGCGCCTGCTTCACCTGCGCCAGTAGCGGCGAGGTAACGGCAGATGCAAAGGCAATTCCGGCAAGTAAGGCGCTCTGCTTCAGTAAGTAATTCATGGACAAAAAATGACCAGTGCAAGGGTGGGATTAGGGTTGCGCGGGCTTGATAGCCTGGTACTTGCCGCTCAAGTGCATCAGGCTGAACAGGTACAACAGGCCATCGTAGTAGGGGTCGAAGTAGCCATCCTCGTAGGGCGCCAGCTTGGCGTTCCAGAGCGCGTGCACGAAGGCTAGGTTCGGGTCTTGGTGCATAAGCGAGGCCGCCCCGCTGGTAGCCACCAGCCCCAGCGAATGCCGCAGCTTCTTGACGTCGCCGGCAGGCAAGATGAAATCAGGCCGCGAGCCATCCACGTTGAATTGGTCCTCGAACGTGTTTAAGCCCTTGCCGCGCAAAAACCCCTGAAACCGCCGCGCATACTGCTCCTGCCAGGCTTTGTCCTTGCCAAACCACACGTAGTCCATGGCGATGTTCATGGGCACCCGCCACGAATCGTAGCGAAACGCCGGCGGCGCCCACTTGGTGGCGTGGGGCTTGCCACTAAACTCGGTGTAGTCGTAGTTAAGGCCGGTAGGCGCGCTGCACGCTCGGTGCAGAAATGCCCGCGACGTGTCGGCGCAGGTCCGGTAAAACTGCTCGTGTCCGTCCTTGGCGTAGGTGGCCCACACTTCCAGAAAAGCCGGCAGGTGGTAGGACGGGTCGGTCCAGTTGTAGCCGTCGCCGACTGGCACGAAGGTTATCTGCTTGTGTTCGGTATTCAGCAAGTTTCGCACGCCGCCGGTGCCGTCCTTTTTCCACGAGGCATCCAGGATGCGGCGGGCCTCCTTATAGTAATTGATGCCGGTCGCGTTGCCCCAGCGGTTGGACGCAAAGAGCAGGCTAGTAACAAAATACAGCTCGCCATCCGAAGCCGGCCCCTCCGAATTAAGCTTCATCGTGGTGGTGCTAAAACTCCAAGCGAAGTAGCCTTCCAGCGGCCCGCTCTGATGCTGCAAGTTCTTCTTCGACCAGCGCCAGAGGCGGTCAAACACCTCCTTCTTATTGAGCTGCACGGCTACCATCATCCCGTACGACATGCCTTCGGTGCGGGCATCGTGGTTTTTCACGTCCGACACGTAGGCCATCGAGTCGCCCACCTCGAAGTACACCTTGTTAGGCCCTTCAAATACATCGTGGTAGGCCTGCGTTACCTTCTGGTCGATAGCGGCTTGGCTGTAGCCCGCCTCCCGCAGCAAGCTTGGGTACTTGCCCGTGTAAAAAGCTCCCTTCTGCGTGGTGGGCGCTTGTTTAGGTTTAGGCGCGCGCTGGGCAGCCGCGCTACCTAGGCCAGCGCATTGCAGGCCAAGCAGGAGCAAGCCTACTCGGCTGCGGTGAAGGAAAGAAAGGCGGGCATTCATAGAATGGAAATAAGGGGCGGCGGGGCGGCATTTCGCACGGGTTTCCCGCTCGGTGAGGGGGTAGGAAGAATTGCTGGAAGGACCTAGGGCTGCACCACGAAGCCGCCCCGCGCGGGCAGCGTCACGCTGACGGTGTTGCCCGCCACGGCCCGCGTGCTGAAGCTGCGGTTGGTGGCCCCGTCGGTGATGAGCGTGCCGCTCTTTAGGCCGAGTTTGCCTAGGTCAACTTGAATGGTTTTGGGCGCGTCGGTGGCGTTAATGCCGGCCACGTACCACCCGCCGCTAGGTGCCTGGCGAGCCAGCACCGCGTACTCGCCGGGGAAGCCGTCTACCAGCTTCACATCGGCCCAGCGTGGGGGTAGCTTTTTCACGAAATCCTGCACGTATGCCGGCTGCGCGGCCATGCCCTCAGGCACCTCGGCGTAGTGCTGAATGCCCGATTGAAACACCACCGACAAAGCCAGTTCAAAGGCATTGGAGGTGCGGCGCTCTTTGCCCCGAATCTCCGAGAAGGCCATGGGCGTGAAGTCCATCGGACCCACCGCGTTGCGGGTGAAGGGCAGCGTGGCGCAGTGGGTGGGCTCCTGGTCGGTGTTGCGCTGGTCGAAGGTCAGGAACTCGAAGCCCTTCACGGCTTCCATCGTCATTAGGTTGGGGTAAGTGCGGTTCCAACCCCTAGGTAGGGTAGCGCCGTGGAAATTCACCAGCAGGCCCACCTGGGCGGCATCCGTGAGGATGTCCTGGTAGTAGTTCATAAACGACTGCCCATCGCCCCCGAAGAAGTCGATTTTCACCCCAGCCACGCCCATTTGCTTGATGCGGGCAAACTCCTTGCGCCGGCTTTCGGGCTCAAAAAGTACGTTGGTAGGGGTTTGCGGGGCCTGGTTCCAGTGGCCGTTGGAGTTATACCACACCAGCAGGCCCACGTTTTTGGAGCGCGCATACTGGGCTAGCTCCTGCGTTTTTTCGTAACCTATCTGCTTGTCCCATAGCGCATCGACTAGGCAGTAGCGCCAGCCCATGTTGGCGGAGTAGTCGATGAAGCGGCGCTGCACGTCATAGGTGGTATTCTGGTCGCCTAGCAACACCCACGACCACGACGATTTGCCGGGTGCGTCGGTGAGCACGGGCGTTTTAGCGGACGCGCTTAGGTCGGTCGTCAGCGTCGATTCTACGATGGGCGCCAGCGAATTCCCCACTACCACCACGCGCCAGGGCGTGCTCCACGGCAGGCGGCTTTCGGGCAGCAGGGCCGCGTCGGGCGTGGTTTTTTCGGGCGGCTGCGGAAAGGCCACCGCGTACTCGGCATCGGGCGACTCATGGGCCAGGTGGGTGCCGGCGTAGGTGCGACCCATGCCGGCCTCGGTCAGCAACACCCAGTGCCCGTTGGTTTGAAACAAGGCCGGAAATGACCATCCCTGCCCGATGGTAGACGGCGTACCCGCCGCTATGCCCCGCTGGTAATTCTCTTCGTACGAAGGCTGCGTATTGGCAAACCCAGTCTGGGCCTTGGCGTGCGGGTGCAGCCAACCCTTCGCCCCGGCCGGCAAGTGAAACGTGGTGCTCTCAGCCTTAATATGCTGCACCTCCTGGCTTGGGCCTTCCAGCACGTATTGAAACGCTACCCCGTCATTCGACACCTGAAATACCACGCTGAGCTGCGGCGCGCCGGCTGCTCCCGCGAAGTGCAGCACGCGCCGATTGGCCCGGTAGCGACAGTTCGCCCGTTTGTCTGTGGCTAGCTGGTAGTCGTCGGCCACGGCGGTTTGCTTGTCGGCTTTCGTCAGTTTGAGACCCTGCGTGAGGTCGGCACTAGCGAGGCGCAGGCCTAGGTGCGAGGGCCGCAGTAGCTCGGCCTGGCGGTAGCGCACGGCGTAGGTGGGTTGCCCTTGGGCAGTTACGTCTACCGTCACCAACACGGCCCCGTCGGGGCTACTGATGCGGATGGGATGGGCTGCCTGGGCTGCGGCGAGTGGGAATGCCAGCAGGCAAAGGAGTGGGAATAAGCGCATAAAAGGAGGAGAGAAGCGTAGAGGACCGCAGATTATTTCTTGTACATGGGGTCGTGCCCTTCGTACTTCAGCCATTTAAAGGAGGCTGTATTGGTAGTAGGCTGCCCAGCTGATGTGCCGTACATGCCGTACAAGCAGCCTATAAAACCTCCTGCTACCTGCGTGCTTAGGAAGCGCGCATCTACCTTGTCTTTCAGAGACGTATAGGTCTTGCCATCCTCCGAAAAGCGGAAGCTGTATGTATCGCCATCGGCATTGATGCGCAGCTGCACCTTACCGGCCGCCGCTTTCAGGGGCGCTTTCGCCAGCAGCTCCGGGGTCTTCGCGTCAGCCGTGCTCTTGAAAAGCTGTACAACGGGCTTGCCATTCTCTACTGATTTGCAGAAGTAGTAGAAGTGCTTCTCGTCTTGAAAGGCCACCAAGCCAGCCGTTTCGTTTGCCGCCTTAGCTGCGAACGTCAGCTCCGTTTCGGCGCTGCTATACATGTGCTGCTGCCGCTTGCCGATGAAGGCCGGGTTGCCGGTTTCGGCCACCGTTTCGGGCTTTAGCTTCAAAGTGAGGCCCTTGGCTTTGCTCAGCGAGAAATTGGTGCTATCCACCGTGCGCAGGAACAGCAGCGCGGGGTCGAGTTGCTTCTCGAAGGTGAGCGTATAGGCGAAGTTGCCGCTCTGGGGCAGGGCGCCGGGCTGCTTCACTTCGGGGAAGTTGGCCTTGTAGGAGTATTGCACTCCGTTGGGGCCAGGCACCGTTACGGGCCACTCATCTTTCCACTCCACGGGCACGATAAAGGTCTCGCGCCCAGTATTGTAATAGTTGCCTTCGTAAGGTCGCACGGCTAGGAAAATCGCGTACGTCTTCCCATCGGGCCCTTCCACAAATTGCGCATGACCAGCTGAGGTGATGGGGTCTTTGCGGTCTTTGGGAAGTTCGCGCTGCGAGAGGATGGGATTTTTCTCGTAGGGTACAAACGGACCTAGGGGCGCCTTGCTGCGGAACACCACCTCCGTGTGATTCACCGAGGTGCCGCCTTCGGCCGCGTAGAGATAGTACCAGTCGCCCCGCTTCATTAGGTGCGGGCCTTCAATCCAGACAGGCTTTTTGCTGATGTCTACTCCCCCATTCACCACGATTTTGGCCTCACCCACGGTTTGCAGCGTTTGTGGGTTCAGCTCAATAATCTTGATGGAGCGGTGGCCGTCGTAAAGGGGCGTGCCGGGTGGGTCGCTGTTATAGATGACGTAGGCCTTGTCGCCCTCGAAGTACAGCGAGGGGTCGATGCCCCGCACCTCGGGTAAGAAAGTTGGGTTGCTCCACGGCCCGGCGGGGTTCTTAGCCGTCACTACGAAGTTGCCCTTGTGGTCAATCAGCGTGCAGGTGACGTAGTAGGTGCCGTTGTGGTACTCGATGGCCGGCGCAAACAACCCGCGGGTCATTCGGTCGCCCATAAAGGTCATTTGGGAGGGCCGGTCAATGACATTACCAATCTGCTTCCAATTTTTCAGGTCGCGGCTGTGCATCACCGGAATGCCCGGGAAGTAGGAAAAGGTGGAGTTAACTAGGTAGTAATCCTTACCCACCTTGGTAATGCTAGGGTCTGGGTAGAAGCCCGTCAGAATGGGGTTAACTAACTCAATCGATTGAGCAGAGGAAACAGCGTTTTGTAGCAGCAGAGCTGCCAAGGCAGTGAAGAATACTTTTCGTTGCTTTAATAGCATGCTATTAGATTCGGGGATGTTCTAAGGTGTTTTTGAAGGAATATTGTCTGGCTCAGGAGAAGCTTACTTGAGTAACCGCACGTCGTAAACGCCACCTGCCGTAGAGCCCGCCGCGGCCACAAACTTTACGGTGAGCGTGGTGGCAGCATCCCGGCGCAGGGCTTCGGGTAAGGCGTACTCCACGTCGTAGAACTCACGTTGCGAGTTGCCTTCCAAGGCTACCTTTGCTATGGGCGCGCCATTGATTAAGATGGTAAACTGGCGGTTTTTATCGCCCCCAGAATACGTGACCCGAAGCGCGCGAGCGGCCTTATTAGGGTTGCGCAGGTTGTAGCTAAACCACCCAGCGGCGTGCCGCCAATGGCGGTTACGGAAGGTACCCATCTCGGATTGCTCGCCCTGAAAGCCGTGGTCCGACTCCGGCTGCTGCTCGCCGGGGGTGACCTGGTCGATGGTGCGGGCTTCTAAAGCGCGTTTCTCGGAGTCTTTGCGGCGTATTTCTTCTTTGCGGGCAGCTAGGCCTTCGGGAGTTGTCACGGGCCAGTACACCATGTAGCGCGCGTCGTGAATCTGGTAGAAGGGTACCAACTGCACGTCGCGGTTGTGGTCGGAATCGACTAGGCCAGCGGCCGTAAACGTCAGTGGCCGCCCGGCTATGGGCTTTATGCTTTCGGCTACGTTTTGGCTAGTAGAGACGAGCACGGGGGCTTCCTCAATAGGGTAAAGTTGCCCGCTTGGCACGTGCGCCATGCGCTGGCCATTCGCGCGCAGGCCAGTCAGGTCGGTGGTGTCGGTAACGGCAGCCAGCACCACAGGGCCATGCACGAAGGACACCCAGGACGAGTGGTCGGGCAGATACTCCGCTTTGGTTTCCATGGGCAGTGCCACTGTTACCACGTCGCCCGAGCGCCACTTGCGCGTCACGGTAGCGTAGCCCGGCGACGTAGTTGTAGCAGCCACCGGTTTGCCGTTGACCTGCACCCCCATCTTACCGGCTGGCAACCAGCCGGGCTGCCGAATGCTAAGCGCAAACGTGCGCGGCTTTTTCAACTGTAATGCTAGCTGCGAGCGTTCCTCGAAAGGAAACGTCGTTTGCTGCGTGAGGGTGAGGCCCTGCTCAGCCCAACTGAGGCGCGAGGGTACAAACAGGTTCACCAGCAGCTCTTGCTCGGCACGATGCGCGTATACCAGCTCGCCGTACTTGCCGTGGTTTTCCAAGCCCGAACCTACGCAGCACCAGAAGCCCTCCTGCGGCTCGGAATACACGCGGTAGTGGCGCGGGCGCATGGGCGTGAAGTACACGAAGCCGCCCTCGCCGGGGTGCTGCGACGAGAGAATGTGGTTGTAGAGGGCCCGCTCGTAGTAGTCGAGGTAGCGCGTGGAGGAGCTGGTGAGATACAACTGCTTGGTAAGTTTGAGCATGTTGTAGGTGTTGCACGTTTCCGGGCCTTCCGTGCTTTCGAGCATGGAGGTGAAGTTGTCGGCCGGGTTGAAGTGCTCACTGACGCTGTTGCCGCCAATCGACACCGTGCGGTTCTCCACTACCGTTTTCCAGAAGAAAGTGGCGGCGTTAGCCCAAGTAGGGTCCCCTCCTACCTCCGCTATACGCTCAAAGCCAATCACTTTCGGAATTTGCGTATTGGCGTGCATGCCGTTAAGAACGTCTTTGCCTCCCAACAGCGGCTCCAACACCGCCCGGTGGGAAAAGCGCTGCGCCAACTTTAGGTACTTGGGGTCGCCGGTGATGCTAGCTACATCCGCAAACACTTCGTTCAGGCCCCCGTGCTCACTGCGCAGCATATCTTGAATTTGCGCGTCGCTGAGGTTAGCCGTCAGGTCCAAGCACCAATCCGTCAGCTTGATAAGCATGGATTTAGCCTTGGCATTGCCCCCGATCAGGTAGGCGTCGCGCAGGCCGGCGTAGGTTTTATGCAGGTTGTACCAAGGCACCCACTTGTCATTCATCCCGAAGCTGTTGGCCTTGATGTTGCCGGCTTTCACCTGCTGCCACATGGCCTTGCCGCCGGGTATGCCCCCTAGGTAGCCGTTGCCATTTTTCTGCTGGCAGGCGTCGAGCGCATCAATCATGTAGGTGAGGCGCTGCTGCACTTGCGTGTCACCGGTAGCGGCGTACATCAAGGCCAGCGCCGACAGGTAGTGCCCGCCGATGTGGCCATCGAGACCAGTATTTTCCCAGTTACCGTAACGCTCGGCCTTCGGCTGAATACCGGCCTCTGCTTGGTAAGGAGCCAGTAGCCGATCGGGGTTGAGGGCTAGCATGTAGGCCTTATCCGTCTGCTGCGCCTGTTGAAATGGACTTTCAAGCAAGTGTACCGCCGATAGTGGGAAGCTCTGCAGAGCCGTTGTCTGGCCACTGCTCAGAAGAGGCAGCAGGCAGGTGGAGAGGAGCAAAAATCTACGCTTCATGATAATCGATAGTTCGGTTCTTTGACTCAACGGTCTTCTGGCGAAGATTGGCTACTGTTCAACGTTTATCACGCATCTAGTTAGCAAAAAGAAGAACCCAATTGGAGCCAAGACAACCGAATACTATGTAGCCATCCACACTCAGGGTGGCTTACATCTTGTTTTTCGCCGTCTGCAGTACTGCTTGGAATGCGGGCTTGGGTTGATACGCGCGGTCAAATAGCAACGGGTAGCTAGTACGACCTCTAATAGGCCAATTATTCAGCCACGAGTCGGCATCGGTGACGCCCCACAGGGTGATGCGGTCAATCACGTCGCGGTGTTTGTGGAACAAGGCGAACAAGTCGGCGTAGCGCTTGGTGAGCTTTTGCTGCACTGAATCAGGCAAGCCGGTAGGATACACGTTGTACTTGGCATCGGCGGCAAAGTTCTCGGCAATATCGGCGCCTTGGCGCCGACTTGGATTAGGCAGCACATCAATGTCCAGCTCCGTGAAGTTTACATGGACCCCGAGCTTGGAGAAAGCAACTAAGCTAGCTTCTACTTGGTCAATGCTCGGTTTGGTCAGCCCGTAATGGCCTTGCATGCCGATGGCGGTTACTTTGATGCCTTTGGCCTGTAAGCTTTTCACGAGCTTGATCACTCCTTCCCGCTTTTCGGGGCGGTAGAGGCTGTAGTCGTTGTAGTAGAGCTCCGCTTTCGGGTCGGCTTTATGCGCGTACTCAAAGGCTTTGGCGGCGAAGTCTTCGCCTAGGATCTCCAGCCACTTGGTTTTGCGCAACTCGCCTTGCTGGTCGTCAATGGCTTCATTCAGCACGTCCCAGCCGCCAATCTTACCCTTGTAGCGGCCGACAACGGTACTGATATGCTCTTGCAGCCGCTTGAGCAGTACTTCCCGGCTGGCGGGTTGGCCGTTTTCGTCCTCAAACACCCACTTGGGCGTTTGCTGGTGCCACATCAGCGTGTGACCGATGATGAACATCTTGTTTTGCTGCCCGAACGCTACGTAGTCGTCGGCGGGCTTGAAGTTGTACTGGCCGGGTTGCGGGTGCACGGATCCCCACTTCAGCAGGTTCTCGGGGCTGATGGTGTTGAACTGCTGCTTGATCAACGTCGTAGCTTTCGCATCCTGCCCGCTACTTTGCTTATAGTTGAGGGCTGCTCCGACGTAGAAATCGTCCTTGAATACCTCTTTCAACGTGGGTTCTGCTTTCTGCACAAAACCTAGGGTAACGCCAGCTAGGGCGATGTAGAGCAGGTTTTTTTTTGCTTTCATGTTCATGGTCGAGTAGAGAAGCAGGATATGTAAGCACCGCTCATTGAACACAGCTGCGTATTCAACAGCAGAGAATACGATTATCCTGGCTGCTCCTAAATGCTGCGCTAACTTCCATCTTATGATAGAGTAGCGTACATAGCAAGGACAAAAGGTGCCAGCAACGACTTAAAAACCGACCTCCCTGACTGACCTCCATTCGGTTCCCACGCCTACTAGAAGGCCAGCCAGGTCGGCAACTACTGATCTTCCTCTAGGTTCCCACTCCTATTGAAAGCTCAGCAAAATCGGTTGCTAGTGTTTAGATGTACTGATTGATGATGTTCTCCAACCACTCCTGCTTGCCGCTCTTCTGCTCCGGCTCGCCGTTCTGGAGAGCGTACGTGCGTAGGTCCTCCAGCGTGAGCTGCCCCTCTTCGAAGGCTTTGCCTTGGCCGCTGTCGAAGGAGGCGTAGCGCTGCTGACGGAACTGCTTGTAGGGCGACTTCTCCAGGATGTCGTTGGCTACCACCAGCGCCCGAGCAAACGTGTCCATGCCCCCGATGTGGGCCACGAAGATGTCCTCCAGGTCCGTGGAGTTGCGACGGGTCTTGGCGTCGAAGTTGATGCCGCCGGGCTTGATGCCCCCATGCTCCAGGATAATGAGCATGGACTCGGTCAGTTCGTTGAGGTTGTTGGGGAACTGGTCCGTGTCCCAGCCGTTCTGGTAGTCACCCCGGTTGGCGTCCATCGAGCCCAGCATATTAGCATCAGCCGCTACTTGCAGCTCATGCTGGAACGTGTGGCCCGCCAGCGTGGCGTGGTTCACTTCTAGGTTCAGCTGGAAGTCGTTCTCCAGGCCGTGCTCCTTGAGGAAGCCGATGACCGTGGCCGCGTCGAAGTCGTACTGGTGCTTGGTGGGCTCGGCGGGCTTAGGCTCAATGAAGAACTTGCCCTGGAAGCCTTGCTGGCGGGCGTAGTCGCGGGCCATGGTGAGGAAGCGGCCCATGTGGGCCAGCTCACGCTTCATGTTGGTGTTCAACAGGGTCATGTAGCCTTCGCGCCCGCCCCAGAACACGTAGTTCTCCCCGCCCAGGGCGATGGTGGCGTCCAGCGCGTTCTTGACCTGCGTGCCAGCAAAGGCCAGCGCGCCGAACTCGGGGTTGGTGCTGGCCCCGTTCATGTAGCGCGGGTTCGAGAAGACGTTGGCTGTGCCCCAGAGCAGCTTCACGCCGCTTTCTTGCTGGTGCTCTTTCAAGTAGTCCACAATCGACTGCAGGTTGCGCTCGTACTCGGGCAGCGAGGAGCCCTCGTCTACCAAGTCGATGTCGTGGAAGCAGTAGTAGGGCGAGCCGATCTTGGTGAAGAACTCAAAGGCGGCATCGGCCTTGTCCTTGGCCCGACCCAGGAGGTCGCCTTGCGCATCCCAGGGGAAGTGCTTGGTGCCGGGGCCGAAGGGGTCGCCGCCCGTGCCGGTGAACGTGTGCCAGTAGGCCGTGGCGAAGCGCAGGTGCTCCTTCATGGTTTTGCCGGCCACCAGGCGATCAGCATCATACCATTTAAACGCGAGCGGGTTGTCCGACTCGCGGCCTTCAAACTTGATCTGCCCGATACCTTGGAAAAACTCGGTTTTGCTTAGCGTGATGGATGGCATAGTAGTTTGTTTTCGGTGTAGGTTGATGCTCACTGACGCTCGGCAGGTGATTGTACCTCGTTGCCCTAGGTATCAAATGGAATTAGCTTGTTGCTGACGAAGGAGCATGATCTGAGTCTGGCAACGAAAGCAGAGACTGCAACTGCAAAGTCTATTGCACTTGGCTGTCCGCTTGAAAGGGCGAAGCAGGCAATCCTTCCTTGTTGAAAAGATTCGCTCCTTCTGGATTATCGGCCCAAGCGTAACGGACGGATACAGGCGCCGTCACTTGGTCGCTCCAAACGACTACTTTATTGCCTTCCAGCTTAGCCTGCGCCCAGACGTACTTCTTATCGGGGCCAGCTACGGCAAAGTATTTGGGCTCACCATCTTTGGCGACAAGTCCGCTACCTACATTGGTGAAGGTGAGCGTTGCTTTGTTGCCGGCTACTTGCATCGCTTGGTAGAGCGGGCCCGCAGCAACTACTTTCGAGTCGCCGTAAGCCACTTTCTCAGCGGCCAGCGCCAACCGGTGGCCTACCGGCTGCTTGGTAAGCGGGTGAATATCATTCCATTCGCCCAAACCTAGGGTGACGGCCATGCCCGTGTTAGGCACGGCGAGTAGGCGGCGCTGAATGTCACGCATAGTGGCCCAGTCACTTTCCCCCGGCTCCTTTTTGGTAGCCATAAAGTTGGGGAGCTGCACGTAGAGGAAAGGAAGGTTTGGCTGCTGAAAGTGTTGGCGCCAGTCCGCTATCAGGCTGGTCATCAGGGCTTGATAGTCCTGCGGATGGCCAGCGTTTGATTCTCCCTGGTACCAGAGCACTCCTTTGATAGCATATGGTAGCACCGGCGCAATCATGCCGTTGTAGAGGCCGCCTGGCTGGTACTGAAACGTTGTGCTGCTCGGCGACGCCGGCATGGTAGCACCTAGCTTGTACTGCCAAGGCCCGCGCAGGTCAAGCGTTTGACCACTAGCAACGAGCCGATATTGCTTGTCGAGGGTAAAACCGCCCCGCCCGCCATTGCTGATGAGACGCACCACGATAATATTTTTACCGGGTTTCAGCACGTCTGGACCGAAGTCGTACTTGCGGGGTGGGTATTGGTAGCCAGTGGTACCTACTAGCTTGCCATTGAGGTAGGTAAAGTCAGAATCTACGAGCGTACCTAGTTCCAGGCGGGCGGGTTTGCCTACCATGCTGGCCGGCACGTCCACTTCCTTCCGGAACCATACCACTCCATTCACCGGACCGAGCGAAGTTTGGTCGGCCCAGTAGCCGGGCACGTTCATCGTCGCCCACCCTGCCGCCTCATAGCTAGGTGCGTACCACGGCTGCTGACCGGGCGCTTCGCCCTGGTCGGTTTGGTGCAAGCGCTGAGACCAAGCCCGGGAGGCGGCTTGCTCACGTTGCTGCGTGCTAGCTACCAAGGTGCTGTCTTTGTACTTCTCCCCTGCCTGCTGATAAGTCGGAAACTGTTTCAGTGCCTCGGCGCTCAGCCAAGCTTCAGCAGGCGAGCCGCCAACGGCATCTTTTATCAGTCCAATCGGTACTTGATACTTGGCATATAAGTCTTTGGCAAAGAAGTACGCCACAGCTGAAAATTCGCCAATACTTTGCGGGCTGACAGCGACCCAGCTACCACCCGTTAGGTCAGTTTTAGGCCCGTTGAAAGCGTAGCGCATGGGCGCGTTGAACTGCCGAATGCGCGCATTGCTGGCCGTTTCTACTTCTTCAGGGTACTTGTCGCGCACCCGGCTCATGGTGGTCTCCATGTTCGACTGACCCGAGCACAACCACACGTCACCAACCAATATATCACGTAGCGTCAGCTGGTTGCTGGCCGTAAGGGTCATATCAAAGGGGCCACCTGCCTTCAAGGCCGGTAGACTCACGCGCCACTCACCGACGGGGCTAGCCGTCGCACGGTACGTTTCTCCCTGAAAGCTAACTGCCACCTTTTCGCCTCCTGCGGCCCAGCCCCAGATGGTGACGGGCTTATCGCGCTGCAACACCATGCCGTTGCTCACCAACCGAGGCAGACGGACTTGACCCCGTGCGGATGGCAGCGTTAGCACAAACCCAGACGCAAAGAGAAATAAGCCCTTGAACAATACGTTCATATGTAAATAACCTAGGGTAAGTGAAGCGGCAAAAAAGACGCATGTCCTCTCTTGCTGCTTTTGATTGTAGATGACCTAGAAAGCTAGGTAAGAAGCTACTTCTTGGTGGAAGCGCCCCTTACCTAGCTTTTTTGCGCAAGGCAATGATTTAGTAACCAGCATTCTGTGTAACATCACCGCTCATTTGCCCACTCGTACGGTCGATTCCTGCTGCAGAACGGGGGCGTAACACGTGAAACAGCTGGACGTTTTTAGCCGCATCCGAGTCATAGCTCCCGATGTAATCGAGAGTAGACAATGGTTTTGACGCCACAAAAGCGGGCACGTACTTCTTCACCCGCTCCATCAGCTTGCCGGTACGTATTAAGTGGCGCTTACTTTTTCATTCGGGCAACCAATGCATCAAAGAGAAAAGGAGTGAAAGGATTGGCTGCCCACTACGAGTAGCCAATCCTTTCCCTTTCATCAGGCTATTAGTAGCCTGGGTTCTGATAAGCAGCTTTTACATCAGCTGGTACGTCCAGTGCATCAAGCTGGGCCTGCGGAATGGGACGCAGGTAATGATACGGCTGAATGGTACGCGTAACGGTAGTAGGCGTGTGGTCGCCGAAGTTATTGCCGCCAATACGGTAGGTTCCAGCCAGCTCGTTCCATTTCTGGGTGCGCACCAAATCATACCAGCGGTATCCTTCGCCGTAGTACTCACGCGAGCGTTCTGCCAAGATATAGTTGATGTCTATCGTAGCCGGAGTGGCCGCCACCATAGCCGCGCTGTTATCCTGCACCTTGGCTGCGTTGCTACTGTTGTCAAAGCGCCATTTGCCGGCCCGGGCCCGAATAACGTTAATCAATTCACGTGCGCTTTTGCCTGCTTTGGTGGTTGCTCCTTTTACGGCTGCTTCCGCCGCTACAAAGTATAGCTCAGAGAATTTGGCGACGTAGTACGGGCGTGTGCTGCCAGCATTGGGAGAACCTAAGCCCGTACCGTTATCCGTACGGTAAGGGCCAAGCTTCCACAGACCTGGATAGGCAATTCGGCTGATGCCATTCGGCCCAACTACCCAATCCGCTCTGCCGGGCAGCACGCCTGCGCCTACGCCACTTGCGCCTGCTCCGCTAGGATAGGTAATGGCAGTAGCCGGCTCTGAGTTCAGGAACGTCAGGATAGGATCACCCATGCTAACTGGCAGGTTATTGGCGTTGTACAAAGTCGTCTCCGGAACGCCTGTTCCTCTAAGCCAGTTGCCGCGGTACACCGTGGTAAAGGTACCATCGTAGCGAGAATCGTTGGTTTTGTCGGCAAACGTATTCATAATGGCGCCAATGGTAGGAGCCATACGTACCCAAGGGCGACCCAATGGCTGCACTGCTTCCCGCTGCACGGAAGAAGCATTACCTGTTCCGCTAGCTCCTGCTGTTTTGAAGCTTCTGATAGAGGGGTAGTTCCAGGTCAGCATCCAGCTGGCGAAGTTATCAGGGGCGCCGGCACTACCATTACTCAAGTCACCTGCGTTATACAACTGGCTGGATTCGGTATGGTCAGCGTACAACATCGTTTCCGCGTTGCGGTCATTCGTCCCCACGTTCACATCGTAGTACGTTGGTTGCAAGCGGTACTGGCCCGGATTGTCGATACCATCAGCTGCTAGGTCATACGCCTTTTGATAATACCATTGAGCGTTGTGGCCATCAGGATCTGTGCGTTGAGCCTCTGGATAGGTCGGAATGTTATTCGGGTTTTCAAGCCACCAAGCATAGGTTAGGTAGGCTTTTGCCAGATACAAGCGGGCAAGCGTTTTGGTGACACCACCAATAACACGCGGAGTCGCCGGCAAGTCGTTGATTGCGATTAGCAGATCCGGAAAAACGGCTTTGGTATACACTTCGGGTACTGTGTTGCGTACCGAAGTTCTAATCGGGGTGGTATTGAACTGCAGTTCACCTGAGCCTAAATCCAGCGGCACGCCCCCAAAGGTTTGAACCAGCAAGAAGTAGTCGAAGGCTCGGAAGAACCGTGCTTCAGCAACTAAGGCCGGCGAAACGGTACCCACGGCGGAGGCATTTTTAATAACGCCACTAGCCGTATTGATGTTGGGGAACGCCGCAAACCACACCCTGTCGGCGCGGCTGTTATTGCCGTTAAACGCCGCTCTGCCTGAGAGGTCCGCGGCCAGGAAGTTCTCGTCGGCGCTTTGGCCATAGGTTACTTCGTCTGTCCCGGTTTCGGTGACGTTATAATAGTAAGCCTCTCCGTAGATGTAGCGCAGGTGAGCATACATAGATGTCAACCCTCCGCTAACACCTCTTTCGGTTTGAAAAAAGCCTGGCTCGTAAAAACTTCTGGGCTGCTCCTCTAGCAGATCTGTGCAGCCAGGCGCAGCTAGCGAGATTACCGCCGCCCCAATTAAAAAGGTTATGTTAGAACGTTTCATGTCTGATTTCCTTAGAAGGTAAGGGTAAGGCCTGCGAGATAAGTGCGGGTGGCCGGGGCATTAGTTCCCAGCGTTAGGATGCGGCTGAGGTTGGCGCCATATGCTACGGCCGCATTCTCGTTGCCGCGCGAGTTGGTTTCCGGATCCATGCCCGACTCTTTCTTGTAAGGCGAGAAGAACACGAACGGGTTCTGGGCCGTCGCGTAGAGACGCATTCTGCTCACGCCCTTACTTTTCAGCCACGTGATATTGTCGAAGTTATAGCCGAGTGTGATGGTGCGTATCTTCATATAAGAAGCATCAAAGTACCCAAGCGTGCTGCCATACTTCGGATTGTCGCTGCTTCTGGGACCAGCTGGATTAGGATATTTGGCATCCGTGTTAGTAGGAGTCCAGTAATCCACCTTCACGTTGTTGCGACGACCGCTCAGCATGTTGAGATAGCCGGCCGAGCCGTAGATGGTGCTGTTGAGCAAGCCGCCGTTTTGGAAGATACCTACTACGCTCAGATCAAAGCCTTTATACGCAACCCGGGTATTGAATCCGCCTTGAAATTTGGGGTTGGTATCTAGAATTTGCCGGTCTGCTGCGCCAATGGCTCGGGTAGGGGTACCATCTGCATTGTAGTCGCCAGTGTATTTCACCTTGA
Organism: Hymenobacter sp. GOD-10R; assembly: GCF_035609205.1. Taxonomy (NCBI): domain Bacteria; kingdom Pseudomonadati; phylum Bacteroidota; class Cytophagia; order Cytophagales; family Hymenobacteraceae; genus Hymenobacter; species Hymenobacter sp. GOD-10R. The sequence continues at coordinate 4,394,574 of NZ_CP141184.1, forward strand.
TCATACCTGGGGCTCCGCCGGGCTCTAGAATGTTCAGGTACTGGTCTCCTTCTTGCCAGAGCCCGATTTTCTCGTAGTCAAAAACTACGTTGATCGGTTTTCCAACGAACCACCAGTTGTTTTCGTCCCTGGGCTGATTCCCCGCAAGCGCCGTAATCTTATTGCGGTTGGCGTACGCGTTAAGACCCGCTTCCCAAGTCCAGCCGTTGAGATTGTTCAGGATTACCCCGTTCAACGAAAGCTCAATGCCTTTGTTCTGGGTAGCGCCAACGTTGGCCGTGTAGCTTCCTACGCCCGAAGTGGCTGGCAAGCCTACGCTGAGCAGCAGGTTTTCGGTTTTGGTAACGTAGTATTCGACCGTACCGGAAAGACGGTTATTTAGGAGCGCGAAATCTACCCCGTAGTTCCAGGTCTTCGAGTACTCCCAACCCAACTTCGGGTTAGGCAGCTCGCTCACATACAAGCCGGTCTGGTAGCCAGTCGGCCCAAAATTGTAGGGACGGGTCGTTAACCGGCCCAAGGTAGCGTACGGGTTAACAGATTGGTTGGAAGTGACGCCATAGCCAGCCCGGAACTTCAGCATGTTCACGGCCGAAACATCCTGCATGAACGATTCTTTGGCTACGTTCCAGCCTACCGACACAGCGGGGTAGGTATTCCATTGGTAGCCTGGCGAGAGGCGCGAGGAGCCATCCGAACGAACCGTAGCTGACAGCAGGTACCGGTCGTCGTAGGAGTACATCACGCGGCCCATGTAAGACAACAGCCCGTATTTTGTATATCCTTGTTCGCCATTATTGGGTAAGGATATTTCGCCGGCGGCCAATGCTAGGTTGTAGAACTGGAAGGCGTCGGAAGGAATATCCCGGGCATTAATCTGCGACCGGTTGAACACGTTATTGGAAGCCGAGTACAGGGCTATTGCATTTATATTATGCTTCCCGGCAAAAGTGCGGTCGTACGACAGGATGTTTTCAACGGTATAATCGGTCGTAACGGAGTTGTTGACCGAGCCCGTAGAAACGTTAGTGGGGTTGTCGGAGCCGATGCCTTGCCCGGTGTAAGAGCCACCCTGGCTCTGCCGATAGTTTACGCCCAGATTGAGGCGATACTTCAGTCCTTCTACTCCCGGAATCTTAAACTCTCCGAAGATAGAGTTGTAGCTGGCAAAGCTTCTTGATTGGCTTAACCATTTGTCCTTGTTAGCCTCTACGACATCTTTGTTGTATACCCACTGATTGTCCTGTACCATGCTGACTACTCTTTTCAGAGAGCCATCCGCGTTGTACGGATTAGCAATTGGGGTTGCAGCCAAAATGCCGTATATACCTACGTTGCCGCCTTCGGTTAAGCTATAGCTGTTGTTCGCCGTAAAGCCCAAACGGACGTACTTGCCAACGCCTTGATCAAGCGTTCCGCGCACGGAATAACGGGTGTATTGTTGAGTTGGAATGACACCTTCTTCCTGGTAATAACCCGCGTTGAAATTATATCGCCCGTTCTGCGTGCCGCCGGAAACTCCTATGTTCTGATTGACCTGTATACCCGTTTTGTAGAGATTATCCTGCCAATCAGTATTCACGTCAGGTGACTCATCCAAGCCAAACTGCGGAACGCCGTTAGTTGCGTACAAGCCTGCTGCCTTGCGAAGCTCAACAAATTCAGCCCCATTCATCATAGGGTATCGAGAGAAGAGTGTTTTCGCGCCAACGAACCCATCATACGTTATTTGCGGTTTCTGACCTACTTTCCCGCCTTTGGTGGTTACCAAAACAACGCCGTTCGCCCCACGCGACCCGTAAATAGCTGTGGCCGAGGCATCTTTCAGAACATCAACACTCTGGATGTCGTTGGGGTTGATGTCGCCGATAGAGCCCGGAAAAGGGATGCCATCCAGTACGATCAGCGGATCATTGCTGGCAGTGAGTGACCGTACCCCACGAATGCGAATCTGGGTGGCAGCGCCTGGCTGGGAGGAGGTTTGCGAAAACTGCACACCGGGCAACCGGCCTTGCAGAGCCTGTGAGATGTTAGCAGCAGGTACCTCACGCAAGGTCTCGCCGCTGATGGAAGCCACCGAACCCGTTACCGCTTCGGCGCGCTGCACACCGTAACCTACCACCACTACCTCGTCCAGCGCCTTGGTGTTAGTAGCTAACTTGATATTTATGGTAGATCCGGAAACGACTACCTCTTGGCTTACGAAACCGATAGCGCTAAATACCAGCGTGCTTCCAGTAGGGGCTGACAACGTAAATCCGCCCTCGCCGTTGGTTGAAATCCCGTTGGTGGTACCTTTTTGTAGAACCGTGACGCCGGGCAGCCCTTCGCTGCTTTCTGCGCTGGTAACCCGGCCCGAAACTGTTTGTGTGGCTTGCGCCATTACTAGCGTGGGCGTAAGACCCAGTAGAGATAGGACTACTGCCCCACGCGCTACTGGTTGCCCGAAGCGTAGCATCGCAGCGTATAAAGGTGCTTTCATAATAGGTGGGAAATTGTTGGAAGAAAGAATTTATAAAAGCTGATTACCATCTCTGAAGTCGAAACATCTTCTTCGTAATCGATTGTGCAATCGATTGTGGTAGCATAGGTCAAGAAGACAACTTATGTAGCTGTAGCACACAATTTTTGGAAGCAGTCAGCAACACTTTGCTAAAAAGCAGAGTGATTGATTTACGCCTTTATCTGTATCCTATAATTAGGACAAAATCAACTTATGATTAAGGAAGTACCTTTGTCGACCTAGCCCTTCATACTATAAAGGGAGAGAGCTCTTGTTGATGAGCAATGCAAAGGTTTCTATAGCTTCTCACGTCAGATAAACTAGAAGCTACTATCCTCTTATAAGTAATAGAGCCACTTAATCGCTCCAGAGTCAGTCTCAAAACCTCCTGTGTAGTAATCCAAAGGTATTAGCTCTGCTAGCGCAGATATGCTCATATTCTTACAACAGATGTTCAATCGTTTTATGATAACTTACAAAATAAAAACGCCTTTAACGAGCTATTTAAGGCGTTTTATAAACCGTTGTGCTAGCTTTTTGAACATTTGTTGGCTCTCGTGCTAAGTAGAAATAACGAGGATTCGTCTAACTAGAAACAGATATTACACAAGTTTTTACATCGATAGTGCTTACCTCAGTAGTGCTCTACTATGTCTGTTTCTTAAGTCGTGGTATCGCAGAAACTAATATTCTATCCGCCCATGAGAATGCTACGTGCATAAACTGTTATTAGTCGAAGTAGGTGAAAAACTCTACCCACAACATCATTGAAAACTGCCCTAGGGCTCAACAGTCTAATTGCACTAGTAGCGGACAAACTACTTCGTACAAGGCTTTAGTTCGCCTACCTAGCTAGCACCTGTTTCTGTACATTAAGTCCCGAATGCTTACGCACATTCATGTAGCATCTCTCTTCGCTAGCGTAACTACCCTCACAGCATTCTTCTCTTAACGTGATGAAGTGGTTTGCCAAAAGCGCAAACGTTTCCGAAGTTGTACACGAGTTTACCAGATTACAGTGAGCATGGTTCTGCTAATGCTCTTCTCGCTCCTAGGTGAATGTTACCTTTGTAGAAGTATTTATGCTTGTTGCAGGATGCGGTAGGCGACAGTCATCAACCTAATTGAAGACATACTCCTCAGGTATCTATGGCTCATCCAAAACAACTTCACGCTGGATAGCTGTAAATTGAAAAAGTAGTATTAAAAATAATAGTATATGAGGCAGAAATCTAATTGTTTCGGCTATGTAGCTCCTAATTGGATGTTTGTGTTGTTGCTATATATAGCCATAGGGTTATCAGCGCGCCCTATTTTGGCTCAATCTGCGGATATAAAATTTACCACGCTAACTGCAAAAGACGGCTTATCTTCTAATACTATAAATACTATTTTAAAAGATAAGAGTGGCCTACTCTGGGTTGCTACAGAAGAAGGCTTAAACAGGTACGATGGCCGTAATTTCAAACTATACAACCTAGGAACGTCTAAAGGCACTACTTTTCAAAAAGTAGAAGTTTCTGCTCTACATGAAGACAAGACAGGACGTTTATGGGTTGGAACAATGGGCAATTCGCTTTATAGCTATGACCGATCGAAGGATGCTTTTATTCCATATCATTTCAGCGACAAAAACAATAAACTTTATAGCAAACATATAAAATCTTTGTGCAGTGATTCTTTCGGCAACATCTGGTTTGTAACAATTACAGATTTAAGAGTTCTAAACCCCAAAACTTCTGAAGTTAGCCAAGTTTTATTTAGCAGTTCACTCGATTATCCGAAAGTATCTAACCCCCTGTGTGTTTACAAAGATCATAAAAAAAGAATATGGATTGGAACTGAGCACGGGTTATATGTGCAAAAAGGACATACACGATCATTTCAGGTTTTCAAACATAATCGAACTGATGCAAACAGTGTAGTAAGTGATACAGTCCATACCATAGCAGAAGATCAAAACGGACAATTATGGATAGGCACTAGTAACGGAATAAGTCAACTTAGTGCAGATGAGAGAAGCTTTCGAAACTTCAAATTTTCTCACAAAGACAGTCACACAATTAGTAATAATTTTATTCATGCTATAGCACCCGATCAGGATAATACTATCTGGATTGGTACCGAGGGCGGATTAGATGTTATGGATATAAGGTCGGGAAGAGTTACCCGATACGCGCATGATAGTAGGGATGCCTTCAGCGTAAATAGTAAATCTATACAGAGTATATTAATCGACTCACAAGGTATTCATTGGGTTGGAACGTATAAAGGTGGCATCAATAAGTTCGACCGAAACCTCACGTTATTCGAGGGAAAGCGTAGTAGCGAGCTTGACCCACTCGGCCTTAATGCACCGCTGGTAACTTCTTTTGCGGAGAGCCCTACTGGAGACGTATTTGTAGGTACAGATGGGGGTGGACTCAATGTATATCATCCTAAGACAGGGTTGTTCAGTCGTATTCCCATCAAAAGCAAAGAGCGAATTGACCTAGCTGGTCTGCCCATCTTGAGTATGGTGCTAGACCATCGTAAGCAACTATGGCTAGGCACGTATAATCATGGCTTATTTCGTTACGATATTCAAACTGGTACTTATAAGCAATTCCTACAAGGCCCAGGCGAGTCAGATTTGAATCACAACCAAATTTTTTGCCTTAAAGAAGATAGCAACGGAAATATATGGATTGGTACAAATGGCGGTGGAGTAAACAGATATAACCCAGAGACTAATCAGATTACTAAATTTTTATCCGTTCCTAGTAAAGGAAGTAATCAGCTGTTCCCTATAAATAATTACATCCGTGCCATTGAAGAAGACGCCAACGGAAATATATGGATTGGCTCTCTTGGTAGTGGCATTGCTGTTTATCATCCTACTACTCGGCAATTCACCGCATATAAGTCGGCTCAGACAGGACTTGCATTAGACAATATAGCCTCTATTCAGAAGGATCACCGTGGTAATATCTGGGTTGGGACAGGTGGAGAAGGATTATATCTTTTTGATACTTATAAAAACAAATTTTTTTCTTTTTCTGGCAAAGAGGGCCTGCCAAATGGAGTTATTCATAAGATCTTAGAAGACAACAACGGCAGCATCTGGGTAAGTACGAACCAAGGGGTAAGCAAATTAAACATTGATAAAAAAGCATTTATTAACTACTCCCAAGATAATGGGCTCGTGAACAATGCTTTTCTAAATGGTGCAGGGATTAAATTAGCAAACGGGTTGCTCTTCTTCGGTAGCATCGAAGGATTTAACTATTTTGATCCGTCAAGTATTAAATTCAATCACAATATTCCATCAGTCTTACTAACAGAATTAAAGGTAGATAACAAAATAATAGAACCTAGCAGCACTTCTCCTTTGCAACATCAAATAGCAATAGCGAAGGAGATCCACCTAAACTACAAACAAAATTTTTCAATCGCCTATACTTCACTAAACTATACCTTACCACAGAAAAACCAGTATGCTTATCGCTTGAAGGGCTTTGATGAAGACTGGAATTATGTAGGTTCCACAAACATTGCTTATTACACAAACCTAGACCCTGGCGAGTACGAATTTATTGTCAAAGCTAGCAACAACGATGGCGTTTGGAATACGGTTGGCACTTCTGTCAAGATTATAATTAGTCCTCCTTTTTGGAAAACAATTTACGCCTATACCTTATATGTTGGGCTGCTTGGTTTTGCCATATTGTACATGCGCTACCGCGGTATTAAAAAACTGAAGAAAGAGTTTAGGCAGCAACAAGAAAGAAAAGAGAGAGAACGAGTCCGCGAACTAGACTTACTAAAAATTAAGTTCTTGACCAACTTGAGTCACGAGTTTCGTACTCCTATTTCGTTAATTCTGGCGCCTACCGACAAGCTTCTGGCACAGCAACAAGATCCTCATAGCAATGGGCAGTTGCATGTGATCCGACGTAATGCGCGGCGGCTGTTGCACTTAGTCAATCAATTGTTGGACTTCCGGAAAATGGAAGAGCACGAGCTCAGCCTGAACCTTTCCGCAGGCGAGATAACTGCCTTTGTCCGAGAAGTGACTGACTCTTTCCAAGACCTAGCGGAAGTTAAGAAGATTGACTTATCGTTGCGTTTGCCTTCCAAAAAGCTGTTTGTGCAATTTGATTATGATAAAGTAGAGCGAATTCTGGTTAATCTGCTTTCGAATGCCTTTAAATTCACCCCTGAAGGAGGAACGATCAGTGTTGAGCTAACGGTGCAGGCCAGCCATGATGACACGCTAGAGAAGACAGTATGTATTCAGGTCGCTGATAGTGGTGTTGGAATTCCGTTAGACAAACAAGAACTCATCTTTCAACGCTTCTTCCAGGGGCAGCAAGTCGCTTCCGTGGTAGGCCAGAGTAGCGGTATTGGCCTGTCTATTACCAAGGAATTTGTTCAGCTACACGGTGGTCATATCTCGGTGGAGAGCGAGCTAGGTGAAGGCACAACCTTTACGGTATTACTTCCACTCACAACTACCCCTCCCCTAGCGGACAGTGCAGTAATTACCGAAACACCGGAACCTCGCCAAGAGCCTGCTAAGTCAGTAAAGCTTACTAAAAAACAATCTACCAGTGAGTTGCCCCACTTACTGATTGTAGAGGATGACGACGAGTTTCGTTATTATTTGAAAGACAACCTAAAAGAGCATTATAAAATCACGGACGTGTTGAACGGCAAAGATGGCTGGTATAAGGCCCTCGCTTGTCACCCAGATCTAATTGTCAGTGATATTACCATGCCGTATATGGATGGCGTTGCCCTGAGCCGGAAGCTAAAATCAGATAAGCGAACTTCTCATATCCCCATTATCCTGCTAACTGGCCTCACACGTGAGGAAGAACAACTGAAAGGCCTTGAATCCGGTGCTAGTGATTATTTGACTAAGCCGTTCAACTTCGAGATTCTGAATGCTAAAATCAGGAACCTACTTGAGCTGAACCGGTCTTTGAAAACCACGTACACCAAACAGCTGAAGGTGGTACTTAACCAGGTAGATATAGCATCGAGTAGTGAAAAATTCCTCAACAATGTGGTGCTGTATATTGAGAAAAACCTCACAAACTCGAACTTCTCAGTCGAGGAACTCAGTGAGCATTTTGGCATGAGCCGAGGCTCGATGTACAGTAGAATACTAGAATTGACAGGCATGCCTCCGGTCGAGTTCATACGATCCTTTAAATTGGATCGAGCGGCAGTATTGTTGCGAGAAAGCGACTTAACCATCTCTGAAATTGCTTACCAGGTTGGGTTCGCCACGCCCCACTACTTCACCAAATCCTTCAAAGCCAAGTTCAGCATATTGCCTTCCGATTATAGGAAGAGTAAAAAGCAAGACCTAGCTACTTAATCCAGCCGTGATAGACTAGTATGCTTTACCGCCTGCACCTTGGATGGCTAGTCAGGGCCCGTTCCAAGGGCTTCTGCATCCGGGAAGTGCCGGTGCGTTGGGAATGCAATGGCTGCAGCAAAGCCCGTATTTGGCACCTACTTCGGGAGTTTTAGCAGGTACAACACCTCCAAAAGCAGATCCACTAAGTAGCGAAAAAGGTAAATGGCTGCGCAAAGCACCTGCCTATTGCCCCTAGAAGTACTGCTGAAGCAGGCCTTCCACCTTCTCGCGGGTCAAGGGCTTGTTCAACACTCCCGCCACAGGCAGCAGTTGCACTCGCTCCAGATCCTGGGGCAGCAGCGAGGTCGTCAGCATGACAATGACGATACTCTTCTGCTGGTCTAGCGGTAACCGGGTGTAGGCTTCTAGGAACTCCAAGCCATTCATCACTGGCATTTTCATGTCCAGCAAGATTAGGTTGGGGCAGCTCGCGCTCGGCGGCACGCAGGTCTGATGCAGGAGCTGGAGCGCTTCGGCCCCATTTTCGGCGACTAGCACGTGCTGGGCAGTGCCCATCCGCTTGAGCAAGGTTTGATTTAGGAAGTTAGTGGTCGAGTCGTCGTCCACCAGCAGGATGCTAGAAAGGGAGGGCATGCAAAAAAGAAGGCTACCAACGCGAGAGAAGTAGAGGGTGGTACGGCGAAGCAGGCTAGGGGTTGCCTCAAGGCCTCTTAAGCCGGGAACGAAGCCACGAAGGTAGAGCCCTCCCCTACTTGACTTTCTACAGAAAGTACGCCGCCAACGTTTTCAACCATCTTCTTGACCATGTACAAGCCCACGCCTGTACCTTCCACGTGCGTGTGCAGACGCTGAAACAGTCCAAAGAGCTTGGCCTGTTGTCCCTCCGATAAACCTAAGCCATTGTCCTGCACCCGCAGCACGTGCCGATTGCCTTCGGTGTGGCAGCTAATATGCACGCGGGGTACCCTATCGGGATAGTGGTATTTCAGGGCGTTGCTGATGAGATTGTACAGTATTGAGCGCAGGTTCTTCTCGGAGATAACCAGTGTGGGGCACGCCGCCACATCGACCGTCAGCTGCCCACCCGACTCCATGAGCAGGGGTTGTAGATCCTGGCGCACGTCCTCCAGGACAGGTGCTAGGTCTGTGGACACGGCGGGACGGCTAAATTCGAGTTGAAGCTTGCTCACGTCAGTGAGGTGCTCGATGGTACGCTTGAAGCGCTCCACCGCGTCTTGCATGCGCGTCAGCAAGGCGGTAACATCTTCGTCGGTTTGACCCGCGGCGGGTAGCAAGTCCTCGCGCAGCAGCCGCAACAAGCCTTCGATGTTGCTGATAGGGGCTTTCAGGTCGTGCGAGGCCGAGTAGATGAAGTTGTCGAGATCTACATTGGTGCGCGTAAGCTGACCGTTGGTGAGGCTAAGCTCCGTATTGATTGCTTGCAAATTTTCGTTGAGCTGCTGTACCTGCCGGCGAGCCATTACCTGCTCCGTGACGTCGTAGGCAAAAGTGCTGACGCCCACAATTTCCCCGTTTTCGCGATAGGCCGAAAAGGTAGAGTTGAAATAGGCCTGGCTCGCCGGTCCGCCCTCTACCTCCGTTACTTCATACGGGACTTCGTAGCCGTACGTGGTTTCTCCCGTGGTGTAGACGGTATCGAGCATGGCGGTGTAGCCATGAACTTCTGTATCGGCCATGCCCTCTACCACAGGGCGGCCAACCGAGTTGCGGCCACCATACATGCGAATATGGGTAGGGTTCTGGTAGGAGATACGGTGCTCTGGTCCGCGCAGAATGCAGATTGCCGCCGGAGTTTGCTCTAAGATCTGATAGAAACCCTCACGCTCTTGAGTCACGCGCTGGGTAGCGGCGGCCAACTCCTGGGTGCGCTCCTGCACGCGGGTTTCCAGCTGGTCATTCAACTCGCGCAACTCGGCTTGCGTGTGCTCCAGCTTAGCGTTATTAGTCGTGAGTTCTTCGTTGAGCTGCCTAGTTTGGCGCTCCTGCGCTTCGAGGCGCTGACGAGCCCGCACTTGCTCGGTCACGTCATGGGCAACAACTAGCACGCCGTTCATCTGCCCCTGTGCCGTGCGCTGCGGTTGGTAAACAAAGTTGAAGTAAATGGTCTCAAGCTGGCCATGACGAAGCAAACGAAAGGGTAGCTCGGTTCCCTCGTAAGGCACGCCGGAGTGCAGCACTCCATCGAGCAGGGTGTCCACGCCTTGCCCCTGTAGTTCGGGTAGGGCGTCGAGCAGCGGTTGGCCGAGGAGCAGCGACTCCGGACGGGCCCAAAGCTCGCACACAGTCGGGTTGGCTATTTGGATGCAGTAGTCCGCGCCTTCGAGGTAGGCAATAGCAACGGGCGCTTGGTGGAGTACATCGTGTAGCAGCTGGCGCTGGGCTTCCGTCTCCGATTGGGCACGCAGCACGTCCTGCATTTGGGTCTGCACACGGGCTTCAAGATCCTTGTTGAGTTGACGCAGCTGGATTTGTGTGTAGGTAAGCTCGTCGTTATTAGCCCTGATTTCTTCGTTGGCAGCTTGCAGCTCCTCGTTAAGCAACTGGGTCTGGCGCTCCTGTGCCTGCAACTGCTGGCGAACCAGTATCTGTTCCGTAACATCGATCGACACGTTCAGCACGCCAAGCAGCTTACCATCCGTATCGTAGAAGGGCTGGTACACGAAATTGTGATACGTCGTTTGCACCTGCCCATTGACCAGCAACTCAGCGGGTACTTCCGTGCCGCTGATCGGCACCCCTGTGCGGGCGACTTCCTGCATCAACTCCGTGAAGCCTTGCCCCCGCAACTCAGGAACGCCCACCAGCAGCGGCTGGCCAATTACTTGCTCGGGCACGTAGCCCCACATGGCGCACAACAGGTCGCTGGCGGCGGTTACCACCTGCTGCTCACCCTGGAATACTCCGATGCCGACGGGGGCTTGTGCCAGCACCGCCTGCAACACATTCCGCTCCCGCTCGGCTTCAGCATGGGCGGCCTGCACTTCGGTCATATGCTGCTCCTCGCGGGTTTCCAACTCCTGCTTCAGCAGGCGCAGCTCTTTTTTAAGAGCGTTCAACTCGGACGGTTCCGTGGTCGGACTTGGAACTACTGCGGCGGCTATAGGCGGCTGCTCAGCCTGCGTTTTGGTTTCGCGCAGGGTAGCTTCCGCGGGTAGATGGGCGGGAGTAGTTGTGTCCGTGAGGGTAGCCAGCAGTAACTCATCTACGCGCTGCGCTTCTACCCGGAAAGAATAGTCGTAGCCATCGATCTGGTAGCTAAGCTCGCAGTGCCCTGGCTTGTCGCTCGCATACGTAGCTAGGTGAAAGGCTAGGTCACCGTTGGTACGACTGGCCGGAAACTGCTCAGTGTAAGTACGGGTAGGCACCTGCGACACACCTAGCATGCGCTGAGCAGCGGAATTCAGGTAGGCGAAGCGGAAATCGATGACTTGGCCGCCGTCATCATAGACGGGATGATAGTAGACGACTCCGTGTGGTAAAAGCGCAACCAGCGCTGATAGAGTCGTAATAGCAGGCGGGAGTCCTGCGGGGAGCGATGGGGAAGCGTCAGGCATAGAGCAGCAGAGGGAGCCGCGAAAATACGGTTCCGACTAACCAATAACTACCAGAGCGGTTCCCTAGTTCTGACAAGCTCCGCTCTTGCGCATCACAAGACAATCACGCCGCTAGTCCAAGCGGTTGATCTGATTAGGTTGCTGGGTACAGAAGCGCACTGAGGAGAGGGAATTTACTAGCTAAGCAAAACCCAGATGAGGCTTCTACAGAGAGCACCGCTTTGTGCTGCTCTCTGTAGAAGCCTTCCAAAAAATCAGCCTCCACAGGCTGGAATGTTGTGTTTACTGGTACGTCTGAAGACGCAGTTTTGCTTTACCTATTACTGCTCTACCCTACTTCTTACTCCCACGACCAATACAGCCTTAACTACTATCGCGCAGACTTACGGCTGTTTCTGGGCATCGATAACGGCAATGGCAGTCATGTTCACGATTTCGCGCACCGAGGCACCAATTTGAAGAATATGCACAGGCTTGCGCATACCCATCAGAATAGGACCTACGACTTCGGCCCCGCCAATTTCCTGCAGCACTTTGTAGGCAATGTTGCCCGATTCTACATTGGGGAAGATGAGCGTGTTAGCACCAGCATCGGCTAAGCGGCTGAAGGGGTATTGTTCGCGCAGCAAGTCACGGTTCAGTGCCGTGTTGGCCTGCATCTCACCATCTAGCAACAAGTCAGGGTAACGCTGCTGAGCTAGGTTCGTGGCGCGGCGCATCTTCTCCGGCAACTCACCGGCGTTGGAGCCGAAGTTGGAGTAGCTGATCATGGCCACCCGGGGCTCGATGCCAAAGGCACGTACGCTGCGAGCCGTCAGCCCCACAATGTCCACCAGATCTTCGGCCGTGGGGTTGATGTTCACGGTGGTATCGGCGAAGAAGTACGGGCCTTTTTTGTGTAGAATGACGTACATACTCGCTACGCGTTGGAGCCCAGGTTCCACCCCAATAACGCGCAGAGCTGGCGAAATGCTCTTGCTATAATCTTTGGCTAGGCCTGTGATAAAAGCGTCGGCCTGACCTGTTTCCAGCATGAGCGCGCCGTAATAATCCCGTTCGCGCAGCAGGCGCTGAGCTTCGTATAGTGTTACACCCTTGCGTTGCCGCTTTTGAAACAAGTGCTCTGCAAAGGCTTGGCGTTGCTCGTCTTGTTGCAGAATATCAATGACTTCGCAACCGGCTAGGTCGAGGTTGTTCGCTTGGGCCAAGGCGGCTACTTTCTCCTTGTTGCCGAGCAAAATGGGATTGGCAATGCCTTCCTCCACCAAAATTTGTGCGGCCTTGAGGATCTTGTAATTATCGCCCTCCGCAAAAACAACCCGCTTGGGGCTGGCCTTGGCGCCCGAGGTAATGCGGTTCAAAATCTTCTGATTGACACCTAGGCGGGCGCGCAGTTCCTCGTCGTAGGCTAGCCAGTCGGTTATGGGACGGCGAGCCACGCCGCTTTCCATGGCAGCCCGCGCCACGGCCGGACTGATGCTTAGAATCAAGCGTGGGTCGAGCGGCTTGGGGATGAGGTAGGTGCGGCCAAAAGCGAGGGTATTGTCGCCGTAGGCGTTATTCACGAGGTCGGGCACGGTATCCTTGGCTAGCTCCGCCAGCGCGTGCACGGCGGCTAGCTTCATGGCCTCGTTGATTTCGGTGGCGCGCACGTCCAAGGCTCCCCGGAAGATGTAGGGGAAGCCTAGCACGTTGTTGACCTGGTTCGGGTGGTCGGAGCGGCCCGTGGCCATAATGATGTCGTGGCGCGTGGCGATGGCTAGGTCGTAGTCAATCTCGGGGTTGGGATTGGCTAGGGCAAACACAATGGGGTTGGGCGCCATGGTCAGCAGCAACTCGGCCGGCAGCACGTTCGCCGCCGAGAGACCTAGGAACACGTCGGCACCCTGCATAGCCTCGGCCAGCGTCGTGATCGGGCGTGTAGTGGCAAACTGTAGCTGCAAAGGAGCTAGGTCGGTGCGGGCTGGGGTGATGATGCCATCCTTGTCGAAGACCACCACGTTCTCCAGCTTCACGCCGAGCTCTAGGTACAAGCGCAGGCAAGACACGGCCGCGGCACCTGCCCCGCTCACGACGAGCTTCACTTTGTCAATCTGTTTGCCGACCACTTCTAGCGCATTCAGCAAGGCCGCCGAGGTGATGATGGCGGTACCATGCTGGTCGTCGTGCATGAGTGGAATATTCATCTGCTCGCGCAGCGCCGTCTCGATGCGGAAGCACTCGGGCGCCTTAATATCTTCTAAGTTGATACCACCAAACGTCGGCTCCAAGGCCTTCACGATGCGGATGAACTCGTCGGGGTCGGTGGCGTCAATCTCGATGTCGAAGCAGTCGATGCCGGCAAACTTCTTGAACAACACACCTTTGCCCTCCATCACCGGCTTCGAGGCTTCCGGGCCGATGTTGCCGAGGCCCAGCACTGCCGTGCCGTTGCTGATGACCGCTACCAAATTGCCTTTAGCCGTGTATTTGTACACGTCATCGGGGTTTTCGAAGATGGCCATGCAAGGTTCCGCCACGCCGGGGGAGTACGCCAGGGCTAGGTCGGCTTGGGTACTAACAGGCTTGGTGGGCACTACCTCAATCTTACCGGCTGGGCCTTGAGCGTGATAGTTGAGGGCGTCTTGTTTGTTGATTTTGAGCATAATACAAGGGTAATAAGCAGTGCTTCAGGATGCCTTTGCCTAGGTCGGCTGTGCACTAAAGCGGCTGCACGCGGGGTGCCAACTAGGCCTACAGAATCACTTGCAACTGCATCGTGACTTCAGGCCGGTAGTCAAGATTATTGATGTTATTGAAGTCGGGACGGGCGCGGTAGTTCAGCGTCACTTTGGCCTGGTGCCCGTCGAGCAGCACATTCACGCCCCCGTCCATAACGTGCACGTCCTGTATGCGGCCGTCGGTGCGGCGTAGGCCGTCGTAGCGCCCGTGAGTGTAGTCGACGTACGGCTGCAGGCGGATTTTAGGACCTAGCAACCTTTGCGGCAGCAGGAAACCCGTCTGAATAGTTTGGGCGGTGCCGGTGCCTAGCACCGGTATCGAATTGCCGCGGAGCACGGCTGAGCCTGCCCCTGGGTTGATGGTGCCGCCGTAGCGCATGAAGTTAGAACCCATGTTGTAGCGATAGAAGGCACCGTAAACCGTGAACGCCGTTTTGTTGCCAGCAGTCGTGTCGACCGGCGTATCGTAGAAGATGTCGGCGGCTAACACGCTCAGATCTTGTTTCGTGTACGGAATCGTCCAGGCGCTGGTAGTGGGCTGCAAGCTAGGTGCCGCCTCCGACCGCATGTACATGCCATTGCCGTAGTAGAGGAAACCCGTCCCTATGTTTAGAACCCGCTTGCTGCCGAGGTAAGTACCCACTGTGAAGGGCACCAAGTTGGCTTCTTTTTCCAGGAATTCCCAGGTGAAATAGCCTTGGTACACTTTTCCGCGCGCCCGTGGGTTGAAGGCCGCCACATCGGTGGTGAGGGTGGCGGGCGTGCTGCTCAGGTTGTTGCGGAAGGCATCGTTTACTGACAAACGGTAGTCGAAGTGCCCGAACCGGCCGTGGGCGAATAAGCCGAGCCCCCGGCCCGTCTGGTCGATGGCATCGGTCACGGGCCACTGAGTGCCAGGCACATCCAGGGTAATCAGCGAAAAGGCAGCGAAGCTGCTCTGGCGCGAAATGCCGTTGTAGGCATGCAAGCCGCCGCCTAGGCTCAGGTGGCTGTTTACTTTATAGTCAACGGTGGCGTCGTGCAGGTAGAACGACGGCTTTTTGCCTGGCCCAGTTGGTTCACCCGGCCCCCCACCCGACAGCGTGTTTTGCGAGTTGACACCTAGCTGCGTGATGATGACGAAGCGCGAATTAAGCTGCGCCACCAGCAGTACCCGGGAACGGCGCAGGCTAAAATCGGTCTGGCTAGGGGTAGGTTCCTCCGTGGCCGACAGGGTACCGGTGTTGTTTTCCGTGTAGCGGGCCCAAACCTGGTGCGCGGTCATGATGCGCACGTACTTCGAGCCGTCGGGCGAAATGTTGATCTTCATGCCCGCTCCGTAGGGCGCCGATTTGGCAGGTTGCGCATCGGGCTTCGGAACGACGTTGGGGGCCGGGTCGGGCGCCTTGCCGGGTGTCGGCGGCATGATTACCTGAGCGTGTGCTACCGATCCAGCGAGCAGGGCACCTACGAGTAGGAGCCAGTTCAAAGGCTTGTGCATGAGGGAAAAAAGAATAGTGGGAGTTTGGGGAGGCGGATGCTACCTAGGGCTTGGCAAACCCTAGGAGAGCGAAACTAGCGCGGTGTTTAGGCGGCGCGTGACCTAGGGTTTAGTGCCGAGCCGCAACGGCTACCGGCGCTTCGTTTGGCGTAGGTTTCTCCACGCGGGGCATCATTGAGACTGGCTCTGGCATCAGTTCTTCTGGTACCGAGTTGCCTTGCAAGGCCAACTGGTGGCGCGTTTCGTCGAACTCTCCTTCGCTTTTGGCAATGACCAGCGCGGCCACGCCGTTGCCGATAACGTTGGTGATGGCCCGCGCCTCACTCATAAAGCGGTCGACCCCGAGCAGCAAGGCCACGCTCTCCACCGGAATGGTTTTGGTAGCGGCCAGCGTCGAGGCTAGCACGATAAAGCCCGAACCCGTGACGCCTGCCGCCCCTTTGCTGGTAACTACCAGAATGGCAATCAGCGTGAGCTGCTGGGTAACAGACAGCGGGATATTAAAGGCTTGAGCCAGAAAGATTACCGCAATGGATAAGTAGATAGAAGTGCCATCGAGGTTGAAAGAGTAACCCGTCGGGATAACCAAGCCGGCCACCGAGCGCGAGCAGCCGTAGCGCTCCAGCTTGTCGATCATGCGCGGTAGCGCCGACTCCGAGGAGGACGTGCCCAACACCAACAGAATCTCTTCTTTGATGAAGCGCAGGTACGGACCTAGGCGCAGCTTGTAGTAGCGCAGAATCAGGTTCAGCACCACGAAGATGAACAGGAACATGGTGGTATACACCACCAGCATAAGCTTGCCTAGGGGCAATAGCGTGGCGATGCCGTACTTACCAATAGTGAAAGCCATGCCGCCAAAAGCCCCCAGCGGAGCTAGCTTCATCACGATGGCCAACACCCCAAACATGGCGTGTGAGAGCCGGTCGAAGGTTTTGACGAGCGGCTGCGCGGCTTGCCCCATCTGGTTGAGCGCTAGGCCAAAGAGCACCGAGAAGAGCAATACTTGCAGGATGTCGCCTTTGGCAAAGGCATCGACCACATTACTCGGTACGATGTGCGTGAAGAACTCTACCCAGTTCATCTCGCCGGCTTGGGAAGTGAACTTGGCGGCTTCCTCAGCTTTCTTCGTGTCTTGCAGCACGGCTTGGGCGGTGGCTTGTACGCCGGCGCCGGGCTGGGTCACGTTGGCCACCACAATGCCGATGCCGATGGCTAGGGTCGTCACGATTTCAAAGTACAACAGCGCCTTGCCGCCCACGCGGCCCACCTTCTTCAGGCTGCCCATGCCCGCAATACCGAGCACCACCGTGAGGAAAATGATGGGCGCAATCAGCATCTTGATCAAGCTGATAAACGTGTCGGCAACGGGCTTTAGCGCCGCACCGAAGCTAGGGAACAGCGCCCCCACCACCACCCCTAGGGCAATGGCAGTCAAGACCTGCACGGTCAGGTTCGAATACAATCGTTTCATGAAAGCAGAGAATAGAAGGTGGAAATTTCCCGGGTGCAGCGGCCCCGCAACCCCGGTGGAATAGGCAAGGGCTACCTAGCCCCACGCCCCGGTGAGGCGCGCGGACCAGGAATGAGTGATAGAAGAAGGAATAGAAACCGCTACACAGCTATTGCTGCGGCCACCTTGGGCGCGCCAGCTAGGATGTCGTCGTTGGCGTAGGCGGCGAACTTTTGGAAGTTCTGCACAAACTTCTGGGCTAGCTCCGCGGCCGTCCGGTCGTAGGCTTCCGGGTCTTGCCAGGTGTTGCGCGGGTCCAGAATACGGCTGGGCACGCCGGGCACGGCGCTCGGAATTTTCACCCCGAAGATGGGGTGTTGGCTGAAGCTCGTGTGGTTGAGTGCCCCGTCGAGGGCGGCGGTAATCATGGCGCGGGTGTAGGCTAGCTTCATGCGCGAGCCCACGCCGTAGCTGCCGCCGCTCCAGCCGGTGTTCACCAGCCACACGTGCACATCGGGGTGCTCGTCCATTTTCTGCCCGAGCATTTCGGCATATTGCGTAGGGTAAAGCGGCAGAAATACTTGGCCGAAACAAGCCGAAAAAGTCGTTTGGGGCTCGGTAATGCCCATTTCCGTACCCGCTACCTTGGCTGTATAGCCCGAGAGAAAATGATACATAGCGTGGCTCTTATCGAGCTTGCTGATAGGTGGCAGCACGCCAAAGGCATCCGCCGTCAGGAAGAAAATGTTCTTGGGCGAACTCGCCACGGAAGGCTCCACTGCGTTCGGGATGAAGGGCAGCGGGTAGGCCGTGCGCGTATTTTCTGTAACGGAGGTGTTGGCGTAGTCTACGGTGCGGGTGCCGGGCACGAAGCGCGTGTTCTCTACGATGGCGCCGAACTTAATGGCGTTCCAGATTTCAGGCTCTTTCTCCGGGTTCAGGTCAATGACTTTGGCGTAGCAGCCGCCTTCAAAGTTAAACACGCCCCCGTCGCCGGGCAGCCAGCCGTGCTCGTCGTCGCCGATGAGGCCGCGGCGCGGGTCGGCCGAAAGGGTGGTTTTGCCCGTGCCCGAGAGCCCGAAGAAGATAGCCGTGTCGCCGTCCTCGCCCACGTTGGCCGAGCAGTGCATGGGCAAGGTGTTCTGCTCGTGCGGCAAGAGGTAGTTGAGCACCCCGAAGATGCCCTTCTTCATCTCGCCGGCATAGCCCGTGCCCCCAATCAGGATCATCTTCTTGGTGAAGTTGAGGATGGCGAAGTTCTTCTGCCGGGTGCCATCCACCGCCGGATCTGCCTCGAAGCCGGGCGCGCAGATGATGCTGAAATCGGGCAGCCACGAGGTGTCGGCACCGGCCTCGGGGCGCAAGAACATATTGTAGCAGAAGAGATTGTGCCAAGCTAGCTCGTTTACCACGCGGAGCTTGAGCTGCGAAGCGGGGTGAGCGCCGGCGTAGGCTTCCCGCACGTACAGCGTTTTGTCGGCTAGATAGGCTACCATCTTTGCGTGTAGCTGGTCGAACTTCTCCGCGTCGAACGGGATGTTGATGTCGCCCCACCATACGCTGTCGGTGGTACTGGCGTCCCGCACAATGAAACGGTCTTTGGGCGAGCGACCCGTGAACTGGCCTGTGTCGGCCATCAGGGCACCCGTGTCGGTCAGCGTACCTTCACCGTTGCGAAGCGCTTCTTCCACCAAGGCGGCGGGGGCTAGGTTCAGTCGGACAGCCTGCGCCTGCTGAAAACCCAGCGGCTTGAGTCGGTCGAGAAGGGCGGCGGAAGTGGTGGTTGCGTTCATACTCATGAGGAAGATTAGGTACGCTGGAAAGAAGACGAGTGAAAGGCAGCCTAGCTCAGAGAAGGCAATAAGCGCCCGGCGCCAACGGATTGGCGAGCAAAAACAGCTAGGAATCAGCGGGAAATCGAGGTGCGCGGGCTTAGCCGCCTTCCTCTAGGTTAAGTCGGGAAGTTTGCCTGGTTTCTTCCATCGACAGGAAAACCAGCAGCGACAACCCGATGCAGCCGGCGATATACCAGTAGAAATACGATTCGTGGCCCGTGCCCTTCCACCACAAGGCTAGGTATTCAGCGGTGCCGCCAAATAGGGCCACCGTGAGAGCGTGCGGCAAGCCGATACCTAGGGCTCGGATTTCGACGGGAAACAGCTCTGCCTTCACCACGGCGTTGATGCCGCTATAGCCGCTAACGATGGTGAGGGCTACCACCAGGAGCACAAAGGCGACCCAGGGCGTGGTGGTGTGGCTGAGGGCGGTGAGCAGCGGGACGGTGCCCACTGCCCCAAACAAACCAAAGAACAGCAGCAGCGGCCGCCGCCCAATGCGGTCGGACAACGCCCCGAAAACCGGCTGCAAGCCCGCAAACACGAGCAACGACAGAAAGCAGATGTTGGTGGCCGACTCCTTGCTCATGTGGGCGGTGTTCACCAAAAACTTCAGCATGTAGGTGGTGAACGTGTAGAAGGCGAGCGTGCCACCCATCGTGAGGCCCACCACCGTCAGCACGGCGCGCGGGTGCTTCAGGAGTACTTGCACGCTGCCCCGCTGGTCGTCGGGGGTATGCTGCTGGGTCTGGAAAACAGGCGTCTCGTCGAGGTTGCTGCGCAAGTACAAAGCCACCACCGACAAAGCTGCGCCAATCACAAACGGAATACGCCAGCCCCAGCTCAGAAGCTGCGCTTCCGTGAGCAGTACTTTTTGCAGCACCAGTTGAATGCCGAGGGCTAGTAATTGGGCTCCTATAAGCGTGAAATACAGGAAGCTAGAGTAAAAACCTCGCCGTTTGCGGGTGGCCATTTCGCTGAGGTACGTGGCCGACACTCCGTATTCGCCACCCACACTCAGGCCTTGCAGCAGCCGGGCCGTGAGCAGCATGACGGGCGCCACAATGCCCACGGTTTGGTAAGTCGGCGTGAGGGCGATGAGCAAGGAGCCCAACGACATCAGCAGCACCGACAGTGTCATGGACTGCTTGCGGCCTACTTTATCGGCAATGCGGCCAAACATCCAGCCCCCGATGGGGCGCATCAGGAAACCTAGGGCAAAGATGCCGGCCGT
Source organism: Hymenobacter sp. GOD-10R (assembly GCF_035609205.1). Taxonomy (NCBI): domain Bacteria; kingdom Pseudomonadati; phylum Bacteroidota; class Cytophagia; order Cytophagales; family Hymenobacteraceae; genus Hymenobacter; species Hymenobacter sp. GOD-10R. Next base: position 4,414,745 of record NZ_CP141184.1, read on the forward strand.
TTGAAGCAGCTGCGCAGTGGGGTCGCCGGAGGGAAAAAACGAGCCCGAGAAGTACAGCGAGAAGGACGAGAAAACGTACCAGTCGTACCACTCCACCAAATTGCCGACCGAGCCACTCAGGATAGCCTTGAGCCGTCGAGGCGAAACTTTCTCCAGCGGCGCGGCCTCCACCGTAGTGGCGTAGGAGCGAGAAGCTGGTGAGAGTTGGGTAGCCACGGGTGGAAACGTTTGAGATGCCGAATAGTAGGAGAAAGATCCTGTTTGTTCGAGGTTGCCTTACAAATGAAGCACCCGATTTTGAAGGAATTTTGAAGAAAACTTATCGATTATCTGAAATTTTGAGCGGCAACCGCAAACGTTTGTTCTCAAGGTCAACAGGTAGCTAGGGTTGATCAGGGGCAAAAGCTAGCCGAATACGGTGCCAGCCGTCTTCGTACGTATAGCTGATGCGATGGCCGTATAACTCGCTGATACGCTTTACGATAGCCAACCCAATGCCAATGGAGTCGAGTGCGGCGTTGCCTTTCTTGAAGCGCCCAAACAACTCACTCACGGGCGCGGAAGGCGCATGGCCGGTATTCGCCAGCACCAATTCTGAAGAAGAAAGCTGAATTTGAATTTCGCCGCCGGGTAAGTTGTGCCGGATAGCGTTGCTGAACAGATTATTGAGCAGAAGCTGGGCTAAGGAGTCATCGAAAGGCACGTGCACATCGTCGGCAATCTGCTCCACCGTCCGGATGCCCTTCATCTCGGCTAGGTCGGCGAAGGCTGCTTCGGTGGTGCGCACGAGCTGGCTCAGGTCGGTGCGCACCTCAGGTTGCGATTCGTAGTGCTCTAGTTTCGCCAGCAGCGTTAGCGACTGGTTGATTTTGGCGAGGCGCTCTAGCTCGTCGTGCATGCCGGTGAGCAGGAGCAATTGTTTTTTGGTTAGCTCCGAGTCTATCAGCAGCTCAATTTTGGCCTTAATACTTGCGATGGGCGTTTGCAGCTCGTGCGATGCATTTTCGGAAAACTCCTTCAGGCCCTGATAGTCGCTTTGCGCCTGCGCCGTCATGCGCACTAGGAATTCGTTGAGCACGTTGAACTCGGCCGTGCGACTTGGGTGCAGGTCGATGGTGTTCTGCTGGCTGAGCTGGAAAAGCTGAATGCCGCGGAGCGTGTTGTTGAACGGCTTGAGAATGTACCAGGAAATTACCTCGCTGAGAATAACCACTAGGGCGAGTAGAAAGACGAACGTCCAGGCAAAGACCAGCATCAAGCCGGTCAGGTACATATCGCTGGGCTCCACCACTGCGGCTTTGCTAATGATGCGGTACGGCTGCCCACCCACCACCGTGTAGGTCGTCAGGCGAATAATAGATACTTCCGACTGAAGGGTTGGGTCCCACTCGTCACGAATCCTGGCCGTGCTGCCGTGGCTCGTCGAGTCGAGGCTAGCTCGGCTGATCTGTACATTGGTCCGCGACGGGTCGCCAGTGTAGTCGCGCCCACTTTTGAGCTGGGATACAATGATTGCGTTCAGGTGTTCGAGCTTGCCAATGGTAGCTTGGGTGACGCTGCGCGACAGGGCCGCGTACACAATGGCAAAGCCGATGCTCAAGACGAAAAACGTGATAACCGCATAGGCGATGGTGTAGCGGTAGTTGAGCTTCACGAGTCGGCCGCGTTTAGCTTGTATCCGAACCCATACACGGTGCTGATGTAATCCTTGCCGCCGGCGTCCGTGATTTTTTTGCGCAAGTTTTTCACGTGCTGGTACACAAAGTCCACGCTATCTAGGTTGTCGGTGTAGTCGCCCCAGAGGTGGGCCGCGATGGCCTGCCGCGTGAGCATGCGGCCCTTGTTGTTGATGAAGTACAGCAGTAAGTTGGTTTCCTTGCGCGTGAGATTCAGTAGCTTACCATTCACGCGGCACTCTAGCGACTCTAGGTCGGCGGTAATGTCTTGGAAGGTGATAATGTTATTCTTGTGCACGCTGCGCCGCCGCATAATGGCTTTGATGCGGGCGTGCAGCTCGGGGAGCGGAAACGGCTTCGTGATATAGTCGTCGGCGCCTTCACTCAGGCCGGTTAGCTTAAAATCCAGCGCGTTTTGGGCCGAGATGATGATGACGCTGCTTTCAACGCCCTCCTTACGCAGCAGCTTCAGCAGGCTGATGCCATTGCCGTCAGGCAGCATAATATCCAGTAGCACACAGTCATACGTGAACAAGGCTAGCTTCTCCCGTGCCTCATCGAACGTGGGAGCCACTTCGCAGATATAATGCTCCTGCGTGAGGTAGCTGGCAATGCTTTTGGCCAGCTCCGGGTGGTCTTCCACTAGCAAGATTTTCATAATGAGTTACCGGGTGGGTGGTAGGCCTAGGTGAGTGACAAGACCTAGGTAGTGGGTACCAGTAAATGTATCAAAACCTGTGGAACCAGCTACCGCTCTTGTGCGTGGTGGCTACTTCTAAGCAGACAACCTATTAATCCGCTGCTACTTGGCTTGGTGTCCGTTCTTTGTTGCAAAAACTTGATGCCACTCCGCTTCTCGTATTTCAGCAGAGTTATCAGGCGCTATTTGCACTCAGGGAATAGCCGTCTTCCGGCGTTGCATCCACCTAGGAAGCATAGCCTAGGCCCCTTGATAGAAATGTGTTCAGTACCGATTGTCGAGAAAAGATTGATTTTATCACTTGAGGATAAGCTCTCTTCTCTCATTTGAAGCCGTGCGCTCTGCTTATGAATTACTACGTATAAACCACCAAAACCACCAAGCTAGCCGGTCCAGCTTGTGATATTTGTACGTATTTGCAATCTTTACAGTCCGTAGTTTTACTGACTGTTGTGCTTTCCTCTTCTGCTCCCTCCTCTTCTTGGCAAGCGCGCCGCCTCGCTATCTATTTTGCGTTCCACTATCCCGCGCACCCTTTCCTGGCACTGACGCCCTATCAGCGTCTGTTGCTAGATACTTTCCTATGCGGAGAACTATCTATGGATCAACTCTTAGTGCACTTAGAAGCCCACGAGTACGAGGGAGAGCATAAGTCGATAACCGGTCTAGCGTAAGGTTGACAGGGCTGAATTGCGCCATACTCACTTACTTAAAACTCGTCACGCTGACAGCTACTAGGCGAGCAAGCTGTTCCAGAAGTTACTAAAGCCCTCTATACGTTTGTCATTATTGCCATCTTTTCTATAATTTTAACGAACGATTATGGAACGACAGCAATGAGCCGCAAGAAACGAGGACACTCTCCGGAAGGGGAAAAATTGATTCGCAAGGCTGAACAGATCCTACGCCTAGCTTCCCATATTGATAAACTCGAACAGAAGGGCCATGGATTGTGGCCACAGTTCCTGGCAACCAACTTCAATTCGTAGAGTTATTCTACTCGCGTCTAGCACTAGAAGCTGTGTAATCGGCTGCCACTGCTTGGCTATGCGAATCGGGCTACTTGAGATACTGTAGGTCATCAAGTTGTGAGCGGCAGCCGATTGAGCAAGTCACTGATCAGTACCAGTAAGACGCTACTCCGCTTGTTCCATTCGGCCCGGCACTGTATAAACACACCTCTTTTTACGGAATAAGGAATGTGGCCTAGCCGTATGGGTAGAGGCTTGTGCCCGTGAGGGTGCTTCTTATCTTTGTCACTGCTCGACCTGGCTGTTGTGACAAGTGTAGATGCAAGAGCCTTTTCTTTTTTCCTAACTCACATGCTACTAGCAAAGCTGACTGGAAAGTGCCGCTGTTGTTGTCTCACAACAACCTAGCCTGCTCAGGTCGTCTTCGGGCTGCCCTCTTCTTATCCGCTTTCCTTTGTTTGCATGACTTCTATTTCCCCGGCCGCGGCACGGCCCGAACTGGTGCGCGGCATCCGGCGCTGGGACTTCGTGGCGCTCATCATTAATATTACCATTGGCGCTGGTATTCTGGGGCTTCCAGCCAAAATCTACGCCTTGGTTGGCACCTATAGCCTAGCTGCCTATGTCGTCAGCGCGGCGATTGTCTCGCTTATCATCTTGTGCTTTGCTGAGGTCAGCAGCCGGTTCAGCGGGGCCGGTGGCCCGTACTTATATGCGCGTGAAGCATTCGGGCCGCTCGTTGGGTTTGAGGTAGGCTGGCTGCTGTGGATTTCGCGCTTGGCTAGCTTTGCCGCCCTCTGCAACTTGTTTACCGATTATGCTGCTTACTTCTGGCCAACCGTAGGAGCGGGTACCGGCCGGGCGGCGCTGATGGCTGGACTTATCGCAAGCCTAACCCTACTCAACTGGGTAGGCGTGCGCACGGCTTCGCTGGTAAACAACCTCTTCACGGTAAGCAAGTTGGTGCTCCTAATCCTGTTTACGACCGTTGGGTTGTTCTTTGTGAATTGGCAGGCGTTTTCGTTTGCGGTTCTTCCCACGTATCCTAGCTTTTCCAGCGCGGTACTACTGCTCATTTTCACCTTCTCAGGCTTCGATGTGGCGGCTATTCCGGCCAGTGAGATTCAGCAGCCCCAGCGCAATGTGCCGTTCGCCTTATTCACGGCCATTGCCACGGTGGCTGTACTGTTCTTATTGGTGCAAGTGGTGTGCATCGGCACGCTCCCGAACCTAGCTACCGCTGAGCGGCCCTTAGCTAGTGCCTCGCAGCAATTTCTGGGACCCGGCGCTGGGGCGCTCGTAGCGGTAGCAGCGATGCTAACGGCCCTAGGCACCCTCAATGCGCTCATGCTCACGGGACCTAGGTTGTTGTTTGCCCTGGCCGAGCAAGGACAAATTCCCGCTATTTTCCGGGCTACGCACCCGCGGTTCCGCACGCCCTACGTGGCCTTGCTGGTATCGGCGGTGCTGAAGCTCGTGCTAGCTATTTCGGGAACGTTCATTTACGCGCTTACCCTTTCCACAATTATCCGGCTCACCTACTTCGCCCTCACATGTGCGGCCTTGCCTGTATTGCGCCGGCGCCAACCCGAGCACCCGGCGCCTTTTCGGGTGCTGGGCGGGAGCGTGGTAGCCGCCGTGTGCGTAGGCTTGTGCCTGTGGCTGTTGCTGAGTAGTACCGGCACCGAAGCGCGCGATGTTGCCGTAATGGCTATCGTAGGGCTAGGTTTGTATGTTGCTGCAAACCAACGGAAAGCAACGGTTAGCTAAGCGGGCCGCACACCACTTCACCTTCTCCCGGTTTCTGAAACTGTATTCTCGTTTTTCCGAGTTATGTCTCTTTCTTCTCCTATTTCCTCCGTTGCCATTCGCACGCCGCAGCGCGTGGCCGAAATTTCCTGGTTTGATGATTTGTGCGGCGGCGATACCCAGTACCTAAGCGTGCTCGATGGCGCGTACCGCAGCTCTTGGGCGCACTGCCGGGATATTACGCTCTCGGCCGAGCGGCTAGGCTATTCCAATATTCTGCTGCCGACCTCTTACACCGTTGGGCAGGATGTACTGACGTTTGCAGCGGGCATTGCCCCCCAAACCTCGCGCATCAACTTGCTGACGGCTATTCGCACCGGCGAGATTCACCCGCCCATGCTCGCCCGCGCCCTCGCCTCGCTCGACCACATGCTCGAAGGCCGGCTCACCATCAACATCATCAACTCTGACCTGCCCGGCTTGCGCGAAGTGCCCGAACTGCGCTACCAACGCTGCGCCGAAACCATCGAGATTCTGCGCCAAGCCTGGACCCAGGAGCGCATTGTGCACAAAGGCGAGCTATACCAGTTTGATATGCCCTCGGACCCGGCCAAGCCCTACCAGCAAAACGGCGGTCCGCTGCTATACTTTGGCGGCACTTCGGAAGGCGCCCGCGAAGTGTGCGCTCAATACTGCGACATGTTCCTGATGTGGCCCGAGACGGAAGAAATGCTCTACGAGACCATGCAGGACCTCAGTGCCCGCGCCGCCCGCCACGGCCGGCAGATTGACTTTGGCTTACGCATTCACGTCATCGTGCGCGAAACGGAGTCGGAGGCCCGCACCTACGCCCGTAAGCTCATGTCGAAGTTTGATCCGGCGAAAGGAGCCGAAATCAAGAGCCGGGCGCAGGACTCTTGGTCGTTGGGCGTGCATCGCCAAAACCAGTTGCGCGAGCACGCCGATAACGAAGGCTTCGTGGAGCCCCTGCTCTGGACGGATATCGGCAAAGCCCGCTCGGGGGCCGGTGGCGCCCTGGTCGGCACACCCGATCAGATTGTGGAGAAGCTCAACCGCTACATGGATATGGGCTTCCGCGCCTTCATCTTCTCCGGCTACCCCCTACTCGACGAAGCCGATTATTTCGCTCGCTACGTGTTGCCACGCCTTCCCAATGTTTCCATGCCGCATTTCCAAGGCCGTATTCCCCACGAAACTCCTGTTACGCCACTCACCACCGCCCCCCTGCGGTAGTACGTGACCCTAGCTTTTTCTCAACAAAACCCGACTCATCAGCGCGAGAGTCGGGTTTTTTGTTAGTAATAATTCCAGACTGTGCGGTTTAGGATAGGCGTGTAGCTGTAACTAATGAAAATACCTGGGCACTTCCTGCCAACGAAAAATTGAGCTTCTCACGCAAACATTCCCTAGCCTCAGCCGCCGACCTTTGTCGAGTCAAGTGTAACCGGGAAACTTTATGAGAACGGAGCCGTCGCCCGCCAGTACAGAGCTAGGTATTGTGCATTCACACTACGCAAGCCGCCATATGGCCAGTGAGCAGTGTGTTGCCGAGCACGGCATGAGCTACATTCTCGCGGGCAGCTTGCGAGTAATTGAGGCCGGCGAAAGTCGCATATTTGAGGCGGGCAGCTTGCTGTTTTACCGGAGAAACTTCCTGGCTAAATTCACCAAACAGCCGGCTGAGAACGGTCCTTTTCGGGCCATTACGGTCATCTTTGACCATGCCCTACTGCAGGAATTCAGTCAACAGTATACGGTGGTAAGCGGCGAGCAGCCTTTTGTGGCCAGCACGGCCGTACTAGCGCTGGCCCACAGCCCCCTACTCCACTGCTTCTACGAGTCACTACAGCACCATTTTGAGGTGCCGCTGTCCGCGTCAGCAGCAAAGCATAAGCAGCAGGAAGCTCTGCAGCTGTTGCTAGAAACGCATCCAGCGCTACAACAGGTACTGTTCGACTTCGGACAACCCGGCAAGATCAACCTGGAAACGTTCATGCAACAGAACTTCCGGTTCAATGTGGCCCCGAGACAACTTGCCTACCTGACTGGCCGGAGCCTAGCCGCCTTCAAGCGGGACTTCGGCAAGATCTTCCATACCTCCCCCAACCGCTGGCTGTACCAAAAGCGGCTAGAAGAAGCCCACTACTTGTTGCAGGAGGAGAACAAGCGCCCCTCAGACGTGTACCACGAGGTCGGCTTCGAGAGCTTGGCGCACTTCTCGTCCGCGTTTAAGCAGCTCTTTGGCCGCACGCCGTCCAGCGTGCAAGGAGCTGCGCCGGCCCACTAAGCCGACGCAACAAGTATTCTGACCAAGCCGGCAAGATCTGCCTCGTAGCTGGGTAGCACAAGTTAGGCTGCCCAGAAGTATCTCACTTGTTGTCGCTTACCTCTGTCTTTACTTTCCACAAACACCCCTTATGCCCTACTTATGCCCGCTATTTTCATCACTGGCGCCTCCTCTGGCTTAGGCAAAGCCACCGCAAAGCTCTTCGCCGCTCGCGGCTGGAACGTCATTGCTACCATGCGCCACCCCGAACACGAAACCGAGTTGACACAGCTGCCAAACGTGCACCTGCTGCCACTGGACGTGACCGACCTAGCCCAGATTGAAACGACTGTGCACCGCGCTATTGCCCTATACCCCGTGGATGTGGTGTTCAACAACGCCGGCTATGGCCTTATCGGCGCGTTGGAAGCCTTATCGGATGAGCAGATTACTCACCTGGTTAACACCAATTTGTTGGGCGTGATTCGGGTAACCAAAGCGTTTCTGCCTCACTTGCGGGAGAAGAGGTCTGGCCGTATTCTCAACACGACGTCTATCGGCGGGCTCATTGCCTTTCCGTTGTACTCGCTCTACCACGCCACCAAGTGGGCCATCGAAGGCTGGAGTGAGAGCCTATCGTTCGAGCTAGCCCTGCACAACATTACGATCAAAACAATCTCGCCCGGTGGCATTGCTACCGACTTCACGGGCCGCTCGCTGCAAGTTGCGCAAAACGAAGCCTACGCCGGCCTGTTGGAGAAACTCATGGGCACCCAAAGCGGTGATAATACGGTTCATTTTGCGTCTCCCGAGGCTATTGCCGAAGTGGTATATCAGGCCGCTACTGAAGAAAAAGACCAACTCCGCTATCAGGCCGGAAGCGATGCCGTAGCTATCTATGCGCAGCGGCTGGCCGTTGGCCCCGAGGCCTTCCGGCAAGGAGTAGCCGCTCAGTTCGGGTTAACTGCTGATACAAGCCAGTCGGCAGCCAATTGACTCGCGCAAGGAGAAGGCATGCCTGCCGCTAGGTTCCTAGCTCCTCCGCACGAGTTGAGAATGAATGTGTGGCTGGGCGCGGGCTCAACTGCTTCCCTTTGCGGTCGAAGTAGGTTACACTAATCCTATCCGGGCGACACGTGAGGCGGCCGAAGTTGTCTTCCGAAAACACGGTGCTGGCGCTTCCTACGTGGTACTCGTTCGGGTGGTCTTTGGGCACGCGCAAGGCTCCGTCGAGTTGAAAGTTTGTTGCGCGCATGTGCGGGTACGGCCAGAAGAAAGAGGAGGAGATAACCGACACCACCTTGAAGGTCGGGTCCTGCTTGCAGGTCAACTCCGCCGTGAAGGAGCAGTGCACATCGCCCGACATAAAAACCACCTTGCGCACGGCATTCTGCTTGATAAAGTCGAGCAGTTGGGTGCGCTCCCGCAGGAAGCCACCCCATTTGTCGGTTTGTTCGTCGCTCGCCTGCAAGTCGGGGAACACCGGCACGGACGTCACAATCAACTTAACGCGGTCCGCGTCCGAGCCCTTCACCAGCCACTGTTGCAGCGCCTCCATTTGCACGCGCGTAATCAAGCTCCGCTTCGTAGAATCCTCGTGCCACACGCGCTCCGTGCGCACATCCATGACGAAGCAGTCCACGCAGCCGTCGCGGAAGGTGTACCAGAACCGATCTGGCGTGCCCGTGATATACCCCTGCGCATCCAGTGCGAACACCGGACTATGGCTGACTTGGTAAATCTGATAAGCGTGGATGGCTTTGGAGTAAAGCAAGATCCGGTCCCGCTGGGTTGCTTTCTGAGGCCAGTTGTCCTCAATCTCGTGGTCGTCGAGAATCATATAGGTGGGCACTTGCTGCATGAGCCGCCGTAGGTAGGGCTGCCCAAAAGCCTCTTGGTAACGACCTAGAAACTGCCCCATAGTGGTATCTGGACGGAAGAAGTTGAGGTCGTCCGCATAGATCTGGTCTCCCATCATCACCAAGGCATCGACATCATCTTTCTGCGCCAGAATGCTGCGAAAGACTTTGTCGCCACGCTCATCGAATACATCGACATCCAAGCCCAACAGGCGCATCTTGAGCAAGTAGCGACACGAGCCGACTACCAACGTGCGCTCCTGGACGGCATTGTTGCTTCCGGTCCGAAAGGGTATTTCTTCTGCTTGGCCCCAGTCCAGCTCGGCCGGATCCGTGGGTAATTGGTTCAGCTCCACGTCGGCATCCGTTTCCACCCAGCCTGCGCGGTAATGATAGGTGGTATTGGGTTCTAGCCCGGTAAAAGCAACCACCCCGGTCATATCGAAATGCGGTTCCAGCTTCTGATACTGTTGGCTCCCCAAACCGGTTGTTGGGTGTTGGAGTTGAACCACCCCAAAGTACCGCCGTTCCGTGGAGCGCCGGTCACCGCGAAGCCAAATGCGGGCTTGTTCGTGGGTAGTGTAGCCTAGGATAGGGCCGAGCGTAGGAGCCTGAATAGAGAGCATATGGCAAGACTGATCAGCAGGAACTCCACTGCCCTACCCACAAAGAGCCGCTGAGCGACCCTACTTAAGGGATGTAGAGCGAACCAACTGAAATGGAACAAACCGCAAAGGAGAGGATAGCTGCTGCATGAAACATCCGTGTTGACACTGAATTGCTGCACCTTCTTGGCTCCTTCAATTCACCTATACGTCAGTTCGGATAGCCACTGGCATGCCCCGTTGAAAATGCGCTGAGAGATCTTACACTTAAGCACCTTTTCCCTTACTTGGCCAGACACACATCCTAAAGAAGACTGTTCGTTTAGCTAGGCTAGGCAGCACGGTACTTTTGCCTGTTATGCATTTTCCGATTCTCCGGGCCATCGCCCTATTTGTCAGCATCATTCTCGGCGGAATCCTCTTGTTCGTCTTTGACCTCTATGAGCTCAACAGCCCAGGTATCAATACCGCCCTACTATTGCTCATGACCATGCTGAAGGTGCTCTACTTTTTAGGAGCAACGCTGCACTGGATACGGCGAACAGTATCTTCCGCGTACCATCTACGCTATTTGATGGGTTTTCTGGTCATGCAAGTATTGCTCATTGTGCTCTCGTTCGCCATTGATTATTACTGCCTCTACCAGATTAACCCAAGCTCTTTCCTGGTACCCAAGGGCCAACTAGGCCACGGACTGGCAGCGCAGTTACTCACCTTCCTCTACTTCAGCCTAGGCAAGTACACCACAGCCGGCGGGGGCGAAATGCACCCGGCTACACCGGCCGCGCAAGTCTGCGCGATGGGCGAAATGGTGGTGTCGTACTTCACCACGGTGCTCATCATCGCCAACGTTGGCTATTTGCAAACCCTTTTTAGCCGCTCTGCACCGGGAACCTAAGAACGGCCTGGCCTCAAACGAGCCTGCGTAGAGGTGAGCCAACGGTTTTGCTCCACAACATCCTACTTTAGCGGAGCTACTGATCTATCACTACGAATTCTCCGTTTCCATGCACCCGCTACGCGCCTATCTTCACCGCTTCGTTCCCTCGCTGACAGATGCCGATTGGCAACCGCTGGCGGAGGCCCTGCGCCCGCGCCACTTAGCTCGCGGGGAGCATTTTGTGCAAGCTGGCGAGCACCTCCCAGAGCTAGCTTTGCTGCTCAACGGTACCTGCCGCCTCTACTACCCTAGCCCCGACGGGGAAGAGCGCACCACGTACTTCTTCTTTGAAAACCACCTGCTGGGGGATTACTCCGGTTGCCTAACGGGGCAGCCCAGTCAGCTTAGCATTCAGGCCCTAGCCGACACCGAGTTGGTCGTCTTTGACTATGCGGTGCTGCGTCAGCTCTACGATGAACGGCCGGTGTACGAGCGGTTTGGGCGTCTCGTGGCCGAATACCACATGCTCGGCACGGATGCTCGCTTGGTCGAGCAACTGCTACTCTCGCCCGAAGAGCGTTACCGCGCGCTGCTAGCCAGCGGCAAAACCAAGATTTTAGAGCGCATCCCGCAGCACCTGGTCGCCAACTACTTAGGCGTCACGCCGGTTTCGCTGAGCCGCATTCGGGGGCGGGTGGCGCGAAAACCGGGCAAGGAGAAGTAGCCAGGAGCTGACTGCTCCCGCAACGGCTCATTTGTTAGCTTTTGTTATCGTTTTATGGGGCCAAGTAGGAGGACTTTTGGGTATTGATTTTTACCCTCCTTCTTTCTCTCCTTATGAAAACCCTACTGAAAACCGAAGAACTAGCCGAAGCACTGTTCGCCCTGGTCGTGTTTGCCCACCTGCCCTACGCCTGGTGGGTGCTGCCCGCCGTCTTTCTGCTCCCTGACCTCAGCATGATCGGCTACCTAGCTGGACCCCGCGTGGGCGCCTTTTGCTACAACTTCGCCCACCATAAAGCACTAGCCATGGTAGTAGGGGTTGCAGGCTGGTGGTTAGGACTACCCGTGCTGATGCTGGCAGGTACGGTACTCCTCTTTCACAGCGCTTTCGACCGGTCCCTGGGCTACGGCCTCAAGTATACGACTGGCTTCCAAGACACGCACCTAGGTCGCGTGGGAAAGAACCAGCCGGCGGCAGCAGCCAACTAGCACAGGCAAAGAGTCTGGCGTTCAGGCTTTTTTTAAACACCTAGGAATAACCGCCGACGCCCCAACGCCCGGCCGCGCAATGCCTGGACCAGCACTGCCCCGGCCAAGCTGGCGTAGAGTAACGCCACTAGCCCGGTCGCTGGCACGCTGAGCTGACCATACCAGGCCAGCAGCGGCAGCACCTGCAAGGCGTGCATCCCGATGAAGTGAGCCACGCGCAAGTCGCCATGGCGGGTGCTCCAGCCGAGACCAGGCAGACCGGGGCCACCATCAGGGCCGCCCACGGTGTGGGCCAGCCGCGACACCATCAGCCCACCCTGGAGAGCAAAGACCACGAACAAGCCAATTCCCAGCCGAATGGCCCAGGCGTAGGCCGGCGGCAAACCCAGTAGCGGCGCTTGGCCAAACACCAGTCCGATATAAGCCGTCCACAACGTCATGACTACAATGGCCACACCCATCGCAATGGACAGCGCTGTGCCGAACGACGAAGCGGTATTGAAGTGAGAGCGTTGCCCCCGAGCGGCCTGCCCGGTGATACAAAGCAGCTCGAAAGCTAGGGTTCCCACCACCACCCAGGTGTACAGGGCCACGGCGGGTTGAGGTCCGAGGTACCCTAGGTACCAGCCCATCGTCCAAGCGAACAGGCTGATGGAGATGAAAAACTTAGCCGGTTTTCCCCAAGCATTGACGCCCATCACCTGCCTGCTACTAAACTGGGTGAGCACCGCGCAAACCAGCGCCGCGACCAAGCACACCCACCCGAAATAATACAGCGGCGCATTGCGCAGCACCAGCGTAGTCAGAAAATGCACCATTCTTAGTTGAACGACTGCCGGAATTCCAGCGGTGAGAGGCTCGTCTTGGTCTTAAACAAGCGGCTGAACGACTGCGCATGCTCGAACCCTAGCGCGTAGGCAATTTCACTGACCGATAAGTTGGTGGTGGAGAGCTGGGCTTTGGCTTTTTCAATCAGCTTGTCGTGGATGTGCTGCTGGGTGCTTTGGCCAGTGAGCACCTGAAGCAAGCCGCTCAAATAATTGGGTGATACGTTCAGCTGGTCGGCCACGTACTGCACAGTCGGTAAGCCGATTGTCGGCAGGGCCTCGCTCGTAAAGTAGGCCGCCAGGACCGTTTCCAGCCGCTGTAAAAGTTGATGATTTGCTACTCTGCGGGTTAAGAACTGCCGGTGGTAAAACCGCTCCGAGTAGGTGAGCAAGACGTCGAGTTGCGCAATAATTACGTCCTGGCTAAACCGGTCCATGTTGCCGCGGTACTCCTGCTCGATGTGCTGGACAACCATGGTGACCTTCTGCTCTTCTTGGTCGGAGAGGTGCAGAGCTTCGTGGACGGCGTAGCTGAAGTATTCGTATTGCTTGATTTTAGTTGCCAGCGGCGTATTCCACAGAAAATCAGGGTGCAGCAGCAGCATCCAACCCGCTTGTTTTCGCTCGGCACCCGCTGTCACCTCAACGCTAAAAACTTGGTTAGGCGCCATAAAAGACAGCACACCCTCGTCGAAATCATACAACTGCTGCCCATAATGCACCTTGGTTTTGAAATCTCTTTTCAGCGAGATGATATAAAAGTCCGCGACTAGGCTTATCGGTTCATAATCGGCCAGCGGCTCCACCGCCGACATATCGATGATGCTGATTAAGGGATGCGCCGGCTTGGGAAAGTTAGCCAACCGGCAATACTCCGTGATGGTCTTGAATCGGTACGGCTGCTTGGTTGCCATGGTCTTTGCGCATTACCTTTTGTGATAAACTGCCGCGAATTCGGGGGCGAAATCGGCCAGCTTGACCTTACCCAACACGGGCCGGTGGCGGTAGTAATCCTCGTCGATCAGCCCGCTGTGAATGGCCGCATTCATTTCCACGATACCTACGGCCCGTGCTTTCGGCACTTTAAACATTTCTAAACCGCTTTGCATCTGTTTGTCGCTCATGAGCGCCCATTGTAAGTACGGCTTGCCAATGGCCTGACCTAGGATGCTAGCAACTTGGTTACAAGTTAGCTCGTCGCTGGCCACGTAGCGCACGTTGCGGCCCGCAAAAGGCGTGGTCAGCTCTTCGGCCACGGCGGCGGCAATATCGCGCGGCGAAACCCAGGGCGTCTTGTCCTCGGCTCCGAAGTTGGCAGCAATGACGCCCGTTTTGCCGGTTATCGCGGCCAGCAAGCCCGAATAGCGCAGGGTTAAGAACCGGCCCAGCAGCCCTTCCCCTCGTATCATATCCATGTAGCTGAACAGATTAGTGTAGAACCCAACGGGGCGCATGTGGGTGATGGACACGTCGGCTGGCAGCTCCCGGAGGATACGCTCGGCAAGGTGATGAAAAGCTAGCACGCCATTACCTTCGGCGAGGTGCGCACCCACGCTGCTCAGGTGAATGACCCGTTTTACACCCGATTGCCGGATGGCCTCGGCATACGCCGTGGTCAGCTTGCGGGCCTCGACCATCACGTCGATGGCCGGGTCGAAGTAGTTGAAGGGCGGCAGCATACAGTACACGGCATCGGCCCCGTTGAAGGTGGCGGTCAGAAACCGAACGTCTTCTATCGTGCCGATGGCAGCCGCAGCACCCAGGGCTTCAATAGCCCGGCGCTTATCCGGCTTGCTGCTGATGACCGTGACGGTATGGCCTTGTTGCAGGAGTTCTTGGGTGAGGGGCGCGCTGATGTTGCCCAGCGAGCCAGTTACGACGAGTTTCATGAGCTTGAGTAATGGATTGCGGAAGCAAAGTTCCGTCAACCCCAAAGCCCCGAGCTAGCTAAATCTCTGGTTGTTGTAACCGAATCTCCGCTGGGGCCAAGCACTTACCTGCTAAAGCCCACCTGTTGGCTACGCGAGCTAGCATCCCCGAAGACAAACAATTTCGCCGGCAGACGGGTCTTACTACATGCAGCTACACAAAGCAGCTGCGCAGAAGTCTCTTATTTTCTCGTAAGATGAATATTGGAATCATTGGTGCCGGCTACATCGGCAGCACCCTCGCCGGCCGGCTGACCAGCCTAGGTCATAAAGTATCCATTGCCAACTCCCGCGGCCCCGAAACGCTACAGGACGTGGTGGCCAAGACCGGCGCCACGGCCGTCACGCCCCAAGAGGCCGCTCGCAGCGGTGAAATTGTCATCGTGACCATTCCGTTGAAGAACATCCCTGACCTCCCCCAAGACTTGTTCGAGGGTGTTTCGGACGATGTAGTCGTGGTTGACACGAGCAACTACTACCCCAAGCTGCGCGATGGGCAGATGCCGGAGTTCGACGGCGAGAGCAACCTGACCGAAAGCGAGTGGGTGCAGCAGCACCTAGGTCGGCCCGTCATTAAGGTGTTCAATAACATCGCTTTCTCGAGCCTCGGCAACGCTGGCAAGCCCGCTGGTACTCCCGGCCGCATCGGCCTGCCCGTGTCGGGCGACGATGCCGCGAACAAGCAGAAGGTGATGCAACTGGTGGATGAGCTAGGCTTTGACCCCGTAGACGGTGGCAGCTTGCACGAGTCGTGGCGGCAGCAGCCCGGCACGCCCATCTACGGCACCGATTCAACGGCGGCAGAAATTCAGAAGCAGCTCGACAGCATGGGCACCGAGCGCACGCCCGAGCAGCACCAGCAGTTTGCAGCCAACCATGCCGCGCTGGAGAAAAAAATAATGCAGGATCATTCGTAGCCCGCTGCCTGTTCTAGCTACAAAAAAGCCTGGCTGTAGTCACAGTCAGGCTTTTTTGGGTAGCGACAAGCGCGGCCTAGAGTCTTAAAACTCCACGATAAACCCGATGGTAGGCAGTACCGTTGCGTCGTTGTTGGTCAGTAGAATCGGAATGGCGTTGGAGCCGTCGGGGCGGACGGGCTGGCTGTCAGTCGTGACGAAGCTAGTGTTGTCGGGTGTGCGTTGGAAGGTGTAGTTGGGCACGCCGGGCGTGGGGAGCAGGAAGGCGTTTTGTATGTCAACGAACAAGTCGATGGTCACGCGCCGCAAGTTGTACTTCTTGTCAAGGCGAAAGTCAAACTGCTGAAAGTTACTGAGGCGCTGCGTATTGAGCTGGTTATAATCGAGTACTCCTTGGGCTAGCGTGAGGTAGTTCTGCTGCGAAAGCTCGGCGTTGAACGGGGTGTAAGGCGCTCCTCCAGCGAACCGATACTTCAGGCCCATTTCCCACCCCCGC
Source organism: Hymenobacter sp. GOD-10R (assembly GCF_035609205.1). Lineage (NCBI taxonomy): Bacteria > Pseudomonadati > Bacteroidota > Cytophagia > Cytophagales > Hymenobacteraceae > Hymenobacter > Hymenobacter sp. GOD-10R. The sequence continues at coordinate 4,430,852 of NZ_CP141184.1, forward strand.
TTAAACTTACGCCCCAACAGCGCTGAAGCTAGGTGGCGCGTATCCCAGGCGGAGGGCTTATAAGCGCCGTCGGCACCCGTAAACTCGCTGCGAAACCACGTGTAGGAAGCTACCGCGAAGATGTTTTTGGTGAGCTTTTGCTGGAAAAAGAAATCCCCACCGAAGGCACGGCCGCGGCCCGTGCTGATTACGGCCTCGTTGCCAAGAGCAGCGAAGTCGCCCCCTAGGTTAGCCAGCGAAATACCGTCGCGCACACTCACGGGGTAGTGGTCGTACTGCTTCCAGAAGCCCTCCAGGGTGAAGCGAGTCGTGGGTGTGGGCAAATATTCCAACCCCGTCACGTAATGCGTGCTGCCGATGTAGCGGTTGCGCTGGTTCGCGAGTTGGCCCGTCGCGTCGCGGAAACCTAGCAAGGTGGAGGGCGGAATCTTGTAGTAGCGCCTAATGGAGGCGTTCAGGTTCCAGCGCGAAGCTAGCGCATACGAGGCCGACAGTCGCGGCGATAAGGTACGCAGCGGGTTGGCCCCACCCTCGGTGAAAGAGTTGCCGTCGGCCCGAACTCCGGCGGAAAGGGTCAGGCGGTCGTCGGGGAGAAAGGGGCGCGTCACTTGGGCAAAAGCCCCAAAGCGGGCAAAGCTCAGCGCAGACTGAAAGCGTACGTCGACGCCGGGTTGTTGCACCGTGCCATCGGGTTTGAGCACCTCCCGGCGCAGCCGCAGAAAGTAGCGACTGTCGTATTCGATCCACTGCCCCACGCCGCCGTAGGCATACTGCCATTTCCTAATGCTCCGGTTGACGTCGACGCGCAGCTTGTTTTCCGTTTCGCCGGAGCGGGTGAGCAGCACCCGCCGGCCCTCATCGCCGGCGAAAGCGGTGCCGCCTTCAAAGCGGTCAATCTGATTATTGAGCTGGGTGCGGCTCAGGGCCACATTCAGGTAGCCACGCTCTAGCAGTTGGCGCAGCGACACCCCCACCGTGTAGTTCCATTGGTCGATAGCGGGCGTGTTGAGCAACACGTACTCCTTGTCGGGGGTAGTCTTGCGGGGCACAGCTACCTCAAAGTGGTCGATGGCACCTAGGCCCAGCGCCGTCAGGGTCGTTTTGGACGAGAGCTTGGTGGTGATTTTAAACTGCGCATCCCAGTAATCGGGGCGAATGGGCAAGTCGATGGCTTTGAACAACACCTGCAAGTAAGAGCGCCGAACGGAGGCCAGAAACGTGGTATTCTTGGCCAGCGGCCCTTCCAGCGTGCCCGCCACCTCTGTACCACTCAGGCGCACATTGCCCTGCACCCGGTCGGGGTTGCCGTCGCGCTGCCGGAACTGGAGCACGCTGCTCAGGGCGTTGTCGTAGCGAGCCTCGAACGCGGAGGAGCTGAGCGTTGCGTCTTCGATAAAGCTTACGTTGAGCATCCCCGTGGGGCCGCCAGCACTGCCTTGCGTTTGGAAGTGATTGATAACGGGCACCTCAATACCATCGAGGTAATACACGTTCTCGTTGGGCGCCCCACCCCGAATGATAATGTCGTTGCGGAAGCCAGCGGTGCCGCTCGTGCCACCGCCGCCTACCCCCGGCAGCACCTGGATAACCCGCGAGATGTCGAAGTTGCCGCCTGGGTTACTTTTGATTTCCTCCACGTTCAGGCGCTGCACGCTTAAGGGCGTTTCGGGCGTGGCTACCCTGATGGCTCGGTTGGCCGTTACTTGCACCTCCCCTAGCGTGCGCGCCGCGGGCAGTAAGTCGAAGGTGATGATGTTGGCGTTGCCGGAGGTAATAACCACGTTTGAGCGCAGTAGCGGCTCGTAGCCAATAAACGACACCCGCACATTGTAGCTCCCCGTCGGAATGTTGGTCAGCCGAAAACGCCCTTCCTCATCGGTCGCAGTACCTAGGCTGCCCCCTTCCAGCGCGACCGTTACGCCGGGCAAGAGCTGCTGAGTAGCCCGGTCGCGCACGGTGCCGCTGAGTATTCCTGTATTCTGCGCGTGCACAGCGGCCAGTGGCATAAGCCAACAAAGTAGTCCGAGCAAGTAGCGAAGCGTCATAAGCATGCATTTAGATGGATATCATACGAACAAAACAATTAATAGTATGTTTTAGAACATTAACAGAATGGGTTCATTCTTTTCGGATGTTGTCGTTACTTTGCTGGGCATGGGATATAGCTTATTAAAACAGCTACTGGAGCAGTTAGAGGCGTTTGAGCAGGCCGGCGAAAAAGCTGGCCCTGATGCCGTCCACGACCTAGCTCACTTCGCGGCATGGCTCTATGGTCGCACGGCAGCGCCGCCCGAACCTCGCGGTCCGGCCGCGCCGGCGGAAATTGCTTCTATGCCTGCCGAAGCCGAAATCAGCAAGCTCCTGATTTTTCTTACCCGCTACGCCCGCTCCTATATGCGGCTGGGCCTCGCCGGCTCGGGGCTCCTCACCCCCGATGATTTTGCCTATCTGGCCACCATCATGGGCCACCAGCCTCTGTCGAAAACGGACCTGATTACGCGCAACATTCACGAGAAAGCCACGGGCACAGAAGTAATCAAGCGGCTTTTAGCTAAGGGCTTTGTAGCAGAGCAACGCCACGCAACCGACCGGCGCAGCAAGCTTTTGACTCTTACGCCGGCCGGCATGGCTGTGCTAGGGCAAGTGTTTGGGCCCATGGGCCAAGTCTCGCAACTCGTTGCCGGCAACCTCACGCGCGCCGAGCGGATTCAGTTGCTGTACTTGCTGCAAAAGCTAGATGCCTTCCACCAGCCTATTTTCCAGGGTGCTCGCCCCGAGCAGTTTTCGGACCTCACGCAGCACCTGCTGGAGGGGGAATAGCTTTCTCACCTCCCCTGCACATTATGGCCGCATCAATGCAACCTTGCTCAGCGCTACTGCGACTTTGAGCCATTGTTGCTACTGCCGTTTCCCAGCTATGAAGACCACTATCCCCTTGTGAGCGATGATAATTTAAGTCGCGTCTTTATCAAAAACCACGTTTCTGCCTCAGGAACGTGGTTTTATCTTTTAGTGCAGTAGCATACCTAGGTCTTCCTGCTCACAGCGTATCACCACTGATGAGGTTGCAATAACCACGGCTAACGGCATCGCAGACGCACCAACGGCCTTTCGACAAGCTATAGCCGGATAGGAGCAAATGCGTTACTGTAATAATGACGACAGGGAGTATGCCGTACCGAGAGTTGAGGAACACAACCTAGCCAAAGGTCTTGAGCAGCCTCAGGGAACTGCGACAACTACGTTGCATATACATAATCAAGGCAACACGATAAGACGCTGCTACCGGCTTATATTTACACCTTATAGCGAGCTTCTCTTTTCTCAGTTCTATTCTCCATGCCCACCGCCTCCGACCGTTACGTGCAGCTCCTCGCTCAGCACAACTTACGCAACACGGCTATGCGCCGCGCCGTGTTGGAGCTTCTTTCGCTTACGCCGTATGCTTTATCGAGCCACGATATCGAACAGGAGCTTGGTGAAGGAGTCGACCGCATTACGCTGTACCGCACGCTGAAGTCGTTCGAGGAGAAAGGGCTAATTCACCGGGTTCCCGAAAACTCGGATGTCTCCAAGTATGCCGCCTGTTCCATTGAGTGTTCCCAACACGCCCACTTCGACAACCACGTCCATTTTAAGTGTAACCATTGTCAGCACGTGTACTGTTTGAATCAGGTTACGATTCCGGCCGTGGCTCTTCCGGCAAAGTTTGAGGCTAAAACCAGCGATTACCTGTTAGCCGGTGTATGCCGCGAATGTCAGCCTGCTTAACCTAGCTTTCTAGCGGCAGGACGTGCTTTTTCAGCCACCTACGTTCGCGAATCGTGCGCATGCCAGTGCTAGTCGCGCACTCGGCACTGTCTTTTTATCGGGATTCGTTTTCTAAGCGGAGTGTGGTGTTCAGCAGCGGAGTGTGCTCTTCTTCAACGGGCAGCAGCAGCACCGGAATCGTCGTGTGCCGCGTGACCTCCGCCGTAACGCTGTGGTGAAAAAGAGCGCTCAAGAAGCTGCGCGGCCGGGCAATTAGCAGAATCAGATCGGCCTGTGTAGCGGTGGCGGCTCGTAAAATACCGGCAGCATAAGAAGCATCCTGCATGTGGTAGCCGTGGTCGGTTTCGATGGGCAGCAAGCCGCTGGTACGCACTACTTTCAACGCCTGCGACATGTCGCAGTCAATAGCCGCTTCTGGCTCGCTCACGTGTGCCACGGTGAAAGTAGCTTTCCAACTAGTTAGCACCGGCCTCAGGGCTCTGGCAGCTTCGGTCAAGTGAATAGGCTCTGTATCAGCAGCCAGCAGCACCTTCAACGGAATGGTAGGCAGTTGCTTAGTGGCCACGGGTACCAACAGGAGCGGCAGGCGCGTATCACGTAGCACAGGCAACGTCTGGTTGTGCATCAGCCGATCCAGCCAAGCGCGTTCTTCCCGCACCCCTAGCACAAACAGCTGCGGCTGGTACTGCAAGCGAATTCGGTGCAGCACCTCAGAGAAGGAACCCTGGCAGCTTTCCACCGTTGCGGGCACTGGCAGTTGCTGGGCGAGTTGGGCAAGCGTTTCGCTTAGGTCGGGCACCTGGCTCAAATACTCGGCTGGGCTTAGCAGCATGCCGTACGTGGGCTCAATGATCGGCACCGAATTCACGTGCAGCAGCACCAGTTCGGCGCCAGTTGGCATGGCCAGTTGGGCGGCAAAAGTTGCAATGCGCGAAGCATCTTCCAGCGCGTCGATGAGTACTACAAAGACAGTTTTCATAGGACAAATAGGCTAGGTGTACCACTGATCGAAATACGAAGATCCTATCCTAATGCAACATGTCGTAGGTCATCTTCGCCGCTGATTTATATCAGCTCTTACTCCACAATACGAGTGAAGAAGGCCTTTTGGTATGTCGGAGGGTATGGAAACTCCTCGACTCAGCGCATCAGCAAGTATAAGCTTATCTCCGACAATACCTATTTACAACGCGCAGCACGGTCCCTGTTTAGAACACCTCATCCTAGGCGCAGAAGTGGCTAGCTCTACTGTTTGTCAGAAGCTACTACACGCGGGCGTTTTGACTAACACAAAGGGCATTTCGGTTAATCCGGCCTTTCAAGCGGCGGCGACCTTTGTATCGTCAACAAACCGAAAAACAACTTCTGATGAAAGCAGTAAGAATTCACACCTTTGGCGGACCCGAGGTCCTGCAAATAGAAGACGTAGCGCGGCCGGTGCCGGCCTCTGACGAGATTTTGGTTCAGGTGCATGCCAGTGGCGTAAACCCGGTAGACTGGGTGGTGCGCGAAGGCGGCAACGACGCGTTACGGTCTTTCCTGACTTTGCCGCTGACCATAGGCTGGGACGCGGCCGGCATCGTAGCCGAGGTAGGCAGCGACGTAACCTCTTTCCAAAAAGGCGATGCCGTGTATGGGATTCCCAATTTTCCAGGCGATGGTAGCTACGCCGAATATTGCGCGGCCAAGGCCAACCAATTCGCCCGCAAGCCCACAAGCATTGGCTTTACGGAGGCAGCAGGAGTGCCGCTGGCGGGCCTCACGGCCTGGACGGCGCTCTTTGAACACGGCAAGCTCCAGCCCGGCCAGCGCGTGCTCATTCAGGGCGCTTCGGGCGGGGTAGGCAGTTTCGCGGTGCAGTTTGCCAAGGCGAAAGGGGCCTATGTGATTGGCAGCGCTTCGGCCGGCAACCTAGAGTACCTCAAGCAGCTAGGGGCCGATGAAGTAGTCGATTACCGTAGTCAGCAGCTAACGGACGTGGTGCACGACGTGGATGTGGTCATAGAAGCCTCGCCCCTGCGCGACAATGCGGAGCGCCTAAAAGCGGTGGCCGTGCTGAAGAATGGCGGCATCTTCGTAAGCGTCAACCTAGATTATCCGTTTAGCGAGGAAATGCTGGCTGCCCTAGCCCAAAAGCACGCCACCGGCGCGCTTTCGGCCAACCAACCCCGGCAGGACTGGCTAACCGAAATGGCTGAATTGATTGATGCAGGCAAGGTAAAAGTGTTTATTAGCAACGTGTTTCCGTTGGAGCAAGTGGCCGAAGCCCACCGCGAAAGCGCCACCTGGCACGTGCGGGGTAAGCTGATATTGGAAGTAAAAAAAGACAGCGAGCCGGTATGAGGCATTTCAAGACGATAAGCGAATTTCATGAGTTTCGGAAGTTGCCCAAACCGCATCATCCGCTTATCAGCGTCGTCGATGTTAGCACCGTTCCGCACCTAGATGACGAGGAGCCGAGCAAGTTGCTGTTCGATTTTTATGCTATTTCTGTCAAAAGGATGAGCAACGTCCACATCAGCTACGGGCAGCAGCCGTTCGACTTCAATGAAGGTATCTTGTCTTTTATGGAGCCCAATCAAGTGTTCGGGATGGCGGTTGCGAACAAAGACGAAATAGTAGAAAAATCAGGATGGGTGATTTACATCCATCCTGATTTCATCTGGAACACGCCGCTTGCCAAGACGATAAAGCAATACGATTTTTGGGATTATTCGCTACACGAAGCCTTGTTTCTTTCGGCCAAAGAAGAAGCGACTATCACGAATATCATCCTGGCCATTCAGCAGGAATATATTGCTAACCTCGACCGGTTTAGCAAGCAAATCATCATCTCGCACGTGGAGAGTTTGCTGAACTACGCGGATCGATTTTATCATCGCCAGTTCATTACCCGAGAGAAAGCCAACCACCAGATATTGGAGCGGGTGGAAACTCTGTTGCAGGAATACTTCAATAGCAATGATTTAGCGGAGAGAGGCTTACCCACCGTCCGCTACGTGGCCGATGCCCTCAATCTTTCGCCGAAGTACTTAAGCAACCTACTGCGCGTGGTAACCGGGCAAAATACCCAGCAGCATATTCATGCGAAGCTCATAGCCAAGGCCAAGGAAAAACTGTCGACCACGAACCTGACCGTCAGCGAAATTGCGTACGAGCTAGGTTTTGAACATTTGCAATCCTTCAGCAAGCTGTTCAAGACCAAAACGAACTTATCGCCCTTGGAATTTAGGACTTCTTTCAACTGAACTATCGGTTAAAGCTCCGCTTAAGCTAGCTCTAGAACAGCTTATTTGAACAGCAAGCGCCGAAAAGCAGGCGGCTAGCTATTTTTGCAGAATGAATCCGCCACTATTTCACATCGGGCAGCAGGTAATCTGCACCAACGATGACTTTACCCTTCTGCTCGTCCAGAACCCCAATATTCAAACGCCGAAGCGCGGCCCCATCTACACGGTACGCGGCATCTACGACACGCACCGCGGCTACGGCATCACGCTGGCCGAAATCGATAACTCGCACGTGGCACCGGGCTTCCCCGAAGCCAACTTCCACGAATCCCGCTTTGCCCCCTTACCCCCACTGGAGGAAATAGAGCTGGAGTTAGCTGAGGTAATGGAGACCAGCGTACCGGCGTAGCATTGTCATTCCGAACGCAGTGAGGAATCTGGGTCAAGGCTGATTGATAATCGGCACAGTTTAGTGTTAGAGGCTAGCTCCCCTCCTTTTTTAAGGAGGGGTTAGGGGTGGTTCCAATCGTTGAACGACAAGCTATGTTTAACATTCTAATGCTAGCTAACCACCCCTAGCCCCTCCTTAAAAAAGGAGGGGAACTAGCCTTTAGCTTTAATCGGCAACCTGAGGTACAAAGCCCGCACTGGGTGCCTGGCCGGAACAACCGGGTTAGGCTGTCTGTTTACCAGGCTTAGTACCATTGGATTGTACGTTATGCCTAAAAATCTCACTGAGCTGCCCATCTCCGTTCTGGATCTGGCAGCCATTCGCAGCGGCTATACGGCCGCCGATACATTTCACAACAGCCTAGACCTAGCACAGCACGCCGAGCGCTGGGGCTACACACGCTACTGGCTGGCCGAACACCACAACATGGCCAGCATTGCCAGCTCGGCCACCTCGGTGCTGATCGGCCACATTGCGGGCGGCACTTCCACGATTCGTGTGGGCTCGGGGGGCGTGATGCTGCCCAACCACGCGCCGCTGGTAATAGCCGAGCAGTTCGGCACCCTAGCTACGCTCTATCCTGGCCGTATCGACCTAGGTTTGGGCCGCGCGCCCGGCACCGACCAGCTCACCGCCCACGCCCTACGGCGCGACTTGCGCGGATCGGTTGACGACTTCCCCCAGAACGTGCAGGAGCTGCTCCAGTACCTGTCAGCCGAGAATAGCACGAATCGGGTGCGGGCCATTCCGGGCGAGGGCCTCGACATCCCGGTGTGGCTGCTGGGTTCTAGCACTTATAGCGCTCAACTGGCTGGCTACCTAGGTTTGCCTTTTGCCTTTGCTAGCCACTTTGCACCTACCCACCTACAGGCTGCCCTGAACCTGTACCGCGAAAATTTCCGGCCTTCCCAGTACCTATCTGCGCCGTACGCTGCCGCCTGCGTCAACGTCATTGCAGCCGACACCGACGCGGAAGCCGACCGCTTGGCTACCTCATTTTATCAATTGGCCCTCGGCATCATTCGGGGTACCAGCAAGCCCATGCAGCCGCCCATCGACAGCATGCGCGGGGTGTGGAGCGACATGGAGCAGGCCGCCGTTGGGCAGATGATGGCCTACGCCTTTATTGGTGGGCCTGCCCGCGTGCAGCAGCAGGTTCAAAAGTTTGTGGATGACACTCAAGTCGATGAGCTACTAGCCGTGTCGCACATCTACGACCACGCTGCTCGGCTCCGCTCGTACGAGCTGCTGGCTAGCCTCGGCAAGCCTACCGCTAGCCTACCCGCTTCCGATTACGCCGCTGAGCTGCGGTAAGCGCACTAAGCTAGGTTCCGATCAACAACGCCCCGGCGCCCCAACGAACGATGTTCGTGGGATGCGCCGGGGCGTTGTTGGTTACGGGGTAGCGTTCTGTTTAAGCACCTCACCCAGCGACAACAATACGTGGCCGGCTCCTTGCTATTAAGTTTGCTACTTCGTTCCTAGCTTTCTATCCGATGCTCTCCGACCAGCTTCTTGCCGACTTACAAGCACGCGGCCTGCTGCCGCCTGCTCAAGCCGCCTCCATCGGCGACTACGAGCGCACGCGCCTCTTCTCACTACACTACGAGTTGCGGACGCTGCTGTACCTAGGTATAGTGCTGCTGAGTGGTGGCTTAGGTGTATTGCTCTACCAGCACCTCGACGATATTAGCCACAGCGTTATCGTGGCTGGCATCAGCCTGCTCATGACGGCTTGTTTCGTGTATGCGGCGCGGCAGCGGGTACCCTTTACCTGGGGGCAGCCCCCGCCCGCTGGCCTACTCCCCGATTACGCGCTGTTGCTGGGCTGCCTGCTTTTCCTGACCTTGGAAGGTTACCTCCAGGCGCAGTACCAGTTCTTTGGCACTCGCTACGGCTTGGCGCTGGCGTTGCCCGCCGTGCTGTTCTTCGGGCTAGCCTACCGCTTCGATCACCGGGGCGTGCTATCGATGGCCATCACGGCGCTGGCTTCGTGGATGGGTGTGGCGGTGGCACCCGTAGCAGCTATCACCCAGAACTACACCGCCGACCCGCACCTTACCGGGGTAGCCGTAGAGCTAGGCTTGCTGCTGGTGGCGGCCGGCATCTGGTCCGATTTTCAGAATTGGAAGCGGCACTTTGCGTTTACGTACTTATCGCTGGGCAGCAACCTGGCGCTCATTGCTTCTTTGGCGGCGCTGTTTTCCTATTCTAGTGCGCCAGCCTGGCTTCCGCATCCGGTAGCCGTCGTTCTTATTCTGGTGCTGAGCGCCTTCTTGGTTTGGTATGCTCGTCGCACGCAGTCTTACGTGTTTCTGCTGCTAGGTGTGCTGTATGGTTATGTGGTAGTCACCTATCTATTTTTCATCCTGGTTGACTTGAGCTCTGGTGGTCTGGCTTTTCTGCTAACAGCTTATTTCCCATTAACAGCTATTGGCCTCATCTACTTGATTATCAATAGCAAAAAAATCATACATCCTTTATGATCGGCAAAGCTTATAATCCGGCCTGGCCGTTTGCCCAGGCTGTGCGCGTCGCTGCCAATCGCTGGAACAAGCTAGGTCTGCTAACAGCAGCGCAACACGATGCTATCGAAGCCGCGTACCCGCTCGACTACTACCGCCCGCATTTTTTCCTGCGCATACTCCTCTTTATTTTTACCCTTATCGGCGGCTCGATGGCGGGGACTTTTTTCGTGCTTTTGTTACTTCCTGGCTCAACAAAGCACGAAGAAACCATCATCCCCATCATCATGCTTATGGGTGCTGCAGGATGCTTCTTCGCGCTGGAAAGCAGTATTAAAAGCTCCCGGCTATACCACTCTGGGCCAGATAATGCCCTGTTATATATGGGCCTAAGTTCGCTAACGGGGCTACTAGGCTACTCAGTAGACAGCCTTTTGCCGAGTATTTTCCACTACGGTTTTTCCCTGACGAATCCGTTTTTATCCCTGCTCCTACTGCCGATGCTAGCGGTGCTACTAGTCGCCACTATCCGCTACGCTGACCGGGTCGTGGCTACAGTGGCGTACTTCGTGTATCTACTGCTGATTGCCAATATTCTGCTGCAATTCAGCCTCGGGCGGTTGGTGCTGCCGTTTGCCGTGATGCTGGCGTCGGCAGTGGCGTATGGCCTCTTGCGCAAGCTAGCGCGTCGCCCCGATTACCTGTACTACAAGCAGTGTTTCAACTGTCTCAAAGCCCTCACTCTCATTACCTTCTACCTAGGTGGCAACTATCTTGTAGTGCGTGAAGGCAATGCGGAGCTGGCTCACCTATTCGTCTCTCCACAGATTCCTTTCGCGCCACTGTTTTACGCTTTCACGGCTGTTATTCCGCTAGCCTATATCGTGATAGGCTTGCGTCGCCCCAACCGGATTTGGCTCTGGGTTGGGCTGCTTGCCGTTGGTTTTTCCTTCTACACGTTGCGCTTCTACCGGTCGTTGCTGCCACCCGAGGTAGCAGCTACCCTAGCCGGTACGGCGCTAGTAGTGCTAGCGGGGTTCGCTATCCGCTATTTACGCACCCCACGCCACGGCCTCACCGCCGCTTCCGACGAAGAAACCCCGCCCTTGCTGAACCTGGAAGCATTGATTGTTGCCCAAACGGCTTCCGTGACGGCTCCACCTGCTCCAGGCTTCCAATTTGGAGGCGGCACCTCTGGCGGTGGTGGCGCCACCGGCAATTTCTAAGAACGGACAGCCGCTGAAATACTAGCCCACTACTTAGCCCTCCAGAACAGCTGTTTTGGAGGGCTATATTTTTTCAGCGGTCGTCTGTGCGCGCTCGGCGTGAGCAACTAGCAGTAATACAATTAACCTATCATACCTATTTTTCGACTACCTGCTCTAAATCACCCGATTATGTGATTGCGAGGTGCTAGAGCTACATGCTACTTTTGTGTCGTAGCTCAGCCCATAAGCTCGTTCGCCTAAGGACTTAGCCTACCTGCCCAACGTTATGCAGCGGGCAGACTACTGCTCTTGTTCCTGTTCCTACCTGCTATGAAAAACTTCAACTACAGAGCATTACACATTCAGCTACCGCATAGCCCTTGCCTAGATGGAGCACCTAGGTCTAGCTAGGTGCTGACGCCATTTGCTCAACGCGGCTAGTCTGATGATTGCCCTTTACTGCTTTTCCCGGCCCTAGCATCAGCCTTCTGGCTAACTAGCCTGCCCGCCTCTTCCTTCTGAACCTTGCTTCTCAGAGTCGTTTTCAAACGACTCCTGGCTCTCCTTTATCCACGCTTTTTTCCTATTTCTTTCCAGTGAAACCTTCTTTACGCCCCAGGCAACTAGTGGCTGTCGTGGCTGCTGTGTGCACACTCGGCGCTGCGCAAGCGCAAACCCCAACCAGGTCGTTCAAACCGGCCAAGCGCGACGCGGCGCCGGTAGAGCGCCCCCGCGCACAAGTCGTGATTGACGGAAGCGCAGCGGCGGCGCGCGCACCGCAGACCACCCCCAGCACCTCGCACCTCCAGACCCTGGTTCGCCCAGTAGCCACCGGCAACACGCTGCGTATTGTGCAGGCCACTCGCGCCCAAGATTCGGGCCTGCCGGTGATGCTGAAAGCAAGCTTCAAAGCCAATAACCGCGCGGCGAAGCCAATGACACCCGAAGCTGCCAGTTTCGCTTTCTTGCAGGAACTACGCACGGAGCTAGGGGTAGAGCAACCCGCGCAGGAGTTTCGGGTGGTAGACGCTACGCGCGACAACCTAGGTCAGACCCACGTACGCCTAAACCAAACCTGGAAAGGCCTGCCTGTGTACGGCTCCGAAATCGTGGTACACCTCGACGCGCAAGGGCAACCTAGCTTGCTCAGCGGCCGCTATTTCCGTTCGCCCGGCCAGCTCACCAACGTAACGCCAGCGCTGCCCGCTGCCACTGCTGCCACCCAAGCCGAAACCCAGCTGCGCACCAAAACCAAGGTGCAGACGCTTTCGGACGACGCCAAGCGCCTGCTGCACTACGCGGGACCTAGCTCGGAGCTGGTGATTTTCCACGCTACCCCGGGTAGTGCGCCGGTGCTGGCTTGGCACATCACTACGCGGCCCTCGTTGGTGCAGCGCTGGGAATCGTTTGTGGATGCGCGCACCGGCGCCGTGCTACAGCAATATGAGTCGTCGTGCACAGCCGACGGGCCTCGCACGGCTACGGGCGTTGACCTCAATGGCAAAACACAAAGCCTGCGCACCTACGAGTACAGCAGCAAATTTTACATGCTGGATGGCTCGCAGTCGATGTTCAACCTAGGTCAGTCGAAGCTCCCTGACGAGCCGGTGGGCGGCCTGCTCACCATCGACGCCAACAATACCTACGGCGAAAAAGCCGTCATTACCCACGTAAACAGTGCTAATAACACCTGGACGGCTGGTCAGAAATCGGCTATTTCGGCGCACTACAACGCGGGTATTGCTTACAACTATTACCGCAACACCCACAACCGCAATTCGCTCGATGGCCTAGGCGGCACCATGATTTCGATGGTGCGCGTGGCCGACGACGATGGCACCGGCCTCGACAATGCCTATTGGAACGGACGCTTTATTTCCTACGGCGAAGGCAACGTAGGCTTCTCGCCCCTGGCTGGTGGCCTCGATGTGGCCGGCCACGAAATGACCCACGGTGTAGTAGAAAAAACCGCTAACCTAGAATACAAAGGCCAAAGTGGCGCCCTGAACGAGAGCTTCGCTGACGTGTTTGGCGTGCTGATGGACCGCGACGACTGGACCATTGGCGAAGACGTAGTGAAACGCAGCACCTTCCCAAGCGGCTCGCTTCGCAACTTATCCGACCCGCACAACGGCGGTGCCAGTCTCAACGACCGGGGCTTTCAGCCGCGCACCATGAGCGAGCTGTACACCGGCTCGCAGGACAACGGCGGCGTGCACGTCAACAGCGGCATTCCGAACTGGGCGTTTTACAAGTTTGCCACCGCCATCGGTAAGGAGCATGCCGAGCAAGTATGGTACCGCACCCTGACCACCTACCTCACGCGTTCCTCGCAATTTCTGGACTTGCGCCTAGGCGTCATTCAGGCGGCCACCGACCTCTACGGGGCCAGCTCCAATGAAGTAAATGCCGCCCGCGCTGCCTTCGATGCGGTTGGTATTCTGAACGGTACTTCGCAACCGACACCCGGCCACAACCTGCCCATTAACCCTGGCCAGGATTACATCCTCTCCTACGACACCGACGCCAGCACCCAGGGTACGTGGTTCATCTCCAATACAGAAGCCTCCAATTTTGGCCGTCTCTCCAACACGGAAGCTATTTCAAAACCGAGCATCACCGACCAAGGCAACGCCGCTGTGTTCGTCGATGCCACCCACCGCATTCGGGCGCTTCAGCTCAGTAGCTCACCCATTGAGTCGATCGTGCAGAACCAGCCCATCTGGAGCAACGCCGTGATTTCGAAAGATGGTTCGAAGCTAGCTGCCGTGACGATGGCTAAGGACACGTCGATCTACGTCTTCAATCTGAAAACCAACCAGATTGCGCGCTACAAGCTGTACTTGCCAACCACAGCCGGCGGCCGCGCCACGGGCGTGATGTATGCCGACGCACTGGAATGGGACTACTCGGGCGAATACCTGATCTACGACTCCTTCAACGCCATCCGCAACGCGCAGGGCACCGCGCTCAGCTACTGGGACATCGGTTTCCTGCGGGTGTGGAACAACGCTCAAAACACCTGGGGCGACGGCCGCATCGAGAAGTTGGTGCAGAACCTACCCGATGGCATCAGCATCGGCAACCCCGTGCTAGCCAAGAACTCCCGTAACATCATGGCCTTCGATCTGCTCGATGACAATGGCGGTGACTACCCCTTCTACGTGATGGCTGCCAACTTAGAAACCAACGACATCAAACCCATTTTTGAGGAAAGTCAAGTAGCCGGCACACCGTCGTTCAGCAAAAACGACGACAAAATGCTCTTCACTGCCCTCAACATGGATGGCGACACGGTAGTGGCCGTAACAAGCCTGCAAACCAGCAAGATCGAGCCCGCCGGTAACCCCTCCGTACTTATTAAAGATGCAAAATGGGGCGTATGGTTTACCCAAGGGCAGCGCGTGCTGGCTACCGCACCCAAGACGCTGGAGCTCGCCGGTTTCGCCGCTTACCCCAACCCGACCCGCAACGAGCTGCACCTCGAAGCCGACCTAGCAGCCGAAGCCACTCTCTACGACCTTATGGGCCGCCCCGTGCGCACCGGATTGAAGATCACGCCCGGTCAGCGCAGTACTATTGATATCAGCAACCTAGCTTCGGGCACGTATTTGCTACGTGCCACTAACGGCCAACGCACCGCCACCCGCCAGATTATCAAGGAATAGGGCGCGCAACCTAGGTACCTCATGACACCCCGGATCGGCACTGGCTGGTTCGGGGTGGTTTGTTTGTACTATCTAGCTTTTGCTTGCATGTTTTACTTTTCCAAACCCTCCAATGGGTCACGTTGAAATGCTGCTTGAATAGCGGCTAACACAAAGTCAAGCTGTTCAAAAATCAGCTTATTTTCAAAACGTACTATGCGAATATGGAGACTCTGCAAATACAAAGTACGCTCAAAGTCGTGGGCCTCACCAGAGGTCGTGTAATGCCCTTGCCCGTCTAATTCAATAGCTAATCGTTCACTGGGGCAATAGAAATCCAACACGTACTTCCCTACGCTATGTTGGCGTCGAAACTTGCGGCCAGCCAGTTGGCCTCTTTGTAAAGCCCTCCATAAAGTAGCTTCAGCTGGAGTAAGACTATTTCGTAGCGCTTGGCGCGTGCTTTTTAAACCACCCTGATTGTGGTAAATATTATCCATAGAATAGAAGTTAAAATATCAGGCACCCAGAGCAAAGACTAGGCTAGCTCCCCTCCTTTTTTAAGGAGGGGTAGGGGGTGGTTAGCTAGAAAATTAGACCTAACCTGTCGTTCAACGAGAAGGACCACCCCCTACCCCCTCCTTAAAAAAGGAGGGGAGCTAGCCTAGTCTTTGCTTCTAGCACCTAGGTAACCAGCGACCAACTGCTCAGCAGGAGACTACAGGAGGCAACAACCCTCGTCTTGCTGCTACCTTCCGCTACAATACTTCCTTCTTTTCACCTTCGTGTACGGGCCCCATTTTGCAGATCGTTGCAAGCACGGTGCCTAGCTCTTTCCCCTCCCATGCAAAAGCCTTCTTTCCAGCGTCGTCTTGGATCTGCCCTTCCTGTGGTGAAGTTGCTTGTACTGTTCGGGTTGCTGGCCGCTTTTCAGAAGCCAAAGCGCCCTACCCTTTACCTCATCGGCGACTCGACGGTGCGCAACACCAACGCGCCGCAAATGGGATGGGGCAGCAAACTAGCTAGCTTCTTCGATACCACGCGGTTGGCTGTCGTCAACCGGGCCATGGCTGGGCGGAGCACCCGCACCTTCATTTCGGAGAAGCGCTGGACGAAGGTTGATTCCGTGCTCAAGCCCGGCGACTTCGTAATCATGCAATTTGGCCATAACGAAGGCAGCGCGCCAGATACCACGAAAGCTGGCCGGCGCGGCGTGCTCAAGGGCACCGGCGAGGAAACCAAGCAGCTCACCTGGCCCGACGGCCACCAGGAAACGGTGCACACCTACGGCTACTACCTGCGCAAGTTTGTGCGCGAAACCAAGGCCAAAGGAGCCACGCCCATTATTGCGTCCATGATTCCGCGCAATGAGTGGAAGGACGGTAAGGTGCAGCGCGCCAATAACGACTACGGCAAATGGGCCGCAGAAGTAGCCCAGCAGGAAGGCGTCGCCTTTATCGACCTCAATGGTATCACGGCCGATAAGTACGATAAGCTAGGTCCGGACGAGGTCAAGAAGTTCTTCCCCGGCGACCACACCCACACCAACGAAGCTGGTGCCCAAGTCAATGCCGCATCGGTAGTGGATGGCATTAAAGCCAATAAGAAGATTGCGCTCAACAAATACTTAGCGAAACGCTAGCCCTTTTCAGTTACCAGTTACCACCAAATTGAGTCACTGCTTTTGCTGATCCATATGCCCGAAAAATCCACCTTACCCCTATCGTCTTACGAACAGCTAGCCGGCACGACGCCACGCATGAGCACCACGACCAAACTAGTTGGGCTGCTTGGCACTATCGCGAGCATGTTGCTGCTCACGTTGCTGATCTGCTCTTTTACTCTCCCCAAAGCCTCTCCCAAACCTACCCTTTACCTTATCGGCGACTCGACGGTGAAGAATGGCAAAGGCAAGGGCGATGGCGGCCTGTGGGGCTGGGGCAACTACATTGGCGCCTACTTCGATACGACCCGCATTCACGTGGAGAATGACGCCCTCGGCGGCACCAGCAGCCGCACTTTTCAAACCCAAGGCCATTGGGAGAAAGTGTTGACCAAGATCAAACCTGGCGACTTCGTGATCATGCAGTTTGGCCACAACGACAATGGCCCCCTAGCCGATACGGCGCGGGCGCGTGGCACCATTAAAGGTGTAGGGGAGGAAAGCCAAGAAGTGTACAACCCCATCACCAAAAAGCAGGAAGTGGTGCACTCCTACGGTTGGTACATGCGCAAATTCATCAGCGAGGCTAAGGGCAAAGGGGCTACCACGGTGGTTTGCTCGCCCATTCCGCGCAACGGCTGGACAGCTGGCAAGGTGAACCGCGCCAGCACCGACTATGGCCAGTGGGCCGGCGAAGCGGCCAAGCAAGGCGGCGCTTTCTTCGTCGACCTCAACAAAATCATTGCCGACAAGTACGATCAAGAAGGCGAAGAGAAAGTGAAAGCCACCTACTTCAACACCACCGACCACACCCACACCATCGAAGCCGGTGCTAAGATGAACGCCACTGCCGTGGTGGAAGGCTTGCGCGAGCTCAAGAAGTGCCCGCTCACCAAGTACTTAGCGAAGAAATAGCCGCTACCTAGCTTACCGACCGCTGCTGCGGTTAGATAACATAGAAAACGAAAGAAGCCACCTAGCTAGGTGGCTTCTTTCGTTTTAGACTTGGTAAGGGCTAGGGTCGGCCGCCTGGTCGACCGCCCGGCCGGGCGCCGCCTTGTGGTGCGGCAGGCGCTGGCGTGGCTTGCTGGCCACCGCCTTCATTGCCGCCACTGTCACCGTCGCCCTTCACGTCGTCGTTCTCGATGGAGCGGCGGCGGCGGCGGGGTTGCTGCTGATCCACACCGATCTTACCGATGCGGTAGCTGAAGTTGATGCGCACGCCCGCATTGTAGAAGCTGGTCTTGGTCTTCTGGCTCAGGATGGGCGACGTGAGCTCAGAGTTCACCACGAAGGGGAAGTTGGCGAAGTTCTCACCCGAGAGGCCAATGCTGCCGCGCTTCTCGTTGAACTGCTTCCGGATACCTAGGTTGTAGAATGCAAACGTACCTTGGTAGCCTTGCAGCTGCACTTGGCGGCCACGGGCCCCACCAAACGCCTGAATAGTCCAGTCGTTCGGGAGCGTCAGGCTGCTGTTCAAGCGGCCCGAAATTACCCAGCCCGAGTTGGAAGCCCGGTAGATGGAGTTGGCCACGTTGTTGGTCAGATCAGCGTAGTACAGGTCGATGCCGCCCCCAATCTGCCATTTCGAGAAGAAGGTCGCGTTGGTGAACAGGTTAATACCGTAGTTGTCCTCGCGGCCGATGTTCTGGTAGCTCGTCCGGATGCCTTGCTGCAATACGGGGTTCACGGGGTCGTTCGAGCGGACGCTGAACGTGTCGCGCACGCTGGTGATGGAGTTGTTGGTGCGCCGTCCAAACACCGAAGCATTAATGTAGAACGCCTTCAGCTGGGTGCTGAACCCTATCTCCACGTTGTCGGTGAGTTCGGGGGCTAGGTACGGGTTACCGGTGGTAATGTTGGTAGGGTTGGCGAAGTTGGTGTTAGGGTTGAGGAACTGAATGCCCGGCCGCTGCAAACGGCGGTTGTAGCCGATTTTGATGGTCTGGCCCTTCTCGAAGCTCTTCGACAAGTTCACGCTCGGGATTAGCTTGCCGTAGTTCGGAATGGTGCCGAGCGCGCCCTCTGAGTTGTTGCTGAAGCGCGCGTCGATAAACGTGTATTCGTAGCGAGCACCAGCTTTCAGCGTGTACTTGGTCTTTGTGGTGTAGGTGTAAGTCAGGTAACCAGCCGTGATGTTTTGGTCGTAGTTCAGGGAGTTGCTGAGGCGGCTAGCATCTGTTTGCTCCACACCCGTAGCCCGCTGGGTCTGATAGTAGTTGTAGTCGCTATTCACCTGCCGGAAAATGCCCTTGCCACCGAATTCCAGCAACTGATTTTTCTGCAACGGCGTCGAATAGTCGACCTGAATCGTGGATTCCTGGTTGTAGCTCTCGTTGTTGTTGCGCTGCCCGCTCAGGATGTCGTTGGTCAGCAGGTCGGCCACGAAGTTGTTCGTACGGTTGTTGCGGCTGTACAAACCGAGGATGCTGAGCTCTTTCTGCGGCGCGTAGGTGTAGGTATAGGTCAGGTTAGCATCGACGGTGCCCGACAAGTCCTTCGTTTGCACGTCGCGGATGTTCCCGCTCTGGTACGTGTTCGAAGGCAGCAGGAACGTTTTGGTAATCAGGTTATCCTGGTTCGTGGTGTTGTTACGCACCCCGTAGCGGATGTTGGCCGTCAACGACGACTTCTCCGTGATATCGTAATCCCAACCCAGCTGGTAGTTGCCAAACAGGCCCCGGTTGCGTGTGTCCGCCGTCTGAATCGTGTTCAGGCTGTTGGTGGTGCCTACCGTGGTTTGGTTGTTATTAAACGAGCCGCGCACATTGTACTGACTCCGGCCGAAGCCCCCTAGGTTGAAGCCCATCTTGCCCTTGCGGTAGTTACCGTTCAGGTTTAGGCTAGCACCCCGGTTGCCGGCGCCCACGTCTACGTTCAGGGTTTTGCCGGCCAGGGTGTTCTTCTTGGTCACGATGTTGATGATACCCGCGGAGCCTTCGGCGTCGTACTTGGCCGAGGGCGAGGTAATCACCTCCACCGTCTGGATCAGATCGGCCGGAATCTGCTTCAGGGCGTCGGCCACCGAGCTAGCCACGATGGTACTGGGCTTGTTGTTGATGAGCACCGTCACGTTGGAGGAGCCGCGCAGCGTCACGTTGCCGTCGAGGTCCACCGCCAGTAGCGGCACTTTCCGCATGATATCGGTGGCGTCGCCGCCCTTAGCCGTCACGTCTTGGTCGGCGTTATAGATCAAGCGGTCTACCTTTTCCTCGATCAACTGCTTCTGGCCCTGCACCACTACTTCGCCAAGCTGCTGCGTAGTGGCACCTAGCTCAATGGTACCTTGGTTGAGCGTGCCACCCCGTTCCGTCACGACCACCGAGCCGCGCTCTACGGTTTTGTAGCCCAAGAAGCTAACCTGAAGCTGATAGGTGCCGGCCGCTACCTTGCTGATATTGAACTTGCCATTGTCGTCGCAAGAAGCGCCGTCGATGGGTTTGCCCGTGGCCGTATTGATTAGAGCTACGGTGGCAAACGGCACGGGTTTCTTGGTCGCAGCGTCCACCACGGTACCCGTGATTCTGCCGCTGCCGGCCGCCGCCGATGCACCCGACAGTACCGCTTGCGTGGGCTGCGGCGGCGTGCCAGTGGGCGCGCCCGCCGGCCCTTGTGCCAAGGCAGAGTAGCTAGCTAATGTTAAAACAGATAAAATCTTTTTCATGGGTTGCTTAACCAGCCACAAAGGTGGGCTTAACGTGAAGGGGAAGGGTGAATAAGTGCTGGAAGTGGCGAGCCATACGACGGAATAGGGCAGGTAACCGTTGCAGCCGAGCAGCTCGTGGAATCGTATTTATTTCTTGCGCTGCGTACGACAAAACAACAGGGCGGGTGCAGGCCGT
Source organism: Hymenobacter sp. GOD-10R (assembly GCF_035609205.1). Taxonomy (NCBI): domain Bacteria; kingdom Pseudomonadati; phylum Bacteroidota; class Cytophagia; order Cytophagales; family Hymenobacteraceae; genus Hymenobacter; species Hymenobacter sp. GOD-10R. Next base: position 4,451,129 of record NZ_CP141184.1, read on the forward strand.
GAAGTCGAAGTAGACCGCGCGGTCGGGAATGCCGATGGAAGGCGCTTTTCCACCGTTGTAGCTACTGTCGATTCGGGCGGGTGGGAGCCCCCAGCCAAGTCTTACCGTTTTGCTTACGTAGTCTGCTGATTTTGTGACGTTCTTGCTCTTCGTCTGCCCGCAAAAAAGTACCGCCGGTCGGTAGATTCGGGCTCGTGGCCGGTCGGCGTGAAGCTTCTGAAAAGCTCACCGTAAGTTTGTCTACTGGTTCTCCGTGCTGTATCCCTTTCCTTCCCCAAAATGGCTTCTTCGTCGTTGCGACGCTATGTATCGCCCTTAACTCATGCACTGGTCTGGAGTGTATTTGGCTTAGCGCTCGTCCTGTTCCAGCCACGCTGGCACCCCCTACCGATACAATTCTGGATTAAGCAGGCGAGCTTATTTTTTATCTGGATTGGCTTGTTTTACCTGAACTCGCTGGTGTGGGTACCTAGGCTGTTGTTTCGCGAGCGTACCCTGTGGTTTATTCTGGTGGGGTTGTCCTTTACCGTGGCCATCTGCTTTTTCAGCTACCAGCTTGAACACTTGCTGCACTTGCCGGAGCTCTTTCAGAAGCTGATGCGCCCGAACGGCCCACCGCGCCCGCCGCGCTTTGTCGACCTAGGTACGCTGCTAATCACGCTGCTGGTACTCGGCATCAGCACCAGCACCACGGTGGTGCAGAAGTGGCAGCACGATGCCCAGCTGCGGCAGGAGCTGGAGCAGCAACGCACCAAAACCGAGCTGTCGTTTTTGAAGGCCCAGATCAACCCGCACTTCTTCTTCAACACGCTTAATAACATCTATGCTCTCACGGCCATCAACGTAGAGCTAGCCCGTCAGGCCTTACATACGCTTTCCCGCATGATGCGCTACGTGCTCTACGAAACGCAGGCTAGCACAACGCTGCTCAGCCAAGAAATTGCTTTTTTACAGGATTACATGGCCCTGATGCAATTGCGCCTGACGGATAAAGTAACCGTCACGTTCAGCAAACCCGAGCCACTGCACGATGTGCCCGTGGCGCCTATGCTCCTGCTTCCATTCGTGGAAAACGCTTTTAAGCATGGCGTAAGCGCCACGCAGCCTAGCCAGATTCACGTGAGCGTGCAGCAGTGTGGCACCGAACTAGCGTTGGAAGTGCGCAACACGCTTTTCCCCAAAAAAGCGCTCAGTCTCGACACTGGCAGTGGCATCGGACTGACGAACACCCGCCGCCGCCTCGACCTGCTCTACCCCGAACGCTACCACCTGACCACCACCGAAGCCACCAGCGACAACGAGTTTCAGGTGATGTTGACCTTGCAGGTACCGTAGAAAGCTAAAGCTAGAAGCTCCCCTCCTTTTTTAAGGAGGGGTTAGGGGGTGGTTAGCTAGAGCGAGAAAACTAGAATTAGCTTACCGTTCAACGACAAGGAACCACCCCCGACCCCTCCTTAAGAAAGGAGGGGAGCTTCTAACCCTAACTATCCTCTGGCTGCTCTTGCTTTGCTGACAGCTCTATTTTAATGAGAGCATTACGTAGCTACTCAATTACTCTGTTACTCTTTCTATGACGTTGAATTGTATTGCCGTCGACGACGAGCCGTTAGCCCTCGGGATGGTTTGCGCTTTTATTGAGCAAACGCCTTTTCTGAATCTGGTAGGCCGCTACAGCAGCGCCGTAGAGGCCCTGCGTGGGCTACAGGAACAAGCCGTTGACTTGATTTTTCTGGATATTCAAATGCCTGACCTTACGGGTATTGAGTTGGCGCGAGTGCTCGACAAGGGCAAGCCGGGCCTAGGTCCGCGCATTATCTTCACCACCGCCTTCCACCAGTTTGCTCTCGATGGCTACAAGGTCGACGCGCTCGATTATCTGGTCAAACCCTTCAACTATGAGGAGTTTTTGCGCGCCGCTACTAAGGCCCAATCGTATGCCGAGGTGCTGCACTTACCTAGCTCCGCTCCTACCCTGCCCCCGCCCGCCGCGCCAGAACCCGAAGAAGAGTTTCTGTTTCTGAAAGTGGAGTACCAGCTGGTGCGCGTTGCTTTTCGCGAAATCCTGTACATCGAAGGGCTGAAGGATTACGTGAAGGTGCACCTCGCCGACGGCTCGAAGCCGCTGCTTTCGCTCACGAGCCTAAAAGCGTTGGAAGACAAGCTACCCGCCCGCTACTTCATGCGTATTCACCGGTCTTTTATCGTGGCTTTGGATAAGATTCGGGCGGTAACGCGCAACACCGTACAGATCGGCTCCGCTACTATCTCCGTCGGCGACCAGTACAAGGAAACGTTCAACCAGTTCCTCAGCCGCTGGACGTAAAGCGAGCCTGCACCTCAGTCCGACCTATTAGGAATTGGACCAGTATCATTGCACGACTCGCACCTACCGGTCCGACGCCCTAGGCGTCGGACCGGTAAGTGCGAGAACGAGTTGTTAGAACGACAATCGCCCGCCTAGCTTTTGCAGCCGAATTCAGCCGACAACCGGTCGGACGCTTAGGGCGTCGGACCGGCAGGTGCGAGTCGTGCAGCGACAAACGAGTTGTGGCGAGCTCCTACAGTTCTATCCGAAACTGCGTGCGGCCGTTCGGCTTCGTTTCCAGGCTAAAGTGGAAGCCGTGCTGCAGGAGAATATCCCGAATCAGCGTGAGGCCAATGCCTTGGCCGTCGCGCTTGGTGCTGAAGAAGGGCGTGAACAGGCGCGGGGCCACTTCGGCCGGAATGCCAGGTCCGTCGTTTTCAATGCTGATGCTTAGGGGTTGCGCTGTGGTGCTCACCCACAGGTTACCGTCTTGGCCAATGGCTTCCAGGGCGTTCTTACCGATGTTAAGCAGAGCTTGCTCCAGCTGCTGCGCGTCGAGGTTAGCGAACAGCGGGCCGGAAGCTAGGTTCCAGTGCCACTTGATGTTGCGCTTTTCACTCTGCACCTGCAACAGCCGACACGTCGACTTCAGCAGCTCGTGCACATCAGTGGGTCGCGGCGTGGGCGCAGGCAGGCGCACGAGGTTGGCGAAGCCCGCAATAAAGTTGGCGAGGTGCGTATTCCGGTTGATAGAAACGTCCAAGGCCTCGGTGAAGTCCGGCTGGTCGTCGGCACTGAGCTGCGGGGCGTAGTAGTGGAAGGATTGCAGAATCGAGTTGACGGCGCCGATAGAGTTGTTTATCTCGTGCGACATCATCCGAATCAGCTTCTCGTACGCCTGCTTTTCCTGCCGGATTAGCTCCTGGGTCAGCTCTTCAAGCAAGATGAAATAGCGCGTAAAACCCCGATCCAGGAAGTGCGAGGTGCTGGCCCGGTAGGTTTGCAGCCCCGAGAGCTGCACTAGCTGCGGCTGTCCCGGCTGCAACACCCCGAGCTGCCGGCCCCACTCGCCCGGCAGCTCAGCGGGCTTCTTGCCAACCAGTTCGGCGGAGCCTAGGTGCAGGCACTGCTCAGCAGCAGGATTCAACCCCTCAATCTTGCCGTCGAAATTCAGCAGCAGAATACCGGCGGGCGAGGCGGCAATCAGGCGCTCAAGCAAAAAGCTTTTCTCCTGCTGGGTTACGCGCTCCTGCCGCAGCTCGTCAATCATTGTGTTGTAGGTGTCAATGAGTTGATCCATCTCGGTCTGACCAACCGGGAGGAACTTCATAGTAAAATCCCGGTCACGGATGGCTTCGGTACCGGCGGCAATTAGGTTCAGAGGGCGCACAAAGCCGCGGTACAGCTGCACGCTGATATACGCCGTGCCCAGCAGCAGCACCTCCGTGGCAATGAACAGCCACATGTTGGACTCCCGAAATTGAAAAGCTAGCCCCGCAATAGCGACGTGGATGAGTACGACGAACAGAATGTACTTGGCGCGGAGGGTCATGCCTGCAAGAACGGTGTTGAGACACATACTTGTGTCTCCTCGTTGCTGATGTTGTTTAGCTAGGTAAGTGGCTCCGGTCGTTCAACGACGAGACACAAGTAGGTGTCGCTACTGCGCGGCATCGTACGGAATGTTAAACTTCTCTAAGCGTCGGTACAAGGCCCCGCGGCTCAACCCTAGCGCTTTGGCCACGCGCGAGAGGTTGCCGGAATAAAAATCCACCGTTTTGCGGATCATTTGGGCTTCCATCTCGTCGAGCGTCATCAAGCCTACGGCGGGCAACTCGCCCGGTTCGGGGGCTTTTGCGGTGCTGCGCTGAGCTTGGGCCTGAAAGTCCTCGGGGCCTAGCTCGTCTTTGCCGCTCACCAACACGGCCCGCTCCACTAAGTTCTTCAGTTCCCGAATATTGCCGGGCAAGGCTTGCTCGCGCAGCCAGTGCAAGGCACGGGTATTTACCTTGAGCGCCGGCCGGTTGTAGGTGGTGCGCAGATTATTGACGAAGTGCTGAGCCAGCAGCGGCACATCGTCGGGCCGCTCGCGCAAGCCGGGCAGGCGCACCGTGATGAGGTTGATGCGGTAGAAGAGGTCTTCACGGAAGCGGCCTTCGCGCACTTCCTGGGCTAGGTCGCGGTTGGTGGCACAAATCACCCGGATATCGAGGGAGCGGCTGCGCGAGTCGCCGAGCACTTCGTAGGTGCGGTCTTGGAGCACGCGCAGCAGCTTCACTTGGCTACCTAGGTCGAGCTCGCCTATTTCATCGAGGAAAATGGTGCCGCCATTGGCCATTTCAAAGCGGCCCTGGCGATCGGCCTTGGCATCGGTGAAGGCCCCGCGCCGGTGGCCAAACATTTCACTTTCAAACAGCGACGCCGAAATACCACCTAGGTTCACCTTCACAAAGGGCTTATTGCGCCGGTGTGAGTTCTGGTGAATAGCTTCCGCAATCAGCTCCTTGCCTGTGCCCGACTCTCCTTCGATCAGCACCGAGGCATCAGTGGCGGCCACTTGCCCTACGTTGCGCAACACGTGCAGCAGTTGCGCATCCTGCCCCACGATGTTCTTGAAATTGAATTGCTTATCCAGTTGGCGCCGACCTAGGCTCACTTCATCGGCTGGGGGCGCTTGAGAGCTAGCTTCGGCCAAGCTGAGGCTAGTGCGGATGGTTTGCAGCAGCGCCTCGTTGTTCCAGGGCTTGGTCACGAACTCGGCGGCGCCGGCTTTCATGCCTTCCACTGCCAAGCTAATCGAGCCCCAACCGGTGATGAGGATAACTGGCACCTTGGGAGCTAGCTCCTTTACCTGCCCAAGCAGCCGCAAGCCATCTTGGCCGGAGGTGTCGAGCGAGTAGTTCATATCCATGAGCACGAGCTGCGGGGCGGCTTCGCGCACAAAGCGCAACGCTTCTTCAGGGGAGGCTACCGCTTTGGCTGCATAGCCAGCCTGTTTGAGGAGCAGCCCTAACGAGGTGCGCACGGCAATATCGTCGTCGACAATGAGGATCATGGTGGAAAGGAAGGTAGGCGAAGGACGGAATTTGTCGCGGCAAAGAGAAGCGCGGCGGGGCGGAGTTTTATGCAGCCGGCACCTAGGTTGCCTAGGGGCTGCCAAAAGCGTACTACTCCTCGCGTAGCGACACGGCAGGCTGGATACCGGCCGCAATTCGGCTGGGCTGGAAGGCGCACACGGCCGTTAGGGTGTAAATCAGGATGGCAGCTAGGGCAATAGACATCACATACACCGGCGTCTCGACGCCGAATACTCCCAGCAGCGGAAATTGTACCGCCAGCAGCATCCCTCCCATCACCCCTAGAGTCGTCACGACCAGCATCTCGCCCAAAAATTGCGTACTGATACCTGCTCCAGTAGCGCCCATGGCCCGACGCAGGCCGATTTCGGCTTTGCGCTGGTTGATGTTGTACCACAACACGCCGAACAAACCAAGCGCCACGTTGATGATCAGGAACAGCGCCACCACCCCGAGGGCCACCAGTGGCGTCAGCATGATTTTGAGCTTGTCGTGGCGGTTTTCTTCCAGGGTGTTCACCTTGGCTATCCAACCCTTCGAAATGTCTTTGATGTCTTTTACTACTTGCTGCTCCAGCACGGCGCCGCTGCCCGGCTGCACCCGCACCAGCAGCGTGGGCATCTCATAAGCGCCCAGCACAGCCGAATCTTGCAGAATGCGGCGGTCGAAGACGGCTGGATCGTTGCCAGCGAAGTCGCTGCCCGAGCGGTAGGCTTCTATCACGCCAATCACCTGCCATTCCCGTTTGCCGTCGCTCGTGACGAGCACCTTGCCCACCGGCGACTCCTCGCCGAAAAGCTTTTTGGCAAATTTCTGGTTCACGACGACGGGCGGGCGGGTGGCTGCGGCGTCGCGGCGGTCGAACCAGCGGCCGGCTACTAGCTTAGGGCGCAACACTTTCACCAGCTCGTCGTCGGCGTCGTAGCGCTCGGTCAGCGGCCCCTCTTTCCCTTTGTAGGTGTACTGGTTGGTGTTCATCGTGCTGAACGAAAAGGGCGTGTTGGAGCTGGCACTCGTGACGGCCACTACGCCGGGCGTGTTCTGCAAGCGGCGCATTATCTGGCTCACCTTCTCAGTGCGATTGAGCGTGTCTTGACCGGGGTTCACGACCAGCTCCCACACGTTGTTGTACTCAAAACCGAGGGGCTGCCGGTAGTTATAGTAGTTGCTCACCAGCAACACACTCACGGCGAAGAGCACGAAAAACGACAGCAGAATCTCGCTCATCAGCAAGAAGTTGGACCGCTTACGATTCCAGATCAAAATAAAAAGATGGCGTATCATGGGAGTGACTGAGTAGCTGAGTGACTGAGTGACTGAGATACTAGGCTAGCTGATTGGTTGAGTGTTGTCATCTTAACAGTCACTCAGCCACTCAGTGCGTAGCCACTCAGTCACTCTATATTATTTGTCGCTGCCTTTTAGGGCTTGCACGGGCTGGAGGCGCGACATTTTGAAGGCGGGGTACACGCCGGATACCACGCCGAAAATTAGCGTGACGAGTAAGGCCCAACCGAAAATGCGCCAGTTCAACTCGAAGTGAGCGTAGGCCAATAGGTCGGAGCCGCCGATAAGCTGTAGCGCCACATAGGCGAGCCCCAGGCCGGCTATCCCCCCAAGGGTCGTGAGGAAGATGTTCTCGACCAAGAATTGCCCCACCAACGTGCCGCCAGTAGCGCCGAAGGCTTTGCGCACCCCAATTTCGGAGGAGCGCTCCATGATGCGGCTCACGTTGATATTCACTAAGTTCAGGGCCGGCAACAGCATGAACAACAGCGCTATGCCCCCCACGATAGAGTAGAAAATAGCAAGCCCATCATTTTCAGGGTCGTTAGTGAACTGCCGAAACGCCTGCCGCGTGAAGATGGCGGCTAGCAAGGGGTCGGCAAAGAAGTTCAAGCGCTTCATGTTCTTGGGATCGGGCAATGGGATATTGCGCACAACCCGCTGAAATTCAGCCTGCACATTAGGCAAGTCAGCCACGCTTTTGGCCGTGATGATGGCAAGGTAGTCGCCGCTGAGGCCTACGCGTTGTAGGTCGTCGGGCCCCGTTGTGACGGGCACCCACACGTCGGCGTAGGAAATGAAGCGCATGGCGGGCACATCTTCTACCACGCCCTGCACCCGATAGCCAATCTGATTTATCTCGATGGTGCGTCCTATGACGCCCTGGTCCGTGCCGAAGTATTGCCGAGCGGTACTCTGGTTAATCACTGCCACCCGAGCGGCGCCTTTCACTTCAGTATCACCGAAGGCCTTACCCTGTAAGAACTTAAAATCTAGCACCTTCCAAAACGCAGCATCGGTGTAGCGTAGGTCGAGGTCGAGTTTGCGGTTGCCGACGTAGCTAGGGGTAGCGTGGAAGTTGGAGGCAATGGCCACGCTCTCCGGCGTGCGCAGGGTGCGCACATATTTGTTCAGCACGTAGTAGCTCGGCGGGGTATTCATGTTGCCCTCGTCCTTGAACTTAACGTGCACAAACTGCGCGAACAGCATACGGTCGAGATTCGTTTCGGGGGCGTGGGCGCCGAACGTATGGTCGAACATGGCCACCACAATCAGCAGCACCATCAGCGTGAAGCTGATACCGAATAAGCTAATAAAGGTGAAAAACTTGCGTCGCAAGAGCACCTTCCAGGCGAGTTTCAAGTAGCTGAGAAGCATACGGTGAAATAGTAAAATAGTGAGTTGGTGAGTTCAGGAGGCGGCGGAATGGTGTTGTTGAATAGTTAACCCTCTATTTCACCACCTCACCATTTCACCATTTAGCTGACCTGGCTGCCGTCGAAGAAGCGGATAAGGCGCTCGGTTTTGTGAGCCATGTTTTCGTCGTGCGTCACCATCACGATGGTAGTACCCTCGTGGCGGTTCAGACCTAGCAACAGGTCCATGATTTCGTCGCCCATCACTGAGTCGAGGTTACCGGTGGGTTCGTCGGCCAAGATGATTTCGGGGGCGCCAGCTAAGGCACGGGCAATGGCTACTCGCTGGCGCTGACCGCCAGAAAGCTGGCTGGGGAAGTGCCGGGTGCGGGCGCTCAGACCCACTTTGTCGAGAGAGGCGTGGGCGCGCTGCCGCCGTTCCTTGCCGCTCAGGCCCGCCCGATAAAGCAAGGGCAGCTCCACGTTGTCGAGCACCGAGAGGTCGTTGATGAGGTGGAAGCTCTGGAAGATAAAGCCGATTTTGTGGTTGCGCAGGCGGGCTAGCTCTTTGTCCGAGTAGCTGGTCACGGGCCGGCTGTCGATTTCGATGGTGCCGCCGGTGGGCTCGTCGAGCAGCCCCATCAAACTCAGCAGCGTCGATTTGCCGCACCCCGAAGGTCCCATCACCGACACAAACTCGCCCTTATTGATGGTCAGGTTCACACGGTTCAGCGCCACTGTCTCAATGGTATCGGTCTGGTATACTTTCTCAATGTCGACGAGCTTGATCATAGGAGTGTTCTTTAGCGAGACAGGATTGGCAGCGTTCGTCAGCAGGGCATTCTTGGTCAGGGTTGGTTCCATGGGATAGCACAGTTTGTTTTCGAGGCTTAGAATTTAGAGGAAGTAGGTTGCAGGCAGCACGGGTGAAAGCTGGGTTAGCTCATTGTCCGCTTTTATGCTGCATTGAAGCACTTGCCCATAAGAATAGCCAAGCAGCGTACCAAAATGGTAAGTAATTGAAAATCAATAAGTCACAAGTAATTAATCAGATATACTCCCTAAAAATATTGTCCGTAAATGGACAAGGTGTTCATTCTTGAAGACCGCTGTGTTCCGTTTTCGGGCGGCACTGGCAGAAAGCCAAAAAGCTAGCTTCTGCCCTCGGGGGAGGGCGGAAGCTAGCTTTCCGTTGTGAAATCCAAACAATAAAAAAACCAGCTGCCCGGTCCCGAGCAGCTGGTTTTGGCAGTCCTGCCTTTTAGCAGAACGAGTAATTCTGTTTACTAGCGAGTAGTACCGCCAGTGGTCGTACCGGTGGTAGTAGTGCCAGCGGTTGTACCCGTAGTGGTGCTACCTGCGGTCGTGCCGGTCGTCGTTGAGCCAGCAGTCGTACCCGTGGTCGTCGTACCGGCAGTGGTGCCAGCCGTCGTGCCCGTAGTGGTAGTTCCGTCTGTTGTGCCAGTGGTGGTAGTACCAGTAGTGGTAGTGCCAGCCGTAGTACCCGTAGTCGAAGCATCTGTAGTGCTACCGCTCGAAGTGGTACCGGTTGCATCCGACGTAGTCGAGCCGCTGGTTGTGCTGTCAGTTGGCGTCTCGGTGCTTGTGGTCGTGCAAGAAGTGAGAGCCGTGCCAGCGCTAAGGGCAAGTGCCATGGTCCAAACTGTCCAGGATGCAGCTTTTGTACGTTTCATAAGGTTTTGGTGTAAGTGGTGAAAGAACAAGGAGTCAGGTATTCGCACTAGTGAGGCTCTAGTACGCCAAACGTAATGAATTAGTTCTAATACTACGCTATATAGCTCTTTAGTTACTAACGTTTTACACTTTTTCCCTCTACTTTATCAAGCACACCTACTAGGGACAAGAGCGCTATTTTGGGCTTGAAATTCGACAACAAAGCTCCTCCATAATGCCTTTGCCAAAGTGTAGTGAGAACACCTGACAAGGCAGCCGAACTGCCTGAATGCCAACAAAACACCCTATTTCTGGCGGCCTTGGATTGTTTGCGCGCCTAGCCTCATCGCTAGCTTTTCCCACTTAATTTATATTCACAATGGGAAGCATCTAATTTGGCACCAAACTGCACAGAAAAATTTTCTGTCACGGTATGCTACTTTCATCTGCCTTGCACGGGCCCTTTTGCATAGTATTTCGACTATACAACACCTCGTGCCGCGACCTAGGCGCTAGGCCACTGGCCCTGCCAAAACGTGCGGTCCGGGAGCCTTGATAGCGACTAGCAATAGGATTAAGCTCGCCTACTTTACTGGAATGGGTGCTTTCTGAACGTCACTTTGCTCATCACGTCTTTCTCGTAAGAAGCCAAGCAGTGGCCGTTGAAGGTTGAGGCAAAGTGCGGCGGCGTGGCCTGCAACGTAGTAGGAGCCGGCTGGGCTTTGGCGAAGAAGTAAACTTTGGTGGTGCCGTATTTGGTGTACGGCATCAGGTTGCCGTACTGCTCCATTTCCTGCCAGCGCGTGGTGTCGCCCACCGTCACGCTGTAGATGCGCACGATGGGGCCCGTGTTGTTCTCGTTGCGAAACATGCCTACTTCTTGAAAATCGCCGGGCAGGTCTTGCGGGCTAGGTTGCGACACGGCATCCACGATAAACCAAACGAGCAAGGTGGCCAGCGCCAACCCAAGGAGGTACTTCTTATTCATAATAGGGCAAATACGGCAACGAATACTATAACAAGGAAGGAGAGAACAGTTCTTTTGCCGAAGCAGATTGATGGTTCCGCGGACGAAGTATTCTAAGAGCAGCGCGAGCTACATAGAATAGAAAGCACCTAGCTTTTTACGAAACCGGAATCCTAAACTGACGCCTTACCCTACTTGCCAAATGAGCTTTTGCTCTCTACGCACAGGCTCGCCCAAGTGTAGTGTTCGGCAAGATTAGGAAAGCGCACTTGGCGCAGCCGGAATTATTCGCTAGACGCTGTAACGTATCGGCCTGGCGCCCGGTACTCCTGCCACTTCACACTGCCACTCGGCTTGTAGGCTTTTCCCTCCTCACTCCTATCTATTCTATGCGCTACTTTGTTGCTCGGCTAGCTCTCGTCGTTCTGCTGCTGCTCTCCTTTCTACCATCTCCGGCCCAAAGCTCGTCAGCTATAAGCCAGGCGGTAGACGCCTTTGTTGCTGATAAGCTAAAGACGCTTGGTATTCCCGGCCTAGCGGTAGCCGTTGTTCAGAAAGGTGAAATACGTAAAGTTGCCACCTACGGCCTCGCCAATGTGGAATGGAAAGCGCCCGTCACGGACCATACCAACTTCCAGATTGCCTCGTGCACCAAGCTGCTCACCTCGACGCTGGTGTTGAAGACAGTCTACGCGGGTAAGCTGCGCCTCAACGATCCAATCAGCAACTACCTAGACTCGATTCCGCCCCAGTGGCAACCCATCCGAGTAAAGCATCTGCTGACGCACGCTAGCGGAATACGCGACTTCCACGGCAACCTGTACCTCTCCACGGCGGCTGTGGTGCGAGCCCTGCGCGACTCCACTCTCGCTTACCCGCCCGGCAGCAAGCAGCAATACGCCCAGGCTGATTTTATGCTGCTCGGCTACATCCTGGAAAAGATCTACGGCAAGCCTTTCCCGGAATTGCTGCAAGAGGAAGTGACACGCCCTTTGCAAATGCTAGATGGCGCCTTCGACATGGAACAACGGGTTGGCCCCTTCCTCCGCACCAACTTGGTTTCGCAAAAAGCCACTACCTACTACGATTGGCAAGGACAGCTACGCGCTTATAAGTACCTCTACCCTGCTTATACATACACCGCGGGCGGCTACTTTGCCTCCTTGCACGATATGGTGCAGTGGGCCATTGGCCTCGACAAGGAAGTGTTGTTCCCGGAAGCTTTTGCGGCGCCGCTGTTGTACGGCTGCGATAGTCTGCCCCAAGGCCACGCTGAATTCACCAGAGCCGGTTGGGCCTTGGGTACAGAAAAGGACATCGTCAGCGCCGGGCATAGCGGCGGCCCAGGCCTAGGCGACGTGTGGCGCTTTCCGCAGGAAGGCTATACCGTGATTGTGCTCTCGAATGACGGCGAGCTGCTACCAGGCTTGGCCCGTGCTATTGCGGCGTTCTACATAAAAGGGTTGAGCCCCGGCGCGCCAATCAAGAAGTATGAACGCTAGATGCTTGTCAGCTGTAACTAGCTTATCATAAGCGACTCTTTTGCAAGTACCTAGCCAGGGCGCCGTTCTTACTGGCTCGCTGCCGCACCATGTGCCTTGACCCGATAGTAGTCCCTTACGCTACATCGCAGCAATGCTTGAACGACGACACAACCACTGCGCAGCAGCCTGTTGAAGCTCCTGATTAGTGGAATCGTGGTCCGAAGCCCAGGCGACAATCCCGTCCGGACGGACTAGCACGGCGCGTAAACCCACTTGTTCTTTCGCTCGGCCCGCAACGTACTTGAGTTGGCTCCCGAACTCACTCGCTAGTATTTCGAGGGAAGCATCCCTGTCAAAATCGAGCAGAATGGCGCGGCCATCGTGCATGAGTTTGCCCAGCATTGTTCCGTCCTCAAACTCAAAGTTGGGCACGCTACGGCCAACCAGCGGGTGCTCGCTACCTAGGTTGTAGCGCGTAGTAATGCCCAACACCCGCCCGGCAAAGTAAGTGGCTCCATCGCGCGTACTCATCAGGTCGCGCACAATGGCATGCAGTGCACGCGCAGCTGGATCTGGTCTCATGATAGCTACCTGCGCGCGGGACCAATCCAGAACCTGCGCCCCAATCGGGTAGCGTTCAGCATAGTAGCTGTCCAACAAGCCGTCGGGTGCTTGCTCCTGGATGGTGGCAGCGAGTTTCCAGCCTAGGTTCAGGGCATCACCTAGGCCTAGGTTAAGCCCTTGGCCTCCCAGCGGCGAATGAATATGCGCGGCATCGCCGGCTAACAGCACGCGGCCGTTGCGGTAAGTGGTGGCTTGCTGGGCCCGGTCCGTCCACGTAGTGACGATATGTAGGGCGCTGATGGTAACATCGGTATTCGAAATACGGCGTAGCAGCTCCTGCACGTGCTCACGCGTGATGGGCTTTCCAGCCTTGTGAAATGCCCCGCCATCGAAATCCTGCAGAATTAGGTAGCCCGGCTGCGATTGCATGTACATACCCGTGGAGGTCACGTTGCGGCCTGGCCGGAGCTTTTCCGGATCCACAATGTCAACCTGGGTCGAGTAGCCGGTAAACTCGGGCTCCGTGCCAGCGAATTCAAACCCACCCATCTTGCGCACTACACTCCGGCTGCCGTCGCACCCCACCAACCATTTTCCTTGGAACAAGTGTTCACCTGCCTGCACCGTCACCCCGTCCGCGGTTTGCTGGAAGCTGGTGATGGCAAAGCCGCGCTTGATTGCCACTCCCAAGGCTTCGGCACGGCGAGCTAGCACTATTTCCAGCTCTCCTAGCTCAGAAAACAGTTGAGCATCTGTCGAACTGGACAAACGATACGTCCACTGAGATGAGTCGATAGAGCCACTGTTGAACTGAATGCCCGCGAAGTGCCCACCTACCTGGGGCTTTGAGCCTTGTCCGACCGGTGAGGTGAAATGCGAGGCTTTTAAGCGTTTGGGGGCCTCTAACTCTTGCAGAAGCCCCCGGCGGTCAAGTGCTTCAACCGACAAGGCATTAAGCCCCCGTAACCCAAATGGAAACTGCTTTAACGGCGAGTGCAACTGCTCTGCCTTTTCTAGGAGCAAAACGGAGCAATGAGCCAATGCTAGCTCGCAGGCGAGAAATAGCCCTACCGGCCCTGCACCAGAAATAATAACATCGTAAATAGGTTGATTTTGTGCGGATTCCATCGTTTTGAAGTGTTGCTTTTCTTAAAGACTGATTGCAACACAAAATTCTGGAAGGCGCCGGCGTTAGGATTGTACAAACGCGACAAAATCGTGGCTTGCCGTCTGTTGTCGGTGCTTGGCAGTGCGGGCGAAGGCGGCGGGCGTTGTACCGCTGTAGCGCTTAAACTCCCGGCTGAGGTGGGCTTGGTCGGTGTAGCCTAGCTCCAGCGCCAAGCCAGCTAGGTTAGCCGTTGGCTCCAGCCATAAGTGGTTGCGAGCCTGCTCGAAGCGCATCAGCCCCGACACGTCTTTCACGGTGTGACCGGCCGCTTGCTTAAATTTTCGCTCCAAAGTCCGAACCGTGGCATGCGCCGCCGCTGCTACTTGGCTTACGGGCAGGGTGCCGTTGGCTTCGCTCATCGCCACGCCGGCCTTGGCCAGCAACTGATCAGCGGCGACGCCCATTGGTGCGCTCAAAAAGTACTGTTGTACCTGCGCCAGCGCTTCCGCTACCTTCCCCGCCCGAATCAATTCGGCCAACGGAGCTTGCAACTGAGCAATAGGATGCTCAAAGACGCGTACGCCATCTTTCCCGGCGGGTAAGCCGAGCAACTCGAACACGGTCCAGGGAAAACACTTGACACCAATAACTTCCAACCGATTTTGGGCATGTAGCAACACTGGCTGACCTAGCAACCCCATCAGAAATGGCGAGGGCAAGGGCTGCAAGCCATCAGGGGTGGAAATACTACAGGGGCTGCCGAAATGAAAGACAATTTCCGCGAAGCCATCCGGGATTACTTCAAAACCCGCTGGTAGCTCGCTGAAGTCTATGCTGGTGTACCAGAAGCCCTTAACGGTATCTTGTATCGCTTCCGCTGAGCCTACTTTGAGGTGCTGCATACGGAAAGATAACAGTATTTTGAGTGTACTGGGTACTCGTGTGAAGGCCTAAGCTAGCAGCCTAGCTAGGATACTATTCTTCTCGGTGTGCAGCAAGACCATCAGCCGCTTGTACTCAATTGTAATACTTGATCTTATAGTAGCTTCACTACGGATTAGCTAAGCTTTAATGACTTGTTAGTCTGTTACCTATATCCTGAACTTAGCTCTGCTCCTAGGCGGCGTATGCCTTGGCATGCCTGTGAACTATGCAGTGAAGCAAGCGCATACTTATTTAGAGACAAACTATAACTATTCCGCACATCCAAGCTAGGCTATACAGCAATCTTCCTTGTAGAAATAGTACAACTTATTAACCTCCGTTTTGCCCCTAGCTAGGCGTTGTATGAAGTTGCTAAATCCTCTCTCACTCACGGAGTGTTCATTGCGCCCGGCTTATTTAGCAAAGCTCAACTGCTCAGATAGCTTGCCAAGGCCTATTTGAGGGGTTAACGTCAGTAGCACACACCGCAAAAAAGGTATCGCACTTTGGCTCTATTGTCCGGCTTTTTAGGTGCATTTAGCTTGTTCCTTCATATCGTCTTCATGTCGATGTAAGTGTTTTGTACTACTAAGCACACCAGACAAGCCATGCAGCATCTGCATTTTTCCTTGATTTCGCCTCCACAGCAATGGATTTCTACCAACAAGTTTACCTGTGCCCAACAGTTTACCACGGCATGAGCAAACCTGGCAGTAGAGCCTGTACGGCCACAAAATAGCCCCTGCTACCCAGTTGATGAGTTACGGCAGTGTAATAACAACAGCAGTTCGCTCATCAATAGGCTAATCATCAGAAGGCTAGTTGAAACGGCCTAGGCCACCGTCCCTGCGCTAGACACCACTTTTTGCAAGCTTCTCCCAATAACGTCCCCGAGAATATCAATCACCGGTTTATGGTACTTAAGGTTTTTATGAAAAGAACGCTCATGCTCATGGGCTTGTGCAGCATGGTTTGTTTTACAAGCTGCACAGAAAAGACAGAAGCAAAGGAAGAAAAAGTAAAGTTTCTGGTTACGAGCCCTTTGCAGAAGGACACGACGCTGACCAAAGAGTACGTGGCCCAAATCCATTCCATCCAGCACATCGAGTTGCGGGCGCTGGAGAAAGGCTATCTGCAAAAGATCTTCGTCGATGAAGGGCAGACTGTCAAGAAAGGACAGCTCATGTTTCAGATCATGCCGATGATTTACCAGGCAGAGCTGAAGAAGTCTCAGGCTGAAGCCAATTACGTGAACCTGGAATACCAGAACACGAAGCGACTAGCCGACAACAACGTTGTGTCGAAGAACGAGCTAGCCTTGGCCGAGGCCAAATACGACAAGGCCAAAGCGGAAGTATCCTTGGCTCAAACGCATTTGCAATTCACGACCATCAAAGCTCCTTTTGATGGCATCATGGACCACTTCCAGGGCCGGCTAGGTAGCTTGGTCGACGAGGGTGACTTGCTGACCACGTTGTCGGACAACAGCAAAATGTGGGTGTACTTCAACGTGCCTGAGGCGGAGTACCTAGCTTATAAGCAGCACAGCAAAGACGGTGATGATGCCATGAAGGTCAACCTGATGATGGCCAACAACGAGGTTTTTCAACATCCTGGCGTGGTACAAACCATTGAGGCTGACTTCAATAATGAAACCGGCAACATTGCCTTTCGGGCTACTTTCCCCAACCCCAAAGGCCTGTTGCGCAACGGCGAAACGGGCAGCGTGCTGATGACCGTGCCGATGAAAAACGCCCTGATCGTGCCGCAGAAAGCCACCTTCGAGGTGCTGGAGAAGAAGTTTGTGTACGTGGTCGACAAGAACAACGTGGTGCACCAGCGCGAAGTGGCCGTCTCGGCCGAGATGCCAGACTTATACATCGTCAAAGGCCTAGGTGCCGGCGATAAAATTATGCTAGAAGGGATTCGGAAAGTGAAAGATGGAGATAAGATCGAATTCGCTTACCAAGATCCGAAGACGGTAATCTCCCACTTGAAAGTGTACTCCGAGTAGAGCTCGGTACGCCAAAACAGAGCAGATATGTTTAGTAGATTCCTTCGTCGGCCAGTGTTTGCCATCGTTATATCGGTGGTAATCATGTTCCTGGGTATCCTGGCCATCAATACCCTGCCCAACTCCCAGTTCCCGGAGATTTCGCCGCCCATGGTTATGGTGAGCACGGCGTATCCAGGCGCCAGCGCCAAGGTGCTGACCGAATCTGTGCTCATCCCGCTAGAGCAGGCCATCAACGGTGTGCCCGGCATGAAGTACATGACCTCCGACGCGGTGTCGGCCGGTGAGGCCAACATTCAGATCGTGTTCAACCTAGGCACGAACCCGGAACAGGCGGTGGTAAACGTCAACACACGTATCGCCCAGATCCTGAACCGCTTGCCGGTGCTAGTACAGCGCGAGGGCGTGGTGGTAAACCGCGTGGTGCCGAACATGCTGATGTATGTGAACCTTTATAGTAAGGACAAGAATACCGACATGCGGTACTTGTTCAACTACGCCGGGGTAAACATGCTGCCCGAAATCCAGCGTATCGACGGTATTGGCCGCGCTAGCATCCTAGGTAGCCGCCAGTACGCCATGCGTGTGTGGCTGAAGCCTGACCGCATGCGTGCTTACAACCTGTCGGTAGATGATGTGATGGAAGCCCTGAACGACCAGAGCGTTATCGGCTCGCCGGGCCGTATTGGTCGTTCCGATGGTAAAGAGGCTTCGGCGCTCGAATACGTACTGACCTACCAAGGTCGCTTCAGCGATGTGGAGCAGTACAAAAACGTGATTATCAAGGCTAACGCTAACGGCGAAACACTGCGCCTCAAGGACGTAGCCAACGTGGAGCTAGGTTCGGAGTTCTACGACATCTACTCCAACCTCGATGGCTACCCTTCGGCGGCTATCATGCTGAAGCAAACCTACGGCTCAAACGCTAGTGATGTAATCAAGAGCGTGAAAGCCAAGCTAGACGAGTTGAAGAAGACCATGCCCCCTGGCATGGACTACAAGATCAGCTACGACGTATCGAGCTTCCTCGACGCCTCCACGGAGAACGTAATTCACACCCTGCGCGACGCCTTCATCCTGGTAGCCATTGTGGTGTTCCTGTTCCTCGGCGACTGGCGCTCGACGCTCATTCCGATCATCGCCGTACCAGTGTCGCTGGTGGGTGCCTTCATTGCCATGCAGGCCTTCGGGATGACCATTAACATGATTACGCTGTTCGCCCTGGTACTCGCCATCGGTATTGTGGTCGACGATGCCATTGTAGTGGTGGAAGCGGTGCACGCCAAGATGGAAGAAAAACACCTGTCGCCGTACGGCGCAGTGCGCGAGGTAGTAGGCGAAATCAGCGGCGCCATCATCGCCATCACCATCCTGATGACGGCCGTATTCGTACCGGTAGCCTTCATGAGCGGTCCGGTGGGTATCTTCTACCGCCAGTTCTCGATTACGATGGCCTCGTCGATCGTTATTTCGGGTATCGTGGCCTTGACGTTGACGCCGGTGCTGTGCGCCATGATTCTGAAGAATACGCACGGCCAGCCTCGGAAGAAGACCCCTATCAACCGCTTCATCGATTGGTTCAACCGCGGCTTCGAGCGCCTAACGGGTCGCTACACCAACTTCCTGGAGAAAGTAGTTGACCGTCGCATCCTGACCTTCGCTATTCTGGTAGCCTTCGGCCTAGGTATCTTCGGTATTTCCTCGACGCTGCCTTCCGGCTTCATCCCTGCCGAAGACCAGGGCATGCTCTACGCCATCATCCAGACGCCTCCTGGTTCGACGCTGGAACGCACCAATGCTCTTTCGCAACAGCTTTCTAAGCTATCAGAGAAAGTACCCGGTATCGAAAGCATTTCGTCGCTGGCAGGTTATGAGGTACTTACGGAAGGTCGCGGCTCCAACGCCGGTACCCTGCTGATCAGCCTCAAGCCGTGGTCGGAGCGGAAAGAGTCCGTGCACGATATCATCATGAGCCTGGAAGAAAAGGCCAAGGAAATTCCCGGCGCGACCATCGAATTCTTTGAGCCACCAGCAGTACCGGGCTATGGCGCCGCAGGTGGTTTCCAGCTGCAATTGCTTGACAAAACCGCTACCGGCGACTACAAAGCGCTGGAAAAAGTGAACGAGGACTTTATGGCGGAACTGAAGAAGCGCAAAGAACTAGCGGGTCTGTTCACCTTCTTCTCGGCTAACTATCCGCAATATGAGCTGCAGATTGACAACCAGCTAGCCATGCAGAAAGGTGTGAGCATCGGCAACGCCATGAACACGCTGAGCATCATGATCGGCTCAACCTACGAGCTAGGTTTCATCAAGTTCCAGCGCTTCTTCAAGGTGTTCGTGCAGGCTTCGCCGGAGTACCGCCGCTTGCCCAAGGACGTGCTCGACATGTGGGTGAAGAACGACAAAGGCGAAATGGTGCCGTTCTCGGCCTTCATGAAGATTGTGAAGAGCCAGGGCGCCAACGAAATCAACCGCTACAACATGTACCCCACGGCCTCTATCCGCGGCGACGCGGCCCAGGGCTTCAGCTCGGGTGAGGCCATCAAGGCAGTACAAGAAGTTGCGGCCAAGACCCTGCCCCGCGGCTACGACATCGACTGGGGTGGCTTGTCGAAAGACGAAGTGGGTCGCGGCAACGAAGCCGTGTACATCTTCCTCGTGGTGCTAGCCTTCGTGTACTTAGTGCTAGCAGCTCAGTACGAAAGCTTCCTGCTGCCACTGGCCGTTATCTTCTCGCTGCCAGCGGGTGTGTTTGGCTCATTCTTGCTCATCAAAACGATGGGCCTAGCCAACAACATCTACGCCCAGGTCGGCTTGGTGATGCTGGTGGGTCTGTTGGGTAAGAACGCGGTACTGATCGTGGAATTCGCGGTGCAGAAGCACGAAGAAGGCATGACCATCCGCGAGGCAGCTATCGAAGGTGCTAAGGTGCGTTTCCGCCCGATCTTGATGACGTCGTTCGCCTTTATCGCCGGCCTGATTCCGCTGGTAATTGCCCACGGCGCCGGCGCTATCGGTAACCGCACCATCGGTACGTCGGCCCTCGGCGGCATGTTGTTCGGTACTGTTTTCGGAGTAATCATCGTGCCGGGTCTGTACTACATCTTTGGTACCCTGGCCTCGGGCCGCAAGTTGATCGGGGACGAAAACGTACATCCCTTGTCCGAGTTTGAGCCCCATGTTTTAGTTGAAGAAGTTGAGACGCATGCTTAAGAGACGCATTTATCAATACCTAGGCGCAGCCTGCCTGTCGCTATCCGTTGGGGCTTGTAAAATGCCGGAGCTGGTCGTAAAAAACGAGAACCGGACTGTTCCGGCCAGCTACAACAACGCACCCGCTCAAGATACAGCTAGCACGGGACGGGTTCAGTGGAAGCAGTTCTTCACTGACCCGAACCTAGCCGCTCTGATCGATACCGCCCTACGTAACAACCAGGAGCTAAACATTGCGCAGCAAGAAATCCAGATTGCGCGCAATGAGGTGCAGATCCGCAAGGGCGAGTACCTGCCCTTCGTGGGCCTAGGTGCCAAGGCCGATGCCGCTCGCCCAGGGCGGTACACGCTCCAGGGCGCGACGGAAGAGGAAATCAACATCAAGCCCGAGCACCGCAACCCGGAGCCGCTCCAGAACTACCAGATTGGTGCTTTTGCCAGCTGGGAAGTAGACATCTGGCACAAGCTGCGCAACGCTCGCAAGTCAGCTGCCCTGCGCTACCTAGCTACAGTCGAAGGCCGAAACTTCACGGTAACGAACCTGATTGCCGAGATTGCCAACTCGTACTACGAACTCCTGGCGCTTGATAACCAATTGGCTATTGTTCGGCAGAACATCGAGATTCAAAGCAATGCGCTGCAACTAGTGCGGCTCCAGAAGGAGTCGGCCCGGGTGACGGAGCTGGCGGTTCAACGCTTTGAAGCGCAGGTTCACAACACGCGTAGCCTGCAGTACAATATTCAGCAGCGCATCACCGAAACCGAGAACCGCATCAACTTTTTGACGGGTCGGTATCCGCGGCCAATCGTCCGGAACGATGCGTCCTTCAACGACCTGGTGCCCAGCACCATCCAATCGGGTGTTCCCTCGCAGCTGATGCTCAACCGGCCAGATATTCGGCAGGCGGAGCAGAACCTAGCAGCGGCGAAGCTGGATGTGCAGATTGCACGCGCTAACTTCTACCCAGCGTTGCGCATTACTGGTTCGGCAGGCTTTGAGGCATTCAAACCCGGCTTGTTGTTCACGACGCCCGAATCTATGCTGTACTCGTTGGCTGGTGATTTAGTAGCTCCGTTGGTCAACCGGAACGGGATAAAAGCAGTGTATGGCAACGCCAACGCCCTGCAAACCCAAGCGGCTTACAACTACGAACGAACCGTGTTGAACGCGTATGTAGAGGTATCCAACCAGGTAGCCAACATCAACAACTTAGCAAATAGCTATAACGAAAAGGCCCAGGAAGTGCAGAACCTAAACCAGTCTGTCGCCATTTCCAACAACCTTTTCCGCTCAGCCCGGGCCGACTACACGGAAGTGCTGTTTACCCAGCGCGACGCCTTGGAATCGAAGTTTGACTTGATCGAAACCAAGATGCAGCAGCTGAACGCCATGGTCAATGTATACCGCGCCCTCGGTGGCGGCTGGCAGTAAAGTAGAGGCCAAACGCTAGGCAAATAGCTAGCTCAGGCACAAGAGAATAGGTCGACTCCTTCAGCATACTCGCGCAGGCGAGTGGCAACCAAAAGCAGCAAGCAGCTGCCGGAAGCCGCTGAGTGAGTTGACCTATTCTTTTTGTGCCTGGGCTAATTCGTTGTTAGAAAAGCTAGGACAGGCTCCTTACTGCGCCGCTGCTAGCAATGGCTGTTGGCGCTCAAAGTCGTACAGCGTGAGCGTGCGGAGCTGGTAGTACGCCACCCAGCAGGCACGCAAGGCAGCAATGTAAGCGCGCTTGGCGCGGTCCTTCTCGCTCTGAGCAATATTGAGGTCGGTGAGGGAAATGCGGCCCACTTGGTAGGTAGCGCGGGCAATATCGTAGCGGCGCTGCGACAGCGAGTCGGCGCGGGCGGTGAGGGCTAGCTGCTGATCCAAGGGGCCTAGCTGGGCGGCCTGGTTCAGCACCGTTTGCTCAAAGGTCACCTGCTCCTGCTCCACATTGCGCTGCACCTGCTGCCGGCTGATTTCGGCAGTTTTCACCACGGCGCGGGTCTTGCCCCAGTCCACGATGGGCATGGCGAAACCTAGGCGGAGCTGCTGCTGGTCGTTGGGGTTGATGTAGCTGGTGCGAAACTGGTTGCCGCTGCTGGTTAGGCCGAAGGAGGCGGTGAGGCTAGCCTGGAAGCCACTCGTGCCTTTGGCCTGCGCCACGTTGCGGTCTGCTTCAAGCAGGCGACGCTGGTACATGAGCGCTTCGCGGCGGTATTGCCTCGCCTGCGCCAGCGCCGTTTCGGGCACAACGGCTAGCTTCGGGGTGGCGTCGGGCACGTCCAGCGCCGTGCTTGGCTCGATGGTTAGGCCAGTGTAGCCTTTGAAATCGACGGCCGCGTTTTGGGCGTCGATGTTGGCCTGCACTTCGGCTTGCTGGGCGTTGAGCTGGTTTAACTCCAAGAGTAGCAAATCATTCTCCGACAAGCGGCCCAGGCGGTGCCGCTCCCGACCCATGCGCAGCATTTCCTCGCTGGCGTGCAGGTTTTGGCGAGCCACCGCCGCATTTACCTGTTGCAGCAGCACGTCGAAGTAATACTCCGTCACACGGCGCGCAATGGTTTCGCGCTCCTCTAAGTACTGGCGCTGCGACTCCTGGTAGCGGAGCGGCTCGATACGTTTGTTCCAGCTCAGCGAGTTGAAGCCGGCAATGGGCTGAGAGATGCCAATGGCGACAGGATTGCTGTTGTAAAGGCGCTGATTACCCTCAAAATTGTCGAAGCGCTGCAAGTTGGAGCCAATGAAGACTTTGCCACCAGTCAGCCCAATACCCTGCGTGACGGTAGACGACAGGTAGGAGTTATTGATGCGGATATAGCGAAAGTCGGTCGTACCATCGGGCTGGGTGACGGGCGTAATGGTGCGACTGTAGTTGGGAAGGGTGCCTTCTAGCGCTAGTTGGGGCTTGTAATCAGCCCGGAAGGAGCGGTACTGCCAGTAGCTGGTCTCGCGGTTGGTCACGGCCTGCTTCGCCACCGATGATTGCATGAGCGCGAGTTCAATCACCTGCGGCAACGTCATGGTGCTAGGTTGCAGCGGCGCGGCTGGCTGCGCAACCGCTACGGACGCCACCAGCAGTACCAGGAGTCCCACACCGAGCAACATCATCAGCCACAGGCCTAGCACATCCAGCACAAAGGACGAACGCTTGATCATAGCGAAGGGTACGTGTACAGATTTCATAGCTTGGTAAAGGCAGGTTAGGAAAGGGATTGTCATTTCGACCAGCGGGAGAAATCCCGCGAGCTAATGTTGCGCTGCTAGTTCTTGACGATTGTGCGTTACCATTGCACGCGAGATTCCTCGCTGGGCTCGGAATGACGTTCTAGTTGCTTGGCGCTCTACTTGATAATCAGTTCGGAAGCTTGCTCGTAGTTCTTCGTGTCGCTGATCAGCAGCTGGTCGCCAGCCTGCAAGCCACTGACCACCTGCACGTAGTCGAAGTTAGAGTCGCCGAAGCGTGCAGTACGGCGCGTAGCTAGGCCGTCGCGCACTACGAATACCGTTTGCTCGTGGCCACCTTGGTAGAAGGGTCCGTTTTTCACCCGCAGCGTGTTGCGGTGGGCGCGCGTCACTACGTACACATCGGCCCGCAGATTAGCCCGCAGCGCTGGGTGGTTGTTCTGCTCCAGTTGGGCGTAGAAGGTCATCACGCCCTTATCGGCGGCGGGGCTGATGGAACTGATGGAGCCGCGTAAGTCGCTGCCGTTGAGGCGCACCAGCACGGCGTCGCCCACGTGTAGTGAGTCGGCGTATGTGTCAGCAATGGTGCCGCGCACCCGAAAGGAGCTGAGGTCGGCAATGCGCGCTACCACTTGGCCCTGGTTCACGGTGGAGCCAATATCCTCGTTCACCCACGTAAGCACCCCGGCCTGGCCCGCGCTGATGTTGGCGTCGCGCAGCTTTTGAGCTAGCTCCGCAATGTTGCGGTCCTGAATCTGGCGGGTGTACACTAGGCCTAGCTCGTCAGCCTGGTTGGAGCGGCGCTGGTTCTGAATCTGCCGGCGCACGCGCTGTAGCTCTAAGTCGGCAATCTTGAGGTTCAGCTCAGCTTGGCGCACGTCCTCGGGCGTACCCGACCCGATGCTGAGCAGGTTTTGCTCGTCGCGCAACGTGGATTGCAGGCTGCGTACTTTCTCCTGCTGTACCTTTTCCTGCGACTGTAAGTCGTTGAGGCTGCGCTCTAAGGACAACGCTAGCACGTTGCTCTTGTTGCGGTTTTGCAGTTGCTCGTCTTGCAGCTTGGCTAGCTCGCTGCTGGTCAGATCCTTGTCGAGCGCCAGAATAGCTTGCCCCGGCTTCACCTTCGCCCCAGCCGTGAGTAGTACTTGGCGAATGGTCGACTGAATAGGGCTGGTCACGACGGCTTCGTGGGCCGGAATGATAAGTCCGCTCGCAGTGAGCGACGCCTCTACGTCGCCGTTCTCAACGGCAGCTACCAAGATGTCGGTCTGCTTGACGCTCGGCTTCATGACGCCGCGAAACGCCCACAACCCAACAGCTACCACAACAAGCGTTGCTAGGGCAAGCAGCCAGCGCCGCTGCCGGCGCTTAGCTTGAATGAGGGGGGAGATGGCTCTGTCCATTTCTAAGCAGTAGGAAGGTGATTTCCTCTCTACTTAGCCAAGGCAGGTGCCACTTTTACAAATTACTAAATATCAATAGCTTATATCCAAATACCTGCTCTATTAGCTTGCAAATACTGTCCACTTCTGGACAAGGTGTACGGAAATGTTGGTAGGGTTTGGCTCATAATGCAACGCTCCTGTTTCGCACGTAGCTGAACGATAAGCTAGGCTACACAGTACAAACGAGAGTTGTTCAACGCTACGCGGAGCCAAGAGCGTCGCACGATGGGCAACCACATCTATCTGAGGCTTTCCTTCCTCGCTATGCACCTTCGATCTTCCTGCTTCTTCTTGCTGCTTCCCTTTTTCAACCTAGCCCCTGCGCCCAATCCGCTCATCGCGCCCGGCCGCAGCATTGGCAACATCACGCTAGGTGCCAGCCCCGAAACCCTGACGCAGCTTGGCCCCGCCGCCACCAGCGACGCTGCCATGCAAAAAGCCTGGGCCACCTGGTACGGCAAGTCGGCTTCCCCTGGCTCCCCTCCCACCCAACTCGACGTGTACACCGCTGCCACCGGCTCCGACATGCGCAAGACGATCCAAATGGTCCGGGCTACTTCGCCGTGGTTTCACACGGCAGGCGGCCTGCACACAGGCTCCACACTAGCTAGCCTCCGTCAAGCGTGCGGTCCTTTCAAGCTGGTCACCTCCTACGCTCCCACTCCCAAAGCTAGCCTGCACTACATCTACGACAACGCCAAAACCGGCATTGCCTTCGAGCTAGACGGCCAAACCAGCAATAGTCACTGCACGGCCATTATCGTGCACTTGCCGGGTAAGAGTGAGCCGAGTACGTATTTGGCAATGACGCAGTACCTAAAGCTTGTCAAGCAGCGAGCTTCTAAATAACTCCAGACCTGGCCAGATACTAAAGCAAGAAGCTAGTTCCCCTCCTTTTTTAAGGAGGGGCTAGGGGTGGTCTGGCTAGGTCTAGAAAGCTGGCATCTACTCATCGTTCAACGATTAGAACCACCCCTAGCCCCTCCTTAAAAAAGGAGGGGAACTAGCTTCTAGTTGTAGCTCTAATCTGTACTACAACGATGCGGCAGCAATCTTTCAACGGCTAGACACCAGCTATTACGCCTCTACTTGCGGCGGAGCGTAGGAGCGTTGCGCCAGGCGGCTAGCTCGGAGGCGTAGATTTCGGCTTTGTCTGCGTCCTTGCCGATGCCGATGAGCACGGCAAAATTCTGCTGGCGCGAGGTCGTCGGCAAAAACTCGTAGGCTCCGTAGGCAGTTTGGCTTTGGGTGTCTACGGGCACTTCGGCGGCGGTATAGAAGCTAGGGTTCAAGTCGGCCGTGCCGGTCGTGCGGGCCAGCGACTTGCCGGCTTGTTTTACCTCGGCGGTGTAGCGAATGGTGGAGTAGTTCTGGCGGATCACCGTCAGCTGATACGCGCGCCCTTGTGCGGTGCCGGTGTAAGTTACGGGTTGTTGCTCGGGCAAATCGGCCGGGAAGGCAATAGAATCCGTCTCACTTAGAATCAACCACTTACCCCGCACGGCATACGATTCGCGCTGGATGCTTTCTTTCAGGCCACGAATAAAACTTGGCGAGAAATGGGCGGTGTCGAGGGCCGCCAATCGGTAGGCCGGCTTCCGCGCCGCGGGTGCGACGACTGGCGCGGCCGCATCCTGATTAATCTTCTCGGCGCTCGGTTGCGCTTTCTCCTGTTCGAGGCTTTTGTTGCTGGTACAGGAGGTAGCTAGCAGGCTAAGGATCAAGCCAACTGACAGAATGCGTTGAAAAGACATGGGATAAGGACTAGTATGAGACGCACAAAGAAAGACAGATAATCTTGGTTGCACACTCACAACACATAGTAGTCGCTCCAAATGCTAATTTCAGACGCAGCTCTTGCGAAAATGTATAGGAAGTAGAGCAACCTAGCTATGCTATACTAACAGCTAGATTATAATAAATTAGTAAAGCATCTTCCTAGATTATGCAAAGCGTCTCTCGCCCTCAGTTAATCCAAACAACAAACCGAATAGCCTTATACTGATAGCATTTACAAATATTGGTCTACTGTCAACTATTCCACTGCGTTTAATTAGAACAAGAATAAGCAAACAACATTTTTAACAACATCTACTTGTTAAGTTTATTAACCACATAACTACTGAATTTTATATCGCTCGTGATTTAATACTATATAAACAGGTAGTTTACTCCGTTTAACCGTACAATTACTACACATCCTATATTATTTCTGCTACGCTTACTGCACTTAGTTTTCTTTTAAGCATGTAACTTATGACCAAATACTTGTCATCAGCAGGCATTGTATCTCACGGATGAAGCTAACCTTTATCTTGCAGCTTAATATTTCTAACACATTCAAGTTAACCGACATGCTAAAGACCTATTTCATCATTGTTCTTTCAACCGCTTCTTTCTTTTGCAAAGGACAAAGTAATCCCAATACGGAATTTACTATAAGGAATTTAGAACAGTTAGCAGTCAAAGGTATTCTAGAGGCCGACACTAATATTCTCAAACAAGTATGGGCGCCGGAGTTTATGGTAACCACGCCCCGAAATACTATTGCAGAAAACAGAGAAGCTGTTTTCAAGAATCAGAAAGCAGGGTTGATTGATTACAGCTCTTTTGAAAGAATAATTGAAAAAATACAGATCAACGAAAACGTGGCTATAACTATGGGCTATGAAACCTTTGTTGCCAAACACGATATTCCCGAAGCCAAAGCCGGGGAGCGTGTCAAAAGAAGGTTTACGAATGTGTGGATGAATAAAAATGGCCAATGGCTGCAAATAGCTAGGCAGGCGTCTCTTATCTGCTTGTGACTCCACGAGGCGATAGAACAACTGCTTGTCGTGCACCTCAGTCGCCAGCAGCTTTTCCATAAAATGGAACAGTTAACTAAATCATATTCGTAGCAGGCACGAGTATGACCTAGCCTCAGAAAGCGCCAATGAAAGCCGCTATAACTACAGTTACAGCGGCTCTTTTAATAGGCACCTTATTCAACTTCACGTTGTGTGCTCGCCGAAAACTCAACCGTACAAGAACCATCACCCGTATACCAACCATAAAATCAGGTATCTACTTCTAGCCACACCATTGTGGGCTAGCTTCTCCGCCGAACAACTACCGTTCTGAGTAGTTACCTCACTGCTACTCCCTGGCTGCTCCCTACCCACAATCACTCCCTTACTGTTCCTCGCCATGACCGACTATTTCCCACCTAATCAGCAAGGTCCTGCCCCCGACGATGGCTCCCGACGCAGCTTCATGAAGCAAGCCGGCGGCATTCTGGGCCTGGCGTTGGCGCCGCCTTTCGTCAGCAAAGCCGAGCGCCTCACGGCCCTTTCCCGCAAAGTGGAAGGCATGTCGGAAATGCGGCTGAAGGTCAACGGCACGGTACGCACCATCCGCGCGGAGCCCCGCGTAACCTTGCTCGACGCCTTGCGCGAACAACTCGACCTAACCGGCACCAAGAAAGGCTGCGACCTAGGTCAGTGCGGCGCCTGCACGGTGCTAATCGATGGTCGTCGGGTCAACTCCTGCCTAACCCTGGCCGTGATGAGCCAAGGCAAGGAAATCACGACCATCGAAGGCTTGGCGAAAGGCGACGAGCTGCACCCGCTGCAAGCTGCCTTCATCAAACACGACGGCTTCCAGTGCGGCTACTGCACCTCCGGCCAGATTCTGTCGGGCGTGGCTTGCATCAACGAAGGTCACGCCAGCTCCGACGATCAGTGCCGGGAATGGATGAGCGGTAACCTGTGCCGCTGTGGCGCCTACCCCAACATTGTAGCCGCTGTACGCGAAGTGGCCAGTAATAAGGGCTGAGAACCAGGAACGAAGAGCTTAACGTGCTTTTTTCAATAGCGCGCTAAGCCTTTGCTTCTACGGTCTGAGTTCTCACTTCTAAGCTCTCCTCAAAATGAACAACTTCGCCTACCAACAGGTCGATAAGTCCAAGGACGCCACGGCCATCCTGCGCGACGACAAGCAAGCGGCTTTCATTGCCGGCGGCACCACGCTGCTGGATCTGATGAAGTCCAACATCGAGCAGCACTCCCAGCTCGTGGATATTAACATGCTGCCCTTCAAAGGCATCGAGCAGACCGCTGATGGCCTACGCATCGGCGCCCTAGAGCGCATGAGCGACGTGGGCGAACACCGCCTAGTTTTGGAACAATACCCGGCTATTTCGGAGTCGCTGCTGTTGGCAGCCTCGCCGCAGCTGCGCAACATGGCCAGCATCGGCGGCAACTTGTTGCAGCGCACTCGCTGTGGCTACTTCCGCGACCCGGCGTTTCCGTGTAATAAGCGCGTGCCCGGTTCCGGCTGCCCCGCCCAAACGGGCGACAACCACAACCTAGCTATTATGGGCGTAAGCGACAGCTGCATTGCTAATAGCAACCCCGGCGACCTAGCCGTGGCACTGGTGGCGTTGGATGCAGTCCTGACTTTGGAGAACACCAAGGGCAAACAGCGCCGCCTGCCACTCACCAGCTTTTACCTATTGCCCGGCAAAACGCCGCACAAAGAAAACGTGCTGGAACCCGGCGAACTGATTGTGGCCGTGACCATTCCTGCTGCCGCGCACGCCCGCCGCTCGACTTACCTAAAAGTGCGTGAGCGCACCAGCTATGCCTATGCCCTCGCTTCGGCGGCCGTCGGATTGGACGTACAGGGCGGCCAAATCCGCTCGGCGCGTGTGGCCCTAGGAAGCGTAGGCGCCCAACCTTGGCGCTCACCCGAAGCCGAAAAAGTACTGACCGGCGCGCCAGCCACGGAAGCAACCTTCCGGGCCGCCGCCGCCGCTGCCTTGCGGAGCGCGCAGCCGCGCGAGCACAATCGCTACAAAGTGGAGCTAGCCCAGAACACCTTGGTACGGGCCCTGCAGAACGTAGCAACCAAAGCATAAGTCGGAAGCGACTCTCCTACCGAAACAACCTTCATGGATATCGAACCTACTTTCTTTGAGTCGCCGGGCGCCGGTGGCAGCGTTGGCCAGCCCCTCGACCGGGTGGATGGACGCGACAAGGTAACCGGCAAAGCGCGCTACGCGGCCGAGTTTCCATTAGCCGGCTTAGTGTACGGCGTGCTGCGCGCCAGCGAAATTGCCAAGGGTAAAATCACGCGCATCGACACCGCAGCCGCGGCCAAGGAACCCGGCGTCATTGCTATTTTCACCCACGAAAACCTGCCCAAGCTCGTCAAAACGCCAAATACGCCGGAAGGCAAGAAGGCTATCGGCGCGCCCATGGGCTTTATGCCACTGACGGGCAATGAGATTCACTACGCCAACCAGCCGGTGGCCGTGGTGCTGGCCGATACGTTTGAGCGCGCCACGCACGCGGCGTCGTTGGTGAAAGTGAGCTACGAGCAAGCTCAACCCATTGCTTCCTTCCTCGACCCCAAGGCCGAAATCTTTGACCCGCAAAAGGTGCAGGACGGCAAAACCGACGGTCACACCCGGCGCGGCACGCCGAAGGAAGCCCTAGCTTCGTCGCCCATTCAGCTGAAGGCGACCTACACGCACGCCATCAATAATCACAACCCCATGGAGCCGGGCTCGACAACGGCCCACTGGGAAGCCGCTGACCGCCTGACGGTGTACGAATCGACACAAGGCGTGACGCGCACCCAGCAAGCGCTGTCGGAGATGCTCGGGATGCCCCGCGACCAGGTGCGCGTGATTACTAAGTACATCGGCGGCGGTTTCGGCTGCAAAGGCTCGTGCTGGCCGCATACGCCGCTTACGGTGTTGGCTGCCAAAGCTATTGGTCGGCCGGTGAAGCTGGTGCTTACGCGTCCGCAGATGTTTACGAGCATGGGCCACCGCGAAGATCAGACCCAAACGCTGACCCTAGGTGCCACGCGCGACGGAAAGCTCACGGCCCTCATTCACGAGAAGACCTCGACTACGTCGCCCTGGGATAACTACGCCGAGCCCAATAGCCGCATCATCGACTTGATGTATGAGTGCCCCAACTTCGAAGCGACCTACCAGCTCGCTCGGGCTAACGTAATGACTTCCACGTTTATGCGGGCGCCAGGCGAGGCACCGGGCTCCTTCGCTATTGAGTGCTCCATGGACGACCTGGCTGCCCAGCTCGGCATGGACCCAATTCAGCTGCGGCTGCTCAACTACGCCGAGAAAGACCCGAGCACGGGTAAGCCGTGGTCGAGTAAGAGCCTGAAGCAGTGCTACACGCGCGGCGCTGAGCTGTTTGGCTGGAACAAGCGCAATCCGAAGAACGGGGCTACCCGCGACGGCAAATATCTGATTGGTATGGGCATGGCTTCCGCTAGCTACCCCGTGCACAACTCGCAAGGCACTGCCCGCGTGCGCCTCTATGCCGACGGCCACGCCGTAGTACAGAGC
Organism: Hymenobacter sp. GOD-10R; assembly: GCF_035609205.1. Lineage (NCBI taxonomy): Bacteria > Pseudomonadati > Bacteroidota > Cytophagia > Cytophagales > Hymenobacteraceae > Hymenobacter > Hymenobacter sp. GOD-10R. Next base: position 4,482,079 of record NZ_CP141184.1, read on the forward strand.
GGCGCCACCGACCTAGGTACCGGCACCTACACCGTGATGACGCAAGTAGCTGCCGATTCGCTGGGCCTAACCGTCGATAAGGTACGCTTCGAGCTCGGTGATACGCGGTTGCCCACGGCGCCCAACTCGGGCGGCTCGGTGGCGGCGGGCACGGTATCGTCGTCCATCTACATGGCCGCGCAGGACGTGTGGCAGAAGCTCACCAAACTCGCGGTGCAGGACAAACGCTCGCCTCTCTACCGTGCGAAACCCGAAGAAGTGACCAACGAAAAAGGTCGTTTGGTGCTTAAGAAAGACAAGAGCAAGGGTGAAGACTTTGCTGCGCTCATGAAGCGCTTAGAACTCACCGATATCGAAGGCAGCGGCAACGGCAAGTATGGCGCTGGCTACGAATCGGGCATGGCTGCTAGCGCCGCCGACTCCGGCCACAAGGATGACGCCGGCCAGCACTCGATGCACTCGTTTGGTGCCCACTTCTGTGAGGTGCGCGTCGATCTGGAGCTAGGTACCGTGCGGGTGTCGCGCTGGGTGAGCGTGCACGCGGCCGGCCGTATTCTGAACGCCAAAACGGCCCGGAGCCAGATCATCGGCGGCAGCATCTTCGGCATCGGCTCGGCGCTGATGGAGCAAACCGTCCGCGACGACCACTTCGCCCGCTACACCAACGCTACCCTCGCCGATTACCACATCCCCGTCAATGCCGACATCCCGGAAATGACGGTGGAGTTCATCGAAGAGCACGACCCCTACATCAACGCCATGGGCGTGAAAGGTATCGGCGAAATTTCGATGGTTGGCGTAGCAGCGGCTGTGGCCAATGCGGTGTTTCACGCCACCGGCAAACGCATCCGCAGCCTACCTATCACGCCTGATAAGGTACTGAGCGCAGGCGTAGCCTCATAACGTAGCGCGGACTACAAAGTCCGCGCTACTTCCGAACCTCCCAACCTAGCTTCTGGTTTTCCGGTAAAAGCTAGGCATCTACAGTACAAACCAAATGACAGAACTTCAGCACCTGCTTGCGGCTTATGATGCGCACCGCGCAGCTGGCCGCGCTTGCGCGCTGGCCACGGTGGTGCACGTTGAGGGCTCGGCCTACCGCAGTCCGGGCGCCCGCATGCTCGTCACCGAAGACGGTCAGCTCACGGGCGCCATCAGCGGTGGCTGTCTGGAAGGCGATGCCCGCCGCCGGGCGTACCAGGCCATCCAGCGTCGCCGCCCTACCGTGGTTATTTACGATACCACCGACGAAGACGATTTGCGCCACGGCATGGGCCAGGGCTGCCAGGGTATCATTCATATTTTGCTCGAACCGCTGGACTTCGCTGATGCTGCCAACCCGCTGGAGCTGCTGCGCACCTGTGCCGACCAACACCAGCCTAGCGTGCTGGCTACCGTCTTCAGCCTACCCACCACCGACCAGGCCAAGCTAGGTGCCCGCCTGCTCTTCACCGCCCAAGGTGACGCGCCAGGGGCGTTGCCCGTAGCGCCGGAGCTAGCGGCTGCCATCCAAGCCGATGCGCAAGAAGCGTTGCGCACGGGAGAGAGCAAGACGTTAGATTACCAGGATAACCTAGGTTCTATTCGGGTGTTTTTGGAAGTCTTGAAGCCAGCGCTACGCCTGACCATTTATGGCGCCGGCAACGACGTGCAACCGCTTGTGCGCTTGGGAGCTAGCCTAGGTTGGCGAGTGCGAGTGGTAGATGGCCGCCCGGCCCAAGCTGCTGCCGCCCGCTTTCCCGAAGCGGAGCAAGTGCAGGTCGTACCATTGGCTGAAGTAGCCAACGAGCCCACCCCTCCCGACTACGTGCTGCTCATGACCCACAACTACTTCTATGACCTAGCGGCGTTGCGGCGCTTGCTTCCGGCTGCTACTTCCTACATCGGCTTGCTTGGCCCCCGTAAGAAGGCCGACAAGCTGCTGGAAGAGCTACGCGCTGAAGGCTTTATGTTTGACGACACGCTGAGCGGACGTTTGTATAGCCCAGTAGGACTGAACCTAGGGGCTGAAACCGCAGAGGAAATAGCGCTGTCGATTGTGGCTGAAATTCAGGCGGTGCAGGCAAAGCGCCCCGCTGGGTTCCTGCGCGACACGTCGGGTTCCATTCACAATCGGCCGGCGCTGGGTGCCTCCACTCCTACTTTTGGTACCATCGTCGGTGATGCCGCTTGCGCTATCAGCAATGGCTGAGCCCGCGCAATCTATTGGCCTGATCTTGCTGGCCGCGGGCTCTTCCTCGCGGCTAGGCCAACCTAAGCAGCTCCTACCCTACCTAGGCCAGACACTGCTACGCCATGCTGCCGAAACGGCGGTTGCGGCTGGCTGTCACCCGATTGTTGTGGTAACGGGCGCTCTGCATGAGGAGCTAGCAGCTGAAGTTGCTAGCCTACCCGTGGAGGTTGTGCGCAATACCGCGTGGGCAACCGGCATGGGTTCCTCCATTCAAATAGGACTTACGTTTTTGGAGAACCTAGGCCAGCCGTTGCAAGCCATCCTCGTGACGCTCAGTGACCAGCCGCTCGTAACACCTGAGTTGTTAACTGAGCTAATTAGTCGCTACCAAGCCACGCAAGCGCCCATCGTCGCGACGGAGTACAGCGGGACGCAGGGTGTGCCGGCGCTGTTTTCTTCGGCTATGTTTCCCGCTTTGCGCGAGTTGACCGGTGCTACTGGTGCTCGCCAGCTTATTGCCGCGCAAGGCACAGCTGTAGAAATCGTTAGCTTCCCCGATGGGGCTGTCGACGTGGATACGCGCGAGCAGTACGAAGCGCTATTGCGCCGCGGCGGGGATGAGGACGGGTTTTAGCCACGGAAGTTTTAGTTGGCAGCAGGGGTAATGTTGGGCTAATCTTGCGTGGGTAAAAACTCGCTATCTTGCCTAGCCTCACTGCTGACTTTCCGGCCCTATGACCAACCCCTCTGCCGCAGCGCCAGCTGTGGCTTCCGCCCCCAAAAACGACAAGCGCATCACGAATGGCTGGGCCATGTACGACTGGGCCAACTCGGTGTACCCGCTCGTCATTACCAGCTCTATTTTCCCGATTTACTGGAGCAGCGTCGTCAAGCAAGCCACCGGCACCGACAGCGGCAAGAGCCCTGTCGACTTCCTGGGTTTTCAGGTGCCGGGCTCGTCGCTGCTGACCTATGCCATATCGGCGGCCTTCCTCATCATTGCCATCATCAGCCCGTTTCTCACGTCGCTGGCTGACTTCTCGGGGCGCAAGAAGGCTTTTCTGCAGTTCTTCTGCTACCTAGGTGCGGCGAGTTGCGCAGGCTTGTACTTCTTTGACGCTAACACGTTTACGGCTTCCACGTTCGTTTTCATCGCCGCCACCGTGGGGTTCTCGGGCTCTATTGTGTTCTACAATTCCTATCTGCCCGACATTTCCACCGAGGACCAATATGACCGACTCTCGGCCCGCGGCTTCTCGATGGGCTACGTGGGCTCCGTTATCTTGCTGGTTATCTGCCTTGTCATCAACCAGTTTCACGAGCAAGTTGGTATTTCAGGTACGAAAGCGGCGCAACTTTCTTTCTTACTCACGGGCGTGTGGTGGGCTGGCTTTGCTCAAATCCCTTTCACCCGCCTACCCAAAGACCCCGGCCGCGCCGCTACAGCCAGCACCGACAACAGCGGCTGGCTGCTCAATGGCTTCCGCGAGCTAGGTAAGGTGTGGCGCGAGCTGGACTACCAACCCAACCTGAAGAAGTTTCTGCTCGCCTACTTCACCTACAACATGGGCGTGCAAACGGTGATGTACGTGGCCACGATCTTCGGCACCGACGAGCTACACCTGGAAGATTCGGCGCTCATTATCACCATTTTGCTGCTGCAAATTGTCGCCATCCTAGGTGCTTACCTGTTCGCCCGGCTGTCAGAATCCATCGGCAACACGCGTGCGTTGAGTTGGTCAGTGGTTATTTGGGCGATGATCTGTATTGCTGGTTATTATGTGCAGGCAGGCTGGTCGTTCTACGCTTTGGCCTCCGTTATCGGCCTCACGATGGGCGGCATCCAGAGCCTTTCGCGCAGTACTTACTCCAAAATCATTCCCGAAAATACCCCTAATACCGCCGCTTACTTCAGCTTCTTCGACGTGACTGAGAAGCTCAGCATCGTGATTGGTACTGCTACGTGGGGCATTATCAGTCAGCAGTTTGGCTCGATGCGCTACAGTATTCTGGCGCTCATTGTGTTCTTCATCCTAGGGCTGCTTTTCCTTCTGATGCTACGCGGCAAGAAGCTGCGCGCTGACTCTCCAGATGACACATTCTTGCCGCCGCCACCCGCTTCTGCGCCTGCAGAGCTAGGTCGGCCACAGCTCCGCTAGTAACAGTTTAGTCTAACGGATCTGCTTTGCGCGTTTTCAACCCACCTCCCCTCTTTCTTCTATGTACACTTCCTCGCTCCAACAAAACTTTCTGGCGGAACTCCACCAAGAGCTAGCTAGCACCCGCAAGGTGCTCGAACGGGTACCTTTCGAGCAAGCCGACTATAAGCCACATCCTAAAAGCATGACGCTGTGGCAATTGGCCACGCACGTCGTAAACCTATTAGCTTTCAAAACGCTCTTCTTGCAGGCCGACGGGCGCGACTTCCTCGACCCCAATGCGCCCAAGCCCGGCCCTAGCCCGACGAGTAAGGAAGAGCTGCTCACCCGCTTCGACGAGTACAGCACCACTTTGCGGCAGGCGTTAGAAGATACGGACGACGAAAAGCTGACGCACAACTTTAAGCTCCACCGAGGCGAGCAAGTTATTTTTGATCGGCCCAAGGGTACGGCTATCCGCATCATGGGCCTCAACCACAGCATCCACCACCGCGGCCAGCTAACCGTCTACCTACGCCTGCTCGACATTCCCGTTCCTGGCCTGTACGGCCCCAGCGCCGACGAGAAGTAATCCTCTACGATAAACAATCGCCTGTCATCCTGAGCTAGCGAAGGATCTTACCACCGCAGAACAAGACGTTGTTACGTCAGCTGTTCACGCGTGATACGGTCCTTCGCAAGCTCAGGATGACAGGCGATTTTATGGACAGACGTTACTCTACTGTTACTCTACTTCTTAGAGTACACCTTTTCACCCGCAATCCAAGTTTGCAGCACCTTCGTGCCGCGCAATTCGGGTGCGGGTGCTTTTAGTAGGTCTTTGTCGAGCACCACGAAATCGGCCGCCATACCGGGCTGAATGCGGCCTTTTTGCTTTTCCTCAAAGGCCGCGTGGGCAGCCCACGTCGTCATGCCACGTAGCGCATCGGGGCGCGAAAGAGCGTTTTCGGGCTGGAAGCCGCCGGCTGGGTAGTTCTTGGCATCTTGGCGCGCAACGGCACTATGGAAGCCATAAAGCGGGTTGATATCTTCGACCGGAAAGTCGCTACCTAGGGCCACTTGCCCGTACTGTTTGCGTAGCTCCTCGTAGGCGTAGGCCGTCTTTAGCCGCTTCGAACCTAGCCGCTCGCCGGCCCAATACATATCGGAGGTGGCGTGTGTGGGCTGCACCGATGGCACTATTCCAAACCGGCCAAACTTCGGCATGTCGGCGGGCGTGATTACCTGCGCGTGCTCGATGCGCCAACGACGATCCTGCTGCCCTTGCAGCGCCTCTCCGTAGATATCAAGGATGATCCGGTTGGCCGAGTCGCCAATGGCGTGCGTGTTCATTTGAAACTTGCTGGCCGCTAGCTCCTTCGCTAGGGCGCGGTATTCCTTCTCAGTGGAAAGCAGAAAACCCGTTTCCTTGGGCCGGTCGGCGTAGGGCTCTACCAGGCAGGCCCCGCGCGAACCTAAGGCGCCGTCGGCGTATACTTTAAAGGAGGCAATGGTGAGTCGGTCGCCGAAGCTAGGTCCTTTCGGTAAGTAGTAGGCGCGGTTTTCCTTGGTTGGGTTGAGCATGGTATAAAGGCGCAGCTTCAGCTTGCCTTGCTTCTGTAAGCTTTCCATTCGCTCCACATCGGCCCGGTTGAGTCCGGCATCGGCGAGGCTGGTGAGGCCTACGGCTACGCAGTTTTGTTGCCCTTGCAGCAGAGCAGCATCAGCTTCGGCGGGCGTGGGCTCCGGGATTTTATTCGAAACCAACCTCACCGCATTATCAACCAACAGTCCTGTAAGCTTACCCCGTGCGTCGCGCGTGATGGTACCGCCGCTGATAGGCGTTGTGGCCGTGACGCCAGCTAGGTCCAGCGCTTTTTGGTTGACCAAGGCCGCGTGTCCGTCTACCCGCGTGAGGAAAACTGGCACATCCGGGAAGAGCTTATCGAGCGTGTCTTTCGTGGGAAACTGCTTGGTTGGCCAGTCGTTCTGGTCCCATCCCCGCCCCGTCAGCCACGCCGCCTGCGGGTACTGCTGACGCTGGGCCGTAAGTTTGGCGACTACCTCGGGCCACGAGTTGGTACTCACCAAGTTAGCATCGCGCAAGCCTAGGGCATAGCGATAAAAGTGGCAGTGTGCATCGTAGAAGCCGGGGTAGATAAACTTACCCTGCGCATCTACCTCTTCCTTCGCTTTGTAGCGCCGGCGAATGTCGTCAGTACTGCCTACCGCCACAAACTTGCCATCCTGCACGGCGAAGGCTTGCGCCTGCGAAAACGCCGAATCGACGGGATAGACGGTGGCGTTGAACACCACTAGGTCGACGGGGGTAGTGGGAGTCGTTTGGCAACCTAGCAAGCTGGCCAGCGAAAGCGGAATCAAATAGCGGACGAGATAATTCATGATGGCAAGATAAAGGCTCATGCGGGAATCCTGCTAGCTGAAGCACAAGCTCAACCGTCGTAATACAACGAAAATCAACTAGCTTTGTCCACTATGCAGACCGCCGGGGTTCGGCTGCGTCTGCGGAAGTAGGTTATCTTTTTTCCATACATGTCATCCCGCACCTATTCTCTCATGGGTCTCTGGCCCGTTATTAACCGGTGGAAAAATTTAGTGCTTGCGGCGGTTGGGCTAGCTTTTCTGTTGAGTTTATTGGTAGCCTTTTTCCTTCCTAATATCTATCGATCTACAGCCGTATTCTATCCTACCAATCCTGAGACAACTGACCCTGACCGCATTGTCACTGAAGGTGGGAAGCTCCAGCTAGGCGGTCGGGCCGAAGACCTCGACCGCATTATCACCATCGGTGAGTCGCAACCCGTAGCGGAGCTGATGATTCGGCGCTTCGGTCTGTACAATCATTACAAGGTAGGGTCGCCGGGCGACGAGAAGGCAGAGCAAGATGCCCTCGACACGTTTGACAAGAACCTGAATATCGTTCACAATGACCGTGATGCTATTGAGCTCACCATTGAGGATGAAGACAAGCAGTTGGCCGCACGCATGGCTAACACCCTCGTTAGCGTCATTGACTCTATCAACCAGCAGCTTACCTACGAAAACCGGCGCAGCATCATCGAACTGTACAGAGACCGGTCGGCCTTCTTGGAGAAAGAGTTTGTGCAGGCACACGATAGTTTGCTGGCAGCTCGGCGGCGGTACGGCGTATACGGCATGGACCGTGAATCGCGCTACATAGCCAAGGAAATCATTGAGATGGAAGCAGAACTGCGGCGGGCCGAAGGCGAAGGCAACAGCGGCAAAGCAGCCGGTTTGCGCCGGGCACTAAAAGGCCTTACGCAAGCTGACGGTGGCAACGTTTATAACCTAGAAAGCTATACCAAAGGGCTGGACCTCATCACTGGCTTGTATAGCCGTTTCAACGACGTACAGACTCGCTTGCAAGTAGCACGTGGTGCCTACGAAACGGCACGCTTAGCCATCAGCAGCCGTATTTCATCTATCTACATTGTTCAGAAAGCTTTCCCAGCGACCAAAAAGGCCAAGCCCGTTCGTTCCCTAATCGTGGTATCGTCGGTACTGATTACGCTGGTATTGTCCATCATCTTCATCACCTTACTCGAGCTATACCGCGGCAACCTAGGTCTGAGCCGTCTGCGCAAGGTGTAATGTTTTCCGTTGGTAGTTAGGCGGGCAGTGCGTGTGCACCAACCCGCCTGCGTGATTGGCAGCTAAATTCTATGGAAGTATCTCCCAACCGAGCCGCGGCATTTTTAGCGAGTCTGCACCCGCGTAATAACGCGCAGCGCCTGTTTGCGGTATTTATCGGGGTGTTGATGGTAAGTGGCGCTGGCCTTATTCTTACCGGCTCGCTCGCCTGGCTGGGGATACCGGCTGCCTTGCTCGGCTTTATCGTGCTGCTGGCCGATTGGCGGTGGGTGTATTACATGCTGCTGCTCACGCTCGCTTTTTCCCGCGAGATTTCGCTGCCAGGAGGTTTGAGCATGGATGTACCCTCCGAGCCGCTCATGCTGCTGCTGCTGGGCTGCTTCGGCGTGAATCTCCTGCTAGGCCGCAGTGGCGTTACGGCACGCTATTGGGCGCATCCATTAGTTATCATCTTGGGGCTGATGCTGCTGTGGGCAAGTGTCTCCGCCTTTTCCTCGGTCGATTCTACGAAATCCATCAAGTACCTGCTTGCCAAGACGTGGTACATTGGTCCGTTCGTGTTTGTGACACTAAACATCGTGCAGCGGCCCGCTGATTTGTGGCGCTTGGTGGCGTTCTACGTAGTAGGGGCCTCTGTTACGGTCGTGTATACTGCCATCCGGCATGCGGGGCACGGTTTCGCCTTCGATGCCATCAACCCTTCTATTCAGCCGTTTTACCTCAACCACGTTATTTATGCGGCAGTGCTTGCGCTGCTGCTCCCTTACACGTTCTATGCCGCACGCTCCACGCCGCCCGGCCTGAAACGTACTGCTTGGAAAGCGGCCCAGTGGCTATTGTTGTTTGGTGTTCTTCTCTCGTACACGCGTGCCTCTATCCTAGCTTTGCCACTGGCGGGCTTTTTCTACCTAGCTATTCGGTGGCGGCTAACGGCTCTCGTGCTGATTGGAGCAGCAATAGCAGCGCTGAGCGGCGCTCTGTACTTTGTTCACCAGAACAACTACATGCTGTACGCGCCAGATTACGAGAAAACAATCTTCTACGGCAAGGACTTCGAGAAGCACCTAGAGGCTACGTACAAACTGGAAGACCTCTCCGGTATGGAGCGCCTCTACCGTTGGGTAGCCGCTGCGCGCATGATCAGTGAGAAGCCCATTACGGGTAGCGGGCCGGCTACTTTTTACCCTGAGTACAAGCGCTATACCGTTAAGAGCTTCCGTACCTACGTTAGCGACAACCCGGAACACTCGACTACGCACAACTACTTTTTGCTTCAGCTAGCCGAGCAAGGCCTTCCGGGTTTCCTGCTTTTTGCCACCCTGATGAGTACCGCGCTGCTGATGGTGCAGCGCCTCTATCACCACAGCCACTCGCTCGAAAACCGGCGCGTGGTGCTGGCCGCCGGACTGTCTTTGTTTATCATCATCTTCCACCTGCTGCTAAACGAGGTCATTGAAGTTGATAAAATCGGCTCGTTCTTCTTTATCGGCCTAGCCGTTTTGATGCGCGCTGAGGAGTGGATCGAAAAAGAGCAGTTGAGTGCTTAGAAGGTATTCGCACTAGCTCTAGAACGCTGTAGAGACGCATACTTGCGTCTCGTCGTTGAACAAAATCGTTGTTGCGGCGCGGACGATAGACGCAAGTATGCGCCTCTACAGCGCTCAAGCACGTAAAAAGCTTACTTAAATCGGCAGCTCAGGATTGTAATATCGTCGGAGAAACTGGCGCCTTTAGTGTTGAAATCTTTGATTTCCTTGAGCAATTCGCGGTGTAGGGTTGGCAACGGCAAGTAGTTATTTTTCCGTAAGAAAGCGAGCACGCCCTCCTCCCCAAACTCTCCTTCAGCTTCGTCAAATACCTCCGTCAGCCCGTCGGTGTACGTGAGCAGCAAGGAACGCAACGGCACTTGCACCCGGTGGGTGTGCAGGAATGGTAGCTCCTCGAAAATACCAAGCATGGTTGTCCCCTCTGAAAGCAGCTGATGATCATCCGTGTCGGAGAGCAGAATGGCGGAGTTGTGGCCGGCGTTTACGTACTCTAGCTCCCGAGTGGCACGGTTGTAAATCCCGAAAAAGGCCGTAATGAACTTCTCCGAGACGGCGTTGCGGTAAATCAGGTTGTTCAGCTCGCTCACTACGGTACCTAGCTCGGCCTGCTGCCGCAACAAGGTGCGCAGCCCAGCCTGGAAGTTCGACATCAGCAAGGATGCTGGCACGCCCTTACCCGATACATCAGCGACGCAGAACAGAAACCGTTGTGTATCAATAGGAACCACATCGTAGTAGTCGCCACCAATGGCAGTGTGCGGCACGTAGCTAGCATGTACGGCTACATGCTTGTCGTTGGGCAAACTGCGGGGGAAGAGCATGGTCTGCACTTCCTGCGCAATCTCAATCTCCTTGCGAATGGCGGCGGCTTCTACGCGCTGCCGAGCCAAGCGGCGGTTCTCAATGGCCCCAATCAGGATATTGCTAAGCGTTTCCAGGAACTTGGTTGCTTCCTCATTCACGTAGTCTTCGTGCACATTGCCGATAAGCACATAGGCCATCACTTCGCCGTTGTTGACCACTGGAATTACCATCTCTAGCTTCTCCCATTCCTGGCTCAGCCGCAAGCTAGCTATCTGGCACGGACTCCCGGTACAGCTCTGCTGCACCACATCCGGCAGCGGAATTCGCCGGAAGTCTGGCAGCCCAGCGCCAAACGAAACTACACAAAGCCAGTCGTTTTCCTCTTTCACATACAGAACCAACCGACGAATATTGAGCTGACCTAGCAGCGTAAACTGAAAGATCTTATACAAAGCATCTTCAGTCGGATCGTGGTTGATGGCCTGGGTGATTTCCAGCAAAGCGCTCAACTCTCGCTCCTTTAGAAACAGCCTCTTTTCAGGTGACACAGCGCGTGGGGTAGACATAGGGAAATGACCGTAGCGTTAAGGGGTAGCTAGCTCACACGGAGAATAACCGGCGTCCAATAACTAACTTTTTAAACGATAAAGAACAAAGGGGGGCTTAACGATGACTACCGGCATACGGTAGTTTCCGGACAACGTAGCTCCTGCGTATACGTGGACAACTTCGTTTTAGTCCTTTATCAGCGTTTTGGGGTCGTAGGCGTCGCGTAAGCCATTGCCAAGCAGGTTGAAACTTAGCACCAGCAAGCTGATAGCTAGCCCTGGCAGTAGCGTGAGCCACAAGCCAGCTTCCGTCCCAAGCAGTTGAAAGCCTTCGTTAACCATAAGTCCCCAAGAGGGCGCTGGTGGTTGCACACCTAGCCCTAGGAAACTTAAACCAGCTTCCAACAAGATGGCCGCCGCGAAGTTGCTCGTTGCAATTACGATGAGCGGGCCCGTCATGTTGGGTAATAGATGCCGCACGATAAGCCGCGTTTGCGACAAACCGAGCACTCGCCCGGCCTCGACGAAGGTAGTAGTGCGCAAGCTCAGCATCTGCCCGCGCACCACGCGCGCCACATCAACCCACATCGTAAGGCCCACGGCCACAAAGGACGTCCAAACGCCTTTGCTATCCAGAGCCAGGGAAATGGCAATGACGAGCATGATGCCTGGAATGCTCCACACCACCGTCATCACGCCGAGCAGTAAGCTATCCACCCAGCCGCCTACGTAGCCCGCCAAGGCCCCAACAGCCATGCCGAGCGCCAAAGAAATCAGCACCGCAACCAGACCGATACCAAGCGAAATTCGGGTACCTAGCAGCAAGCGGCTCAGCTCATCGCGCCCGGCTTTGTCGGTGCCGAGCCAGTAGGAGCGCTTCACAATGCGTTCTTCCGCAATGATGCGTTGCAGCGCCGCCCTAGGTCCGGTCTGACCGGCTAGCTGCGACAATGCATAATGGCGGGACTGATCGGCTAAGGCGCTATGATTGCGATAGGGCGTTACCTCCACCGAGTCGCCGCGGAATTGGTAGCTGCTGATCGGCAGTTCCTGGAAGCGTGGCTCACGACCTCCCCACCAGATAGTGAAAGGATTATCAGCGGCGGCCGAACGCGTTGATTCAGCCAGTGGTAGCCGCAAGATGGTAGCCGTAAAGCCGGGCGCTTCCTTCTGCAGCTGCACAATGCCGTTGTTCGCCTCCGGTGAGTTGTCGGGCAGAATCCAGTAGCCGGCCAGCGCGACCAGCGTGCACAGCACAATAAACGCCAGCCCAGCCATGGCCGGCCGGTTTTGCAGTAGCCGCTGCCGTACGTAGTAGCTTGGTGGCCGCGCCGGCGGTAGCACCGAAGTGGGCACAGACACGGGAGCAGGAACAACGGTGCTCATGGCTAGCGGGTATTGTGCTCCAGCAACCCAGCTTTAGACGCCAAAAAGTAGCAGTCGCGGACGATAGCGCCGAAGGAGGTCGACTCGTACGCTTGTTCGGTATCCGGATCAGGGTAGAAACACTTCACATAGCCTTGCTCCAGCAACTCGCGCAAGTGCTGCTCCAGTACGGCTGGAGCGAGCTTGGTACGCTGGGCTAGGTCGCGAAAGGCAGTAACGAAATACAGCTCGTCAAGAATGTCAAATTCGGGGTCGGTCACGGTAGAAGGTAGTCGGCGGTAGGTAAGCAAAGGTAGGACGGTGCGTCGGAATTGCGAACCGCCCAACAGCAAGTGCAGGCTAATTGGCTATTACGCCCGCAGTTGCAAAGGAAGATGTCTTCCCACTTTCTACCTCCAAGTACTTCACAATGTTTTTGACCTCCGCGTCGGAAAGCTGAAAGCTAGGCATCTGCTGCTTCTGGTATTGGTTGAACAGCTTCACGGCGTATTCGTCGCCGGAGGCCACAACTTTACTGGAGTTCTTCACCCACGGAAGAAGCCAAGAAAGGGGCCGACGCTTGGTGATGTCTTTCAAAGCGGGCCCTACGACCACATCATTTACCGCATGGCACTGCGCGCAGTTGTTTTTAAATAAAGCATCACCGGCCGTTACCACAGCTAGGTCTTCACTCGACAATGTATCCGAAACCGCATGCTCTTGTAGTGCGACCGAGGCGTTTGTCATGGCCATCGTATCGAGCACTACTGCCTCGCTAAACGGTGTTTCTTGTGTATCGAGCAGCCCCGCCCCTGCAAACACTACCACCCCAACCAAACAAACCAATAGTGCAATCAAGAAGGAGAACATTCCGAGGGCAAACTTTGACATGATCGTGGGGTTTTAAGGTGAATGAGGAACACCAGAAAAGTACCAGCGGCACGGCAGAAGCTCAACTAATTTGCCTTATTTATTTTATTACTTTCCTCTTATACCCTCCCTTTTTAATCCTAATCTATCAGGTACATAGTAGCCCTACTAGCTATTTTGCTACCGAGAAGAAGTCGAAATCAGCGTAGCCTTTGCTTTTTAGAACACTGGGGCTAAGGCAGAATAACCCAACTTTGGCGCCGATCCAAGTTCCTTTTTCTACCGGATAGCGCCCACCAATTTCTTGGTAGGAATTTCCATCGAGGCTGTAGGAATAAGCGCAAGTTGCATCCGCATTGACCCGCACCCGAAACCAAACGGTCTCGGTGCTTACCTCGATGCTGGCTAGCTCTCGTGGTAACAGGTATTTTCTATCTTGCCTTTTGCCTTCGTACACCACAATGCGGCTACCTATCGCTTTCTGTTCGAGGCAAATGCTAGTATAGTAGTTACCCATAACGGCTAGCCCTGCGCGCTCACCAGCTTTTTCGGATTTGAAAGTCAGCTTGGTGGTAGCCTCAAAAGCAGGTGCCGTAAATTTCTGGAGCAGCAGATTGCCGGCGTAAAACAAACTCCCATTATCGGTAGGCATAGCAGCAGCGTGGAGGCGCACCGTTCCGGCTTTTGGGTTGAGAGTATACCACTGCTTCTGCGGGGCGGCATGCCATTGCCATTGCAAACCTAGGTTAGGCTGCGAAAAATCATCGGAGGTCTGTGGTCCTCCGGCGGGGTAGCTTTTGCCAACATTCGGCTTGCGGTAAGTTAGTACCGGTTCGCCCGTGCCGTCGCCGTCCTCGTCTTGCCCGGTAACCGGCCAACCGTGCTGCCACGCCACTGGCTGCAGGTGAACAATACGGCCGTACGCGTCTTTGTCCTGAAAGTGAATAAACCACCACTCTCCGGTTTGGGTGCTCACAAAGCCGCCTTGGTGCGGGCCGTTGACGTTTGTTTTGCCCTGCTGAAGCACAATCTTGTCTTCGTAGGGGCCGTAAATGTTTTTGGAGCGAAACACCGATTGCCATCCGGTGCCTACTCCCCCAGCCGGCGCGGCAAAGTAGTAGTAGCCGTCGCGCTTTTCCATGAACTTAAACCCCTCTAGCACAGGCTGCTTTTTATCATCCTGGTAGATTACTTTTCCGTCATCGAGCAGCTTTTTTCCGTCGGCTGACATTTTGTGCAAAATAGCGGGCCCGGCCCCCACGCGGCCGTGGAGCAAGTAAGCTTGCCCATCGTCATCCCAGAAAGGGCAAGGATCTTCCCAGTTGCCTACATTTTGCACCAACTCCAGCTTCCACGGGCGCACCGGATTAGTAGTTGAAGCCATAAAGAGGCCTTCTTCGGGCGTGCAGAAGTACACGTAGTACTTGCCGTTGTGGTACCGAATAGAAGGCGCCCACGAACCTTGGCCATGCTGTGGCTTCTGGTAGCGCTGGAAGGGCAAAGCCGTATAAACGTAGTTGATAATCTGCCAGCTTACTAAATCCTTGGAATGCAAGACCGGTACTCCGGGCTGACAGGTAAAGCTGGAAGCGACCATGTAGTAATCGTCTCCTACTCTGATGACATCGGGGTCAGAGTAATCAGCATAAATGATCGGGTTTTTATAGGTACCATCCCCGTTATCAGGTTGCCAAACTTGCGCACGGACCAGCGTAGAAACCAAACTGAATAGCAGGCAAACAAAGACCTTACTCATGCGGCATAGCAGATAAACCCAAATGCAAGGATAGTAGCTTGCCGCGGTAAGTTATGACTATCCGGCACTATCGCCGAAATCGTGGGGCGCAGCTTATTAAATGCCAAAACCTAGGTGTATCAGCAGGCAGCATAGTACCTACTTCTTACCTGTTTACCTTGATTTCGCGGTCTTTCCATGTGTACCCTCCACGCAGCCCTAGCAGTCCCGCGGCCAAGGCGTAGGGCGCATAAGCTAGCTGCAACACGGGCAGCCACAGCAGCCAGCGTCGTCGCCGGAAGAAAGTTAGTACTGGTGTCAGAAACCACACATCAGCCCCTAGCTTCAACGTCCAGGCGGCCAGCACGAGCGGCCAGTGGCTAGGAAAAAAGAACATTCCGATCAAGCCCATTAGCAAGGCCATGTTGGCCAGCAGCACCAGCACGGCCAAGTAGCGCGGCGCGGTTTGCTCGTAATGGCGCCACTTGCTGGCCCAGCGCACCCGCTGCATAAGCAAGGCGCGCAACGTGGGTTGCGCCCCCGTCCGCACAATAGCATCCGCCGCTTTCAGGAAATAGACGCCTCCCGGATAAGCCTTGTAGAGCTTGTGCAGCAGGAACTCATCGTCGCCGCTGGGCACGTGGGCGTTGCCAGCGAAGCCTTGCACGGCGTAGAATGCTGATCGGCGGTAACTAAGGTTGGCGCCGTTGCACATCGTTGGCTGCCCTAAGGCAATGCTGGCGGCCCCTACCCCAACCAATGCCGCCAGTTCTACGCCTTGCAACTCAGCTAAGATGCCTTCTCCTGTCAGCAGCACGGGCCCGCTCACAAACTGGGCGTTCGGCTTGGCGGCTACCGCAGCGTGCGCAGCTAGCCACCCCGGCTCTACCCGGCAATCGGCGTCGGTAAACACCACCCAAGGGGCTCCAGCGGCGGCTATGGCCGCTTGCACGGCCGCTTTTTTACCGGTTGGCTGCTGTGGTAACTCGGCAAGCCGGAGCAGCCGGAGCGTGAAAAAGCTAGCCTGCATAGCTTTTTGCACAACCGAGGCAGTGTCATCAGTCGAGTGGTCATCAGCGATGATAACTTCCACGTTGCCGCCTTCGTCAAGATAGGTTTGCTGACCTAGGTCGGCGAGCAAGTGAGGCAAATTCGCGGCCTCGTTGCGGGCCGCAATGATTACGGTAAGAGCAGGAGCGTCGGCAGACCGTGGCGCTGGAGCTAGGTTCGGCGACAACAGCGGGAGCTGCCGCCAGGCTCGTCGGAAGCGCATCATGCGAAGCGCATACAGCGCCGCCGGACCTAGCACTCCTACGGTGAATACTACTGCTGCTGCACTCATGATACCACGAGTGGCTTTGCAGCCTTTTTCTTGCGAAACACTTTTAAGCGCAACACAAATAGTAACCCGGCGGCGCTCGGCAAGGCAATGTTAAGCACCCACAAGCTTAGACTAGCACTCAGCACGGGCAGCGCCGACTGTCCAAGCAGTCCAAATAAGTGCGTAGCCGACAGTTCCCGCACGCCTACATCAGCCAGTGCATTGAGGGAGGGCACCAAAGATTTCAGCAAGAACGTGCCCGCAATAGCCGCTGCTCCCGGTCCGAAGGGAGCTTGCGCGCCATAAGCCAGCAGCAATAACCCAAATTGTCCGCAAAACACGGCATAACGCAAGGCCGATAGAGCTAGCACCGCATGCAGCGCCTGCGCCGAGTACGTTGGCATCACGGCTAGGTAAGGCCGAAAACGGCGCAAGGGCCGAACCAGCGTCAGCACGGCCAGCAGCAATTGGCTGCGGTAGAGCGGCAACAGCACGGCCGCATTCAGCGCCACCGCCGCTACTACCAGCCCCAGCTCCGACGCCGGGTAGCCGCGCAGGTAAAACGTGAGCAGAAAATACAGCAAGCCCAAAGAGCCCGCCACTACCGTGACGACTAGTTGGCAGTAGCGTCCCAGAAAAACGGCCCCTAGCGCATCTAATCGGCGGCTTTTCAGCTCGATGATGCGCCCGGCATAGTCCCCCACGCGGTTAGGCGTCACGAAACCTAGGGTCAGCCCAACGAGTACGGCCCGGAAGCTGCGCCGAAACGAAACCGGCTCTAGGTGCCGAGCCAAGCGCCACCATTTCCACGCCTCCAAGCCCCAGTTGACGGGCACCAGCGCTAGCGCCAACAGGACGGGGCCGCGGCCTGCCCCACGAAGCGCTGACGCGAGCAGCGCCCGCCAGGCGGCAGCCGTATCGGGGGCGGCAAACACCGAGTGGTAGAGCAACCCAAGCGTAAGCACCGTCACGAGCAGCTTGCCCGCCACCACAAGCAGCCGCCGGCGCGAGGTCAGTTCCAAGTTTCGTGTGTAGATTTGTAGTAAATGGCTGTGTATCCCACCTCTTCGCTTGACCTTCCGAAACTCATTATGGGTGTCGACCCCGGCACTCAGGTGATGGGCTACGCTATTATCGAAGTCACCGGCTCAAAGGTAGAAGTGTTGCGCTACGATGTCATCAATATGAAGTCGTTGGGCACAAATCACGCCGTAAAGCTAAAGAAGATCTTCGACCGGATGATCGAGCTGATTGAGGAGTTCTTGCCCGATGAGCTAGCCATCGAAGCGCCTTTCTATGGCACCAACGTGCAAAGCATGCTTAAGCTAGGTCGAGCGCAGGGCGTGGCTATTGCGGCTTGCTTGTCGCGGCAGATACCGTATGTGGAGTACGCGCCCACCAAAGTTAAGCAGTCAGTAACGGGGTCAGGAGCGGCCAGCAAAGAGCAAGTTGCGCACATGCTGCGCCAAACGCTGAAACTCCCTCCTATCGAAGACGCGCCGAAGTTTCTGGATGCTACCGATGCGCTAGCCGTGGCCATGTGCCACCATTACCAAAAGGGCAACAACCTAAAAGCGGGTGGCAAAAGCTGGGGTAAATTCCTGGCCGACAACCCGGACCGGATGGTTGGCGGCACAACCACGAAAAAGCCAACGAAGGCTAAGTAAGACGCAAGCAGGCCGCAAGGTCAGCAGTAATTTACTACGACCCATAAAAAGTACAACTTTGGTCAAACAATTGCCTAGCTCATGTTTTGATCAATTTTTGCCCAGCTTTTTATGCAACGCCAATTAGTCCGTTCTACTTCCCTCAAAGCTGTTGGCTACGATACAGCCGCTCAAATACTAGAAATAGAGTACCGAAACCGCCGGCTTGTGCGCTACACTGGTGTGAGCGAGGAGGTGTACCATGCCTTGCTAGCGCTACCGGGCAAGGCGCTCTTCGTGGAGCAAGTGCTGGAAAAAAACAACTACGCACGTGAGCAAGTCCGGTAGCAGAACGGTGACGGACGCCTAGCTCGGTACGTTTAAAGAACAAGAAATATTCGCTGACCAGCATGCAACTTTCCTGCTACCAGTAGGCTCTGGAATAAAGACTTGCCTCTCGCTTCGCGAATGGTAAGCTCCCTGCATCCACTTTATGCTAGCTGTTGTATGAAAAGAGTTATTACGTATCTATTTGGCTGGGCCTTGTGCTTGAGCCTGGCGGCCTGTGCCGAGTCGGAAAAATCTGACCCTATTCCTAGCCCTCCCTTTGTTCAGAGTTCTTTCTACGGCGAGTACAGCTACTGCCCGCTGCTGGTGTCGCGCACGACGCTCGAGCAATCGGTGGCAGCGCTGCCTGCCCGCGCCATGCACAACACAGGCAAGATCTACCTGCTAGGTAAGTACCTGTTTATCAATGAGCGTTACGAAGGTATTCACCTCATTGACAACCAAGACCCGAAGAACCCGAAGCCCATCGGCTTTCTACGCGTGCCGGGCAACGTTGATATGGCCGTGAAGGGCAACTTGCTCTACGTCGACAACGGTCCGGATCTGGTTACCATCGACATCAGCAACCCACAGGCCGTCCAAGTAGTTAGCCGCGTGCGCGACGCCTTCCGGGAGTTGCCCATGCCCACCGATTACAGCCTCAATCTAGCTTGCGCAGAGTACAACCGGCCAACAAATACCATCGTCGTGGGCTGGCAAAAAATTAAGAATACCTCCCCGGCACCGACTTCTGGCCCTATCTGGATGTTCGATTCCCGGAATATATTTACCTTAAGCTCAACTGCTGGCGCAGCTTACAACTCGGCGCCCAACGCGACGGGCAAAGCTGGTTCGCTCGCCAGGTTTGCCGTACTTGGGCAAACGCTCTACACCGTTGACAATAACAGCCTGCGTTTGTTTGATCTGACGAACCCTGCTAATCCAACGCCGGGAACGAAAGTACCTTTGTCGTTTGGCGTTGAAACGATCTATCCCAAAGACCATTACCTGTTCCTGGGTAGCCAGCGCGGCATGTACATTTTTGACGTAGCCACGCCTCAGGCACCTAAGCAGCTTTCTTATATCCAGCACTTTATGAGCTGCGACCCAGTCGTAGTCGACGGCAATTTCGCATACGTCACGCTGCGCAGCGGCCGGGCTTGTGGTGGGGCTGCCATCAATGAGCTGCAGGTAATTGACATCACAAACCTGAGCAAGCCGCAAATCGCCCGTACCTACCCCATGACTGGCCCCCAAGGCCTAGGAGTCGATAACAACCTGCTGTTTGTGTGCGACGCTGATGGACTGAAGGTGTTCGATACTAGCAAGGCGCCCGTGCTTACCCAAAAGCAGCAGTTCTCGGTTAAGGTGGTGGATGTGATTCCTGATCAGGGCATCTTGATGGCTATCGGCGCCGATGGCCTTTACCAATACAGCTACACCGGCACCGAACTTCAGAAGCTGAGCAAGCTCTCTATCGCAGCCGACTAATGATTAGCAGCCAACTACAGGTCGCGGCACGTCGGGGTGCACGGCTGTTGCCCGTGTTGCTGAGCGCAAGCTTGCTGGCAAAAAGCCAAACCTTAGCTCCCAGCAATTCGCTCATTGTCAAAGTAGTACCTCAGCACTTAGTGATGAGCGGCTACTGGGTAGAAGTGGAGCAGCAGCGCCAACAACACCCGCGACAAAGCTTCACCCTCACTCCCCAACTTTACCTAGGTACCCTCGGGCACCCCAATGGGCCTAGGTCCTACCCCTACGTTTACTGGCCTCAGGTAGACGTACCGCGGGAAAACGAAAGAGTACGTGGGTTCGGGCTGCAGGGCCAGCATCGTTTCTACCTGAAGGACTCCCAAAGAGCGCCGTACCCCACGGGTTTCTATGTGAGCTACGGACCTCACCTCCAGATCTTCCAAATCGTTTACGACAAGCGGCAGTGGCAGGAAGTACAGAAATCCGGCCTCACGTACTACGAATTTGGCCTGAAGCAGCACACCGCTACCATCAACCGCTATGGTGCCAGCGTGCAGGTGGGCTACCAGGCGCCCTTGTTGCCGGGGCGCGTCTCCTTGGATTTGTACGCCGGCGTGGGACTGCGACAGAGCAGCAGCACCAGCGCTAGCGCGGAAAGCCGGTACCGCTCTGGCCGCTCCGACTACGCACACCGGGGCTGGTATTTTCCGGGCGGGGTGAAAGTCGGCGTCGCCCTACACTGATTCTTGCTATGTAGCACAAAAAAGCTAGCCTCTTCTGCGGGAGAGGCTAGCTTTTTTGTCGACTAATGATTCAACTCAATTTCCCCCTTCAGGTACGTCACGGCGTGGCCACTGATGAGCACTCGGTCGCCGCGAAGCTCGCACCATAGGTCACCGCCCCGGGGCGAAACCTGGCGGGCGTACAATTCCGTTTTGCCGAGTCGCTCGGCCCAGTAAGGAATGAGCGTAGTATGCGCAGAACCCGTTACGGGGTCCTCGGGCACACCCACGCGCGGACCGAAAAAGCGCGACACAAAGTCGACGCCGTTGCTGCCGGGCGCCGTCACAATCACGGCCCGGTATTCTACCTTCGCCAGGTGCAGCTGGTTGGGCTGAATGGCGCGCACTTCCTCTTCAGTGTTAAAAACCGCCACCAAATCGGGGCCGGCCAGAATGGCCACCGGCGTGGCACCTAGGCCATCGAGCAAACCTTCAGGGTGCTCCACGAGCGGCTTAGGTGGCCGGCTTGGGAAGTCCAATGTTAACCGGCCATTGGCTTGTCGCACGCGCAAGGGGCCGCTTTTCGAGTGAAATACGATTTCTTCTCCTTTGAAATTGAGGTGCCGCAGCAGCACATGCGCCGAGGCCAGTGTGGCGTGGCCACACAGCTCAACTTCAACGGCGGGCGTAAACCATCGCAAGTCGTACTCATTTCCGCCGCGCGGTACGAAGAAGGCCGTTTCAGCCAGGTTGTTTTCGGCGGCAATGGCCTGCATCATGTCGGCTGGTAGCCACTCGGTGAGGGGGCACACGGCCGCCGGATTGCCAGCAAAAACCTGGTCAGTAAAGGCATCTACCTGATAAAGTGGGAGAAGCATAAGTTAGGCTAAATAGAATGAAAAACGTGGTGGGTACAACGTCAGGGTACGAAAACAAAGTCCACGGGAGCACCGGTCGCACGGACGGCTCGAAAGTACGGACGGCGTCACAAAGGCATTCTGCTTATATTCGTTGCGAAGCGAAATAATTATTTGCGGCCCGGCGCAACCCCTCCCAGCTTAGCTTGGTCATGGGTGCGGAAGGCTTTTGCTCCTAACCTCAACTTCCGCCGCTTCCGTTGCCTGATGCCGCCAGCACTCGACGCTATTCTGGAAGGTTGCCGACGGGGTGAGCCGGCGGCCCAACGCGCCCTCTACGACGCGCTGGCTTACCGGCTCATGGGGGTGTGTCTGCGCTATTGCCCCTCGCGGGCCGAGGCGGAAGATGCGTTGCAAAATACTTTCGTGAAGCTTTTTACCCACCTCGACCAATACCGGGGGCAGGGCCCCTTTGAGGCCTGGGCCCGGCGCGTCGCCGTTAATACCGCCCTGACTATCTACCATCAATCCCGGCAGCGTGGCCTGCAAGTAGAGTGCGAAGAAGCCCTGGAAGTACCCGATACGGAGGGCTCGTCCCTGGATCAGCTGGCCGCTGAAGACGTGTTGCGTCTTCTACACTCCTTACCCCTCGGCTACCGCACCGTGCTCAACCTCTACGCCATTGAAGGCTACACCCACGCTGAAATTGGAGAGCTCCTCGGTATATCAGAGGGCACTTCCAAATCGCAGCTTTCGCGGGCCCGACGGTTGCTGGAAGAACGACTCTTGGCTAATGACAAGTTTGAACTGAAATGATAGACCCTAACTCCGACGAACTCTACGAAGAGCTGCGGCGCAAGCTGGCCGACTACGGCAGCCAGCCCTCGGAAGAGGTGTGGGCTACCATTCGGCAACGGGTGCCCGCCAATCCCGCTCCTGCTCTGCGAGCGCAGCGCCGTACCCGGCGTAGAACACTGATAGCCAGTTTGCTTTTCTTACTCATCAGTGGTGTATTAGTAGCGCGCTACTATCAGATCAGGTGGTTCACCCAGGACTCAGCCCCTACCTCGCAAGGCTCATCGGCAACGATTACGCGCGTACCCAAAGCGCCGCGCTCATCGACTGTACTGCCGAGCCATGTGCCCACAGCCGCCGCTACGCCTTCCGCAGATCTGGCGGTCATATCGGGCGAGACCACAGCTAGGACAACACAAGCTGAAGCTAGCTCGTCGGCGCCCCATAACGGTTCACAACCCCGTTTTGAACAGCAAACGGTTCCTTCAAGTAATCAAGACCTAGTTGCTGTACAAAAGCAGAAAACGGCGCGGGCACTCCGATCAGCTACGCGAAGTGGTGCATTGGCAACATTCAAATCCGGCCAGGCAGCTGCTAATAATCCTGCGAAGCCAATAAGCTCTCCGGGCCTAGCCTTACAGCAGCATACCACGTTGATCGATGCTAGTCAGACGCCATCGACTACCGCATCGGACGAACCTATTCAGGCAGCTTCAGCAGCCCTTACGCGTGCAGCACCAATAGGAAATACGACAACGATTGCTCCGAAGCTAGATTTGGCGCTGCTTCAGACACTGGCGGTGCCTTTGGCCTTACCGGCAATGCCCGCACCTCTCGTGACGGCGGTACCACTCCCTACTCCTACACCACCCCCGCCGAGTAGCATGAAGCCCCGCTTAGCCGTGCAGCTACTAGCCGGCCCCGCGCTATCGTACCGCTACCTAGGCCGGCCGGGCACTGATTCGCTCACCAGCGCCGTCGAGAAATTGGAGCGACCTGCTGAAAGCTATTCGGCGGAGCTAGGTTTAACGTATGCTCTTACGCCGCGTTTGACGGTACTTACGGGCCTAGGTTACACCGAGTACGCCACCCGCCTCGACCTCACTGTGAAGCAGCCCGTGGTGGTGTATGCTAGCTTTCAACGCCCTGTACTTCAGTACGCCAACGGTAATTTCAATACCTTGTACGTTCCTGATTCAGTTGCCAGCGGCGACACCGAAGCCGAACAGCGCGTGCGTCACCGCGACGTTTATCGCTTTGTATCGGTGCCGCTACAGGTGCAGTATGAGCTGGGCACCGCTGGGCGCTTCGGCTACGGCCTGATGCTTGGGGCTTCGGCCAACCTGTACATGGGTGGAAGCACCACGCAAGCAGGTGGCTGCGGTTGCGAACAAGACAAGTGGCAGTCTGGCAACAGTCCTTTCCGCTTGGCCAGCCTAGGCCTTATGGCGGGCACCAGCATCCGCTACCACTTGGCTGAGCGCTGGAACCTGCATTTACAACCGACCTTTAATTACCTCCTAACCCCACTTGCTCAAGATCAAACTCGTTCGGCTCGCCACTTGCTTTCGGCAGGTATGCGCACCGGTGTGTCGTTTGATCTGCGGTAAGCTCCCACCCTATTCGTCTTGCCTTTTTCTACTCTCATGAAGCAGTACGTACGTTGGCGCTCATTCGTGGCAGCCGCCATGCTGCTCACCGCTTGCAAGAAAGATTCTGACCTGTTAGTCGTGGGCTCGCGACTTACGGAGCAGAATACCTTGGGTACGTTTGTAGCGGTGCACGGGGTGCCGAAGCAGCTCTTCACCCTCACGGCAGCTTCCGATAGTTTTCAGTTTAAAACGGTACAAGGCAACCGGCTTACGTTCCCCGCCAATGCGTTTCTGCTGCCCAGCGGTATGCGCCCCAACACGACTCCCATAAGCGTCGAGTTTCGGGAAATCACCAGCAAGTCGGATATGGTGCTTAGCGCTATGCCCACCACGGCGGGTGAGCAACTGCTGGAGTCGGCGGGGCAATTTTACTTAAAAGCCAAACAGGGCACCACAGTTCTCCACCTAGCTCCGGCGACACATTTGCGGCTATCTTTTCAGAATACGCGGCTTTCCAGCGGCACTTCTAACCTACAGCTGTTCTACGGCACCACGATTAAGACGCTCTTTAACTGGCTGCCCCAATCCAATACGGATATCGTTTCGGGGGTAAGCCAAGATAGCGTGCCCGGTCAGCCGCGTGCCTACCGCATCCGGCTCAACAATGATAGCCTAGGCTGGGTCAACTGTGGCCGCATCATTACGCGCACTCCCCAAACCACCGTGAGCATATCGGTAGCGGGCGAAAACGTACAAGGCACCAACACCATGGTGTTTCTGGTTTTCAAAGCCCTGAACTCCGTGGTGCGCGCTTATCCGCAGACCGACAATATGTTTGCAGCGCCCAATATCCCGCAAGGTTTGCAAGCCACGGTAGTCGTATTGCGCAACGTGAATGACACGTATTACCTAGGTCAGCAAACCGCTCAGGTTGGCGCCAACCACGTGTTTAGCCCGAGCATGTCCTCCGTGAGCGAGGCCGCGGCCGTAGCGGCTATTCAGGCACTTTAACGCAAAAAGCCGCTCTGTCAAAGCGGCTTTTTGCGTTAAGATAAAACCTAGGTCCAGTACTGAATGGGAGCGTTCGGAAAGCGCCGCTGCCATTCTTCGTAGAAGAACTGCTTCATGGAGCGCATGTCTTCGGGCTGGTACACGAACTTGGTGCCCCCGAACTTATTACGCTTCACGGCGCGCTTAGCTTCATCGAAGTCGAGGCTGGTGTTAGGATACCATTCCATCAGCACGTCCTTGGAGCCCGGCGTAAAACGGTGCGTAATGAACTCCACCGTCAGATCACACGGAAAATCCATCACCTCGGCAATGCGGTCAAGCAAAGCTAGGTAGTGCTCCCGCCAGTTCGGGATCTGCATAATGGGCGCCAGGATAATGCCAACGGGGTACCCGCCCCCGCCCAACTCACGCGGCAATGCTAGCTTACGAAGGGCTTGCAAACGCGCTTCTACCGAAGCTGTACCGCCTTCCATACGCCGGGCAATCTGCTCCGCGTTCAAGCTGAGTCGTGCGCGAGTGCGGCCGTTGTGCGGTAGGTCGAGCAGCGAATCCACCTGGTTGTACTTGCTCACAAAGCGCAGTTGCGCGCCTTCGCGAGTACCATAGTAACGAATGCACTCTTCCAAGCTGCCCGTCAGGTGCTCAATGCCGAGTACGTCGGTGTAGCAGCTCACTTCGAAGCTCGTGACGCGGCCTGGCTGCTCATACTGAGCAGTATTGCGCAGTAGCTCAGGCAAGTTGGCGTAGGCTCGCACTACGGGCGGACCCTGCAAGCTACCCGCTAGGTAGCAGTACTGGCAGTGCGCAGGGCAGCCCTCGGCTAGGTTCATCTGCCAGTCGGCGGAAGGTGGCGTGGGCTGCAGGCGGAAGTTGCTCGGTGGCGCTTTCACCAAGGCAAGGGTGTTCTTGGCGTTACGGTAGGTCTCGCGCTCGTCGGCGCCGCGCAAACCTGTGATGCGGTTGCTCTTGAGCACCTCCACCGGCAAGCCTTGGGCCGTAATCCGCTCGTACATCTGCTGGCCAAATTCCTCGGTCAACGCATCGGGCGTAAACAGCACGCGCTTGGGCAGCCACATCCGTGCGGAATGCGTCAGGGGCTGCGGTGCTGGGGCTACGGCCGGGCTAGGAGTAAGAACGGGCAACTCTTCAAAAAGGGAAGTCTGGAGCATCTGGAGGCGTTTTTCAGCTGTGTATAGGTAACACATCAAGCGCCTGAATAGGTCCTTTTTGCACGGGTTTGACCGGATTTTATGCTATTTATTCCTCCTCATTATCAAGCGCTTAAAACTAACTTTATCAGACCCTCTACGTGGTAGACTGTTCTTTCTTCCCGGAAACTACGATAGCGCCAAAGTCGATAGCAGCCTTTTTGTCGGGGTATAGTTGATCAATCAAGGCAAATACTTCCTCCCGTATTTTTTCTTTCACGGCATCATCGGCGTTACTCATAGCAGCTACTACTGGCGCGGCTACCTCCGTCATCAAGCTCCAGTACATGTCGTTGCTACCGCAGTTCATCTTGCCGGTAACTTCTTTTTCAGCAACAGCCTGCACGCCGGCTTGCTTAAACAAATCAGCTAGTAAACCAGGACTCCCACACCGAAACATCCCCGGCGCGCCAGGCGGTGGAGTGGGTACTGCTAGGTTCTTGTTGATAGCGCTCATGATAGTCGTAACCCACGGATTTTTGTCGGGGCTAGCCCACACGGCGGTGGCAATGCGGCCGCCCGGCTTGAGCACGCGCACCATTTCCTTGGCTGCCATCAGCATATCAGGAAAAAACATGAACCCAAACCGGCAGCTCACTGCGTCAAAGGTTTCATCGTCAAACGGCAGCTCACACACGTCGCATACTGCTGTTTCGTAGTTGCTTACCCCAGCGGCAATGGCTTTGTCGCGAGCCACGTCGAGCATACTTTCAGCTAGGTCTGTGATGATTACTTTGCCGTTCTTGACGATGGTAGCGATAGTTAACCCCGGCTCGCCGGTGCCGGCCGCTACGTCTAGCACAATGTCGGTGTCTTTAAGCTGCAAAGCACCGATCATTTCCTCACCTACCGGCCGCATCCAGTTCGTAGTGAAGTTGTCCCACTTCCGCCAACCTGCCGAAAACTTATTCCAAGTTGTCTTTTGCTGCTCCCGAATTTGCGTGAGTTGTGCTTCCATAAACGTAGATAGGTTTGGTACACTGAATTAGATCGGCACAAAAAGGAATGCCCACATGCCTTTCAGCTCAAAGCTTCTCAGCCTGCCTGAGTGCCGTCTCAACGCGGAAGGGCTTGTGGGTAGGCGTATCGCTCCTTAATAGAACCTAGTTTAAGCAATTAGAAGCCCATTTCAAACATTCAAATACCTTATAAACAGCAATTTATGTGTTATTCAATTTGTTCTATTCGTTAAGAAAGTCTGAAAACAGCTGCCTACATGTGACCAAATGATGTCTTCACTTAGTGGCTGTAGGCACGCATGAAAACCCGAAATATCAACGCACGTAGAGGCTCGCTGAAAGATTTTAGGTCCCGCATAGTGTCCTACAGATGGGCTGTGCCGTAAACCGATTATCAACCAATTGCCATATTTTGGCGACCAATAGTCTCGCTAGGACCTAGGTTCGTCTTAATTCTACTCTTGCTTTCATGAAAGCCCTTTTACTCATCGACGTTCAGAACGACTTTGTACCCGGCGGCGCCTTAGCCGTGCCCGAAGGAGACCAGATTATTCCCCTTCTTAATCAACTGCAACCTAGCTTCGACCTCGTGGTAGCCACCCAAGACTGGCACCCGCAGGCGCACAAGAGCTTTGCTTCCAACCACGAAGGTCAGCAGGTGTTTAATAAAATAGAGTTGCACGGCTTGGAGCAAGTGCTGTGGCCCGACCACTGCGTGCAAGGCACCCCAGGCGCCGAGCTACACAAAGACCTAGATACCAGCCGCGTCGAAGCCATTTTTCGCAAAGGCACCAACCCCGAGATTGATAGCTACAGCGGCTTTTATGACAATGGCCATCAGAAATCCACCGGCCTCGTGGACTACCTGCGCGGCAAAGGTGTAACGCAAGTTTATGTGGCGGGCCTCGCCGGCGACTACTGCGTGTATTTCTCCGCCAAAGACGCTGTGCAAGAAGGCTTCGAGACGTTCCTGATTGAGGATGCCAGTCGCCCAATTTCACCGGAAGGCTTTCAGCAAGCTAAAGAAGACCTGCAACATCTGGGCGGCCACGTGGTGCAAAGCAGTTCTCTCCTTAGCACCTAGCTTTTTCCTTGCCCTGCCCTTTTATGCTTGACCCAAACGTTCCGCTGATTCTTACCCTAGCTCTCGATGAGCAGGCTACAGCCTTCTTCAACGACTTGCGCCGGCAGCATTTTCCTGCCAACCGCAACTACCTAGATGCGCACCTCACGCTGTTTCATCACTTGCCCGGTGCTCACCTCGACGAGCTCACGCGGCAACTTACGGAGCGTAGTCGCGTACAGCCTGCCTTGCAACTGCACGTAGCCGGCGTGCAGTTTCTGGGACAAGGCGTGGCCTACTCGGTGCAAAGCGCCGAACTAGAAGCATTGCACCGGGAGCTACAAGCGCTGTGGCTCCCCCACCTCACGCCTCAGGACCAGCAGCGCCGTCGACCGCACGTGACGGTGCAGAACAAAGTAAAACCGGAAGTTGCCCGGACGCTGCACCAACAGCTCAGCGCTGCATTCGAGCCCTTTGAGGCCGTGGGCACTGGCCTACAGCTCTGGGCATACCGCGGCGGCCCCTGGGAATGGCTCCGCACCTTTGCGTTTGCCGACCCCGACGAACCTACTCGCTAATCAGACCTAGGCTAGCGTTAGCGCCTACCTTCATAAGCTAGGTCCGAGTGGGTTTTCTACACACCAAGCTTACCGTTTGCTTATGCTTCCTGACCTTTTAGACTTACCCGTGCCACTTGAGCAAGCGCTTTATGTGACGGGCACCCTCGCTAGCGGCGTGCTCGGCGGCTTGATTATCAAGTGGATCGTGTTTGCAAGTCTGCGCGCCTACAACCGGCACACCGATGCGCCCTTGGCCACCCACTCGCTTGCCCGACACCTCAGTCGCCCGAGTGCTTTCTTCCTGCCAGTGCTGGTGGTGTCCTTCGTGCTGCCGCTGGTTCCGCTGGAGCCGAAGCCCTTTGAAGTGTTGCGCCGTTTCGTGGAAACGACTCTTATTGCCACGTTTGCCTGGGTGCTAATCAGTGCCATCGACGTGGTAGAAGACCTCGTACGGCAGCATTACCAAGTACAGGAAGGCAACAACCTGCGGGTACGGAAGCTGTTCACGCAGTTGCAGTTCGTTAAGAAGCTAGCCGTTACGCTGGTTATCATTCTGGCCGTCGGGCTCATTCTGATGAGTTTTGCTACGGTGCGCCGCATTGGTACGGGCCTGCTGACGTCGGCGGGTATTGCCAGCGTAATCATCGGTTTTGCGGCCCAACGCTCATTAAGCAACCTGCTTGCAGGCTTTCAGATTGCCTTCACCCAACCCATCCGTTTGGATGATGTGCTGGTAGTGGAAGGAGAATGGGGCCGGGTGGAGGAAATCACGCTGACCTACGTGGTAGTGCGCATCTGGGACGAACGTCGCTTGGTTCTGCCGCTCAACTACTTCATTGAGAAGCCCTTCCAGAACTGGACCCGCACCACATCGCAGCTACTCGGTACAGTATTTTTGTACACTGATTACACGCTGCCGGTGGAAGAGGTACGGGCCGAGCTTAAGCGCCTTGTGGAGCAAGAACCGCTGTGGGACCGGCGCGTGTGCGTGCTGCAAGTCACCGACTCGAAGGAGCGTACTATGGAACTGCGGGCGCTCGTGAGTGCTTCCGATTCCAGCCGCACCTTTGATTTACGCTGCATTGTGCGCGAAAAATTGGTAGCCTTCATTCAGCGGCACTATCCCGAGAGCTTACCCAAGACCCGCTCTGTAGTAGAAGCTTCCGACCAGCCCTTCACGCTCGCCAACGTCGCCTCGGCCGAGGGCTAGGCAAAGTCAACCTAGGTACGCACTTTTGCTTCTTGGTCGGCCACAAACTGCTGGAGCAATGACTGCAGCTCCCCCGACGCGTTGTGGGCCCGCGGCAGCAGAAAATTGCGTTTTGTAGGGTCGACGTAGCCCGCGATGTACACAAACTCGGATACGTTGACTGGCACAAACCCCATACTCCAGTCCGGAAACACGCGGCGCTCTACCGGTTGGTCGACCAGCGTAGCAACGGCCGTGTGCCGAGGATCGTGCCGGATCTTTTCGTACAACTCCCGTACGGCTTCTTCTTGCCCTTCCAGCACTTGCAAGATCATTCCTTCACTGTAAAGCAAAATACCGGTCACCCGCAAGTCGTGGTTAGTCGCGCGTGCTTTCAGCAAAATGCTTTTCAGCTGTTCATCGCTCATAGCACTCGTTGCCAAGCTTGTATACAGAATCTGATGTACCGTCATGTTGGAATAAGAAGCGGGCAAAAGAAGGGCTAGCTGCAACGCACGCAGAACAAACCGCTATACTAATGACTGTACCCAAAACAGAGGAGTTTGGTTTTTCTCAGGCAAAGAATCTTTAGGCGAAAGAGCAACAAGGCAGATTTTTTTACCGGTTGTATGAGCCATGCGCAGCAGAAGTGCGTAAAACCGAGATAAATCATAACACAACCGCCTGATAATTAGCAATCACGCAACAAAGCTTGCTTTCCGATAGGCTCACATTGAAGAATGCAGTGTAGTTTGGCAGGTTGAAAGGCCGCGTGCTAGCTTCCGGTGCCCGCTCCCGCCCAAGGGATTGAGCCCGGAATTTGCGTGCGTCTTTTCCGAACAAGATTTCCTCTTTTGCTGTTCAACGTACTTATTTGAGTCATATTAAAGCGCATGAGCACCAGCGATAATTCTTTCATTTCACGTCCCGATGTAGTTCTGATTGGGGCGGGTATCATGAGTGCTACTTTGGGCGTCATGCTCAAGGAGCTACAACCCGAACTCACCATTGCCGTGTTTGAGCGGCTCGACGTAGCCGCTGCCGAAAGCTCCGACGCGTGGAACAACGCCGGCACCGGGCACTCGGCTTTCTGCGAGTTGAACTATACCCCAGAAAAGGCGGATGGTTCCATCGACATCTCGAAAGCCATCAGCATTGCCGAATCCTTTGAAGTATCGAAGCAATTCTGGTCGTACTTGGTCCAGAAGATTGACTTCAAAACACCGCAGAATTTCATCAACAGCATCCCGCACATGAGCTTCGTGTGGGGCGATGCCAATGTGGAATACCTGCGCAAGCGCCGAGAAGCCTTGGTTAAGTCGCCCTTGTTCAAGGGCATGGAATACAGTGAAAACCACCAGCAGCTACAGCAGTGGATGCCGCTGGTGATGGAAGGCCGCAACCCCTCGGAAAGCGTAGCCGCTACGCGCATGGAAATCGGCACCGACGTAAACTTCGGCGCCCTCACCCGCGGCCTTTTCAATATGCTGAAAGAGCAGCCCGGCGTGAGCTTCCACTTCAACCACGAGGTAACGAAGCTGCGCCGCGACCCCGACGGCAGCTGGTACGTGAAAGCCAAAGACCTAGGTAGCGGCGAAAAAACCCGCGTGCACAGCAAGTTCGTATTTATCGGGGCCGGTGGCGGCTCGCTGCCCCTGCTCATCAAGTCGGATATTCCGGAGGGCAAAGGCTTTGGTGGCTTCCCCGTGAGCGGGCAGTGGCTGAAGTGCACCAACCCCGACGTTATCGAGCGTCACCAGGCTAAAGTATATGGCAAAGCGAGCGTAGGCTCACCACCCATGTCGGTACCGCACTTGGATACGCGCATGATCAATGGCAAGCGTGAGCTGCTGTTTGGTCCTTACGCGGGCTTTAGCACCAAATTCCTGAAGCAAGGTTCATTCCTGGACTTACCTTCTTCTATCAAGACGGGTAACTTGCGGCCGATGCTGATTGCGGGCATCAAGAACATTCCGCTGACGCGCTACCTCATCAACCAGGTGCGTCAGTCCCCCGCCGACCGCTTGGCCGCCCTGCGTGAGTACATGCCGAACGCCAACGGCAAAGACTGGGAGTTGGAAGTAGCTGGCCAACGCGTGCAGGTAATCAAAAAAGACCCCGTGCAAGGTGGTGTACTGGAATTCGGTACTGAAGTGGTAAGTGCTTCTGACGGTTCTATTGCTGCTTTGCTAGGAGCGTCGCCGGGTGCTTCCACGGCCGTAAGCATTATGGTTAGTCTGATCCAGCGCTGCTTTAAAGACCAAGCTTCTTCACCGCA
Source organism: Hymenobacter sp. GOD-10R (assembly GCF_035609205.1). Taxonomy (NCBI): domain Bacteria; kingdom Pseudomonadati; phylum Bacteroidota; class Cytophagia; order Cytophagales; family Hymenobacteraceae; genus Hymenobacter; species Hymenobacter sp. GOD-10R. Next base: position 4,513,893 of record NZ_CP141184.1, read on the forward strand.
ATGGCAGGCCAAGTTCAAGCAGATGATTCCATCCTTCGGGCAAAAGCTGAACGACAACCCGCAACTGTGCGAGCAGATTCGCAATAACACCAGCGAGGTGCTAGGTCTCAACGTGAACGAGCCAGCGTAATACGACTTTTATTTCCACAAAGAGAACGGCCCCGAAAACAATGTTTTCGGGGCCGTTCTCTTTAACAAAGCTTGTTGCACCAAAGCTAGACGGCAAATGAGCCTTTATAGGCAACACGCATCAGGCGTTGGAAAGGACCGGGCGTGTCGATGGCACAGGCAGACGAAGGCGAACGTAAGCGCCGGATTGCGGCGAAGAACCTAGGTCCAACGTGCCGCCCAGCAGCGCCACCCGGTCGCGGATGCTGCGTAGCCCCAGGCCAGGACTGGTAGCCGCCGAAATAAAGCCGGGGCCATCATCCTCGACGCGCAGCATCACGAAACCAGGTACAGTTTCCAGCTCCAGGCTGGCTTCGGTGGCTCCGTGCGCGTGCTTCACTACATTTTGCATAAGCTCCTGCGCTATTCGGTAGAGGGCTAGCTGCAACGAAGGAGTCATAGCATCTAGGTCTACTTCCAGCTGCACCGAGCACCGAAAGCGAAGCCGGGGAGTGCGCAATTGGTGGCAGATGTCTTGCAACGCCGCGACTAAGCCAAACTCTTCCAGCACCATGGGCACCAGTTCGTGGGAGAGGGCGCGAGTCTGCTGGATAGCTTCCGCCAACAAGCCGTCAGCCTCGTGGCGGGCCGCTACCAGGCTGGTCCCGCGCAGCACGGGGGCGTGCAGCTGATCTAGGCGCAGCTTGGTGGCGTACAGCAGCTGGCCTATTCCATTGTGCAAGGACTCAGCGATGCGCTTGCGCTCGGCTTCTTGGGCTTGCTGCACAGCTTCGAATAAGGCTTGCTGTTGCTGCAAGCGCAGACGCAGGTTGTCGGCTTGCAGGCGCTGCACCTCGCTCAAGTCTAGGTCGACACCTAAGAGGCGCTGGGGCTGGTTTTGGGAATCGTAAAGCACCACAGCTCGGACGCGGATCGTCTTTACTTGCTCGCCTATGTGCAGGCGGAGGGTTTTCTCAAAGCTCCGCGGCTCCTGGGTCACGTACCGCACCAGCCGCTCAGCAACAGGACGGTCTTCAGCCGCAGCGTAATCGAGGTACAAGGAAGGGCGGACCGGACTGCCCACGGGCAAGTCGAAGAGGCGGTACATGCCCTCCGACCACCGAAACGCGCCCGTGGCCAATTCGTACTCCCAACTACCTAGGCGAGCAATGATTTCAGCTTGCTGCAACAGCATGAATTGCTGGTCCCGCTCGGCTTCAACCTGCTTGCGCTCCGTGATGTCGAGGGTCGTGACCACCAAGCCATCGCCGAGCTTGACGTACATGGAGCAAAACCAGTGCTCCATTCCCTCATAGGGGTAGAAATACTCCGTTTGCTGCGACTTGCCCGTCTCTACGACCCTCACCATCTGTTCGTACAGACCGCTGGGCACAATGCCGGGAAACGCTTCGGTGTAGCGCATACCGACCAAGTTGTGATGGTCGGTTTCCTCCTCCAGTTTGCGATTCACCGACAAGAAAACAAAGTCCTCAATGTTGCCCGCGGCATCGCGCACGGCATGCACCACCGACATGCCGATGAGGCTGGTATCATAAACGGATTGAAGCAAGTCGCGGCTTTGCTGCAAGGATTCGGTACGCCGGGCGACCTTGCGCTCCAGCGAGGTCGCCAATTCCTGCAGCTGCTGCTCCGTGTGTTTGCGCTCGGTGATGTCGAGCATTACCCCGCTTATGCGTAGGGGCTGCCCATCAGGCGTGGTGTCAGTAACTTGGCCGTAGCCGCTCATCCAGCGCACCTCGCCCTGAGGCGTAATGATCCGAAACTCGGCCCGAAATACCTGCTGCTCGTCCTTGGCTGCTTGCAACTTCTGCATCACAATGGGCCGGTCATCGGCGTGCAAGTGCTGCTCCAAGTAGCTGTATTTCATAGGCCGTAGAACTGGATCTAAGCCCATCAGAACGAAGTGGCGCTCGTTCCAATGTACTTCATCGGTAGCTAGGTCCCAGTCCCAAGCACCTAGCTCAGCCGCTTCGAGGGCAATGCGCAGCCGCTTTTCTGATTGCCGCAACGCATCTTCGGCTTGTTTGCGGTCCGTAATATCATAAGAGATAACAAGCACAGCCGGAATCTCACCGCTGGCGTCCGGTAGGGGCATGCCCCGTGACACAAACGTGCGGCCGTACGCCCCGTGCTCATGGACAAAGGGTTGGCCGGCCAGTGCCTGCTGATAAAACGGTAGGTAATCAGCTACTTTCTCAGGCGGCAGCACTTCGGCAAGGGTACGGCCCACATAATTATCGGGCGTAATTCCTAACTGATGCAACGATTCGCCAGCAGCCAGCTGATAGCGGAAGTCGCGCCCGACGATAAAAGCGGCCCCACCGGGCAAGTTGTCGATTAGGGTGCGCAGGCGGGCTTCACTCGCGCGCAGGGCGGCCTCCGCACGAGCGCGCTCAACGGCTGCCCAGGTACGCTCGGCAGTTTCTTCGACCATGGCAATTTCACCAGCGTTCCACCGGCGCGGCTGGCCATGGTGCACGCCGAAAGCGGCAACCCACTGCCCTGCTTTGACGAGCGAAAAGATAATAGCCGCGCTTATGTTCACGGCCACGAGGGCCGCCTGCGTCTCTTCACCCAGTGTCTCGTCTGCGAGCAGATCTTCAATAACGACCGTTTGGCCGGTGCGCAACCGCCTACTAACCTCGCCGAACTCCCTAATAGCTAGGTGCCCCTGTAGCTGGGGATAGGAACCGTGCGCGTAGCTGCTGGCAATCGTATACGTTTCGTCGTTTGGATTCACCTCCGCGTATAGCGCTCGGTCGGCCTGTAGCTGTTCGCCCAACATGCGAGCCGCCGCTTCCTGAATGGCTACTGGGTCTTGCAACGGCCGTAGCGCATCGTTGAGGCGGAGCAGATACGCTTGGTATTGCTCCTGCTGCTTGCGCGCGGTGATGTTATCGAAGACCACGGCTATCTGGCGGCTGCTCGCTTCGCCTACCCGCGAGGCGTACAAGGTGTACCATGACCGGTTGAGGGAATCGATCTGCACTTCGAAACGGGCGGGCTCGCCCGTCTGTGCCACGTGCTCATACTGTGCGACGAGAGCGGGCCCCATATCGGGCAGCACTTCCAACAGCGTCTTGCCGACAATATCCGTCAGGCCGGTCTGCTGCTCTAGCACCCTATTGGCTTCCAGAAAGCGGCCATCCACGGCCTTACCCGCCCCGTCGAATAGCAAATCAATCAGGATAAATCCTTCATCGATGGAGTTAAACAGGGTGCGATACGCATCGGTGGCCCGCTGCGCTAGCTCGTCTTTGAGCTGCAAGGTCTCTGCTTCGGCCTGTACACGGTCGGTCACGTCTTGGACCAAGCCGAGTAGCTTAATGGGCGTGCCGCTCGGGTCGCAGACGACGTTGCCGTGCGCCTCCACGATCCGCATCTGGCCGTCGGCCCGAAAAATCCGGCGCTGGTAGTAATAGGGGTTCCGGGTACGGACGGCCTCGGCGAGCACCTGACTCACCACAGCCGCGTCATCGGGATGAGAGCGGGAATTAATGAGGTCGAGCGTAGGCTCGAATGCTTGGGGCGCTTCGCCAAATAAGCGAAATAGTCCGTCTGAGAAATGCAGACGCGTAGAAGCTAGCTCGGCCTCGTAGTGTCCTGTATGGGCTATCTCTTCAATGGAGGCAATCAGCTGCTGGGTGCTGCGCTCAGCTTCGCGGTGATGCTGTGCCTCTGCCTGGGCTTGCCGCTGGGCGGTGATGTTGTCCCAGTACACCCACATGTAGCCGTCTGATGCTGGAGTTATGCGCATGGTAATCCATTGCGCAGTATGGGGCAGCCAGTAGTCGCCGCTGGTGCTAGGTTCACCTAGGGCCTGCAGCAACTCAGGGGGCAGCACGGCGGGCAATACCGCGGCAGGCCGGCGTTCAAGTACGGCCTCTTTCGGCACACCCCACAAGCTTTCAGCAGCCGGATTAAGCAAGGCAACAGTGCCGTCGGGGGCTAGCGCTACTACCCCGCCGGGCAAGGCTTGCAACAGGGAAGTATAGTCAGTAATGGCAAGAGGGAATACGGACATAAGCGAGACGCAGTGAAGCCGCGGGCTGGCTGGTCAAGGCACTGTCACGCGGATTGGTCAGCAGATTCCTAAAGCCATACGAGAGGTTACGGGCAGGGAAGATACTCAAATTTAGGCTGGGAAACAAAGCTGAACCACAGCGCTTTCTCCTGCTTACTTGCATTACACGGGCAGCTAAAACGCAGTATGAAGCAAGCATAGCTGTGACCGAAATCTGCCCTAACCCAGCTATCAGCTGATAGGTATTCGTTTAGTAGGAAGTAAAAAGGACTGGGCTGGGTAATTGCCTCTTAGCGAGCTCTCAGGAGTTGCCTATAGACCAGGAAACAAGTTGCAGCAGCTGCCACATCTAGAGTTCAAGAACATTCTAGGTGTTGCCAAAGACGCAACAGCAACTGATGGATCTTTCCGGGTCGATAAGGTACCCATTAGGATGCTAGGCCTACGCACGAGTTGGAGCAACGCTACTAACTACATTGTCTTGCTCAACCTACTCATCGAAGCCGGCTAGGTAGCCAGCGGCGTCCACATTACCACCAACGTGACAGAACAGGTGCAGGCGCGCAAGCACATAGCGGCCGAACGCATAGGGTAGCTGTTTCAGCTGTTCCAGCGCTTTCATACCCACGTGGAAGGCTCGGATGTCGGGCCATATTGGCAAGAAAATGGCGGCAAAACGGCCGCGGGCGGCTTGAAGTCAATCTCCAAGTAGACGTCGGCTCCACCTTTACCGTTTACTTCCCGCGCTAAACGCCGTATACTGACTTCTGCGTTTTCGCGGCTAGTTCTTCGATAGTTTTTATGATTCCTTTGTCGTGTGTAATGCTGGTGGATGATGATACAACCACCAACTACCTTAACCAACGGTTACTGGACCGGCTTGGCGTGGCCGAGCAGGTGCTCGTAGCCCAAGACGGTCAGCAGGCCTTAACGCTGATAACTCGCCATTGCCAGCCAAAAACGCCGGCGTGCCCGGCGCTCATTCTGCTGGACCTGAACATGCCGGGCATGAATGGCTTCGAGTTTTTGGCTGCTTACCAGCAATTAGCGGCCACTCAGCCAATGGAAAGTGTTATTGTGGTGCTTTCCTCATCCCTGTACCCACTAGATGTACAGCGGACCAAGGAGTTTGCAGTCAGTGGCTACCTGAGCAAGCCGCTCACAGCAGAAAAGGTGCAACAGATCTTACAGCAGCATTTTGCGCAGCAATAAACTGACTGTTGCCGGCGAAGCCGCGTCTCTAAGCTGGCAGAATTGGCAACTCAATACGAATCGTAGTACCTAGGCCTTCCTCGCTGGCGACGGTGATGCGGCCGTGGTGCAAGTGCACGAGCGTTTGAATAACGGACATTCCGAGCCCCGTGGTGTGCTCACCCCGCAGGCCGGGGCGGCGGGCCTTGGTGAACTTGTCGAACAGCACCGGTTGCAAGTGCGCCGGAATACCTAGGCCAGTATCGGTTACGGTTATCACTACTTGCCCGTCCTCCTGGGTCAGGCTCACCGCAATGTGGCCACCATCGGGCGTAAACTTGATGGCGTTGCTCAGCAGATTGTTCAACACCTGCTGAAACTTGTTGATGTCTACTTCAACGTACACTGGATGCTCGGGGGCATGGTACTCGAAGTGCAGATGCATGTGGGCCTCTGAGTGCTGGTATTCCGCTACCAGGGTACGCGCCCACACAACCATGTCGGTGCGCTTCAAGTTGAGTACCACGCTGGACGACTCCAGGAACTCGTTGTCCACAAAGTCCCGGATCAAGGTGACACTCTGCGTACAGGTGCGTTGCATCAGAGTCAACAGCTGCTGCGTGACGGAGCTCTGATCCGCTTGCACCTCGTCGGAGAGGAACTCGGTGAGCTGCTGTAGAAGCGCCAGCGGCGCCGCCAAATCATGCGCTAGAATCTCCAGCGTGGCATTCTTCTTCGCATTGAATTTCTCGGCGTTGATGCCGTTTTCTTTCACCTTGGTAATATCCTCCAGCCGGCCCGTCAGATAGGCCTGCCCATCCGAATCGCACACCTGACACGCAGACAAACACAGCCACTGCGTACCGCCGTTGGGTTGCATGACGCGCAGCTCTATGTTCTCCACCATTTCCTCCAGTTGGGCTTCCGCGAAGCGGTGGCGCAACAGCTGCCAGTCATCGGGGTGTAGGCGTTGTAGCCAGCGGGGCAGGTCCTCATTGACGTGCGCTATCGGGTCGCCCACCACCTGCTCGTAAGCCTCGCTCACGTACACGATTCGTTGGGTAGCCAACTGATATACGAACTGAACGGCTTGACTACGGGCAATAAAAGGACGGAGGAGGGCAAGGTAATCAGACATGGATAGATGTACTAAGCTCAACAATTTTCGTTGCCTATGACCTAGGTCGACAAGGCGGGCAGCTCTACGTGGAAGGTAGTGCCTTTTCCCTCGGCACTTTCCAGCCAAATACGGCCATCATGCAGCTCTACAATAGTTTTGATTAGCGACATGCCGAGCCCGTTGGTTTTCTCACCACGCAGCCCCACACGTCGCGCTCTGGTAAATTTATCGAATAGTACCGGCTGTAACTCCTGCGGAATCCCAATTCCTGTATCTGCTACCTGCAGGCACGCTCGGTCGCCGCGGCGCACGAGGCTCACCCTGATCTGCCCACCATCAGGCGTAAACTTGATAGCGTTGGAAATAAGGTTGTTAACAACCTGCTGAAACTTGTTCACGTCGTACTCTACATACACGGGATGAGCAGGTAGCTCATAAATAAAATTAAGGCGCGTACGATAACTGGAGCGCTTGTATTCTTCCAGCACGGCCGTCAGCAACTCAATCATATCGGCCCGCTCGCGCTTGAGCTCCACCAAGCTCGATTCAAAGAACTCGTTATCAACGAAGTCCCGGATCAAGTTTACACCCTCAGTGCAGGTCTGCTCAATCAAATTCAGCATTTCCTGCACGGCCGGGTTGCGGTCGGGCTGCGACTCGGTGGCCAGGTGATCGGTGAGTTGCTGAATAAGGACCAAGGGCGCGGCCAGATCGTGCGACATGATTTCGAGCGTAGCGTTCTTCTTCATGTTGAACTTCTGGGCGTTATGCACAGTCTCTTTCGCCCGGGTAATGTCCTGAATCTGTCCGCTCAAATAAGTCTTGCCCGCTTCGGCAGGCAGTCGGCAAGCCGTCAGGCAGAACCACTGCGTGCCGCCATTCTCCCGATCCACGCGCAGCTCCAGGTCGGGGACTACCTCTTCTTCGGGCGCCGCCGCTAGCCGCTCCCGCACGTAGGCCACATCATCGGGGTGCACGCGGGCCAGCCAGTTGGCCAAGTGGTCATTAACTTTATCAGCGGGACTGCCGAAAATACGCTCGTATGCTTCACTCACGTAGTGTACACGCGACGCTGCTAGGTCATAGATAAAGTGCACGCCCAAGCTATTCGCTATGAGCGGACGAAAAAAGGGCAAGTAATCGGGCATAAGCTGCGAAGATCAGCAGATAGGTACTGAACAGCGCCCTATTTGGTTGCTACCGCCTTTTCGCCCACGGCCGCCGAAGTGGTTTTTTAACCATCCTAGGTGCTGCTTCACAAATACCCTCGCCCTAGTTCTCGTTTAGCAGTTTCTTAAAAAATTCGGGCAGCTACTGACATAGGGTTGTCAGTATCAGAAGCCACTTTTGCAAAGTTGCGCACCGTCCTTGATAAATTCACCTACTCAGGACCAAGAGCCCCACAGTAGCCATTCCGCTACGTGATTAATGCTGCGCTTGGAGCTACGCTTCTTGGCTAGGTTAGCTAGGTCATTATCAATCCCTTTCCCGGAACACCCTACTACACGATCATGGCAGAAGAAGCACTAGAGATGTTTTGTCCCACCAGCCGCCAGCACTGGCGCACGTGGCTGCAAGAGCACCACCGCCAACAACAATCTGTGTGGCTGGTGTACCACAAGAAGAACTCCGCTACTCCTACCCTCACCTGGAGTGAAGCCGTAGACGAGGCTCTATGCTTCGGCTGGATTGATAGCCTAGCCAAGCCCATAGACAACGAGCGATACCGGCAGTTTTTCAGCCGAAGAAAACCCAAAAGCGGTTGGTCTAGAGTCAACAAGGAGAAAATCCAGCGGCTCATTGCTGAAGGGCAGATGACCCAAGCAGGCTTCGACAGCATTGAAACCGCCAAGCAGAACGGCGCCTGGACGCTCCTGGATGATGTAGAAGCTTTAATCATCCCGGAGGACCTGGAGCAGGAACTGCAAAAAAGGCCAGATGCCAGAAGCTATTTCTTGGCGTTGAGTAAGACCGACAAACGCAACATGTTGCAATGGCTTGTGCTCGCCAAGCGGCCCACAACCCGACAAAACCGAATTGCAGCAATCGTAGACCTAGCTGACAAACAGCTGAAACCAACCCTGTTTAGCGGGCCAAAGCGCCTCCAGCCGTAGATCCTTTTGCGGTACAAGAAGCCAGCTAGCTTTGATGGTATGGCGACTAGCCGCGCTGCACCGCCTCTCCCCTACTACTCACCGCAGAGCTCAGCGCCTGGGCAGGAACACCTCTGCCAGCATACAGCGGGCGCTGCCTCCGCCAATCGTTTCGATGGTCGGAATAGCCAGCGGCACCAGCTCACCATAGCCACCTAGGGTCTGCTTCTGCGCAGGGCTCAGCGCGTCGAAGGCTTGTTGGGAAAGCACGATCAGCTCGGTGGTAGCGGTGCGCATGGTAAGCATATTACCCGCAAAATGAGCGACTTGCGCCTGCGTAATGTCCACTATTTCGTGACCGGTATCGGTCAGAGAATCTACTACGGCGGCGCGCTCCTGCGGGTCGGTGATGCTGGCTAGGCACACGACCGCAACCCGTGCCCCAATGCACAGCATGACGTTGGTGTGGTAAATGGCGTGGCCTTGTTCGTCGTTTGCATGAAAAGCTACCGGACGGTACCCTAACGTGGCCGCTACTTCCGCAAAGAGGTCAGCGTCGGTGCGTGGCGAGAGGCAGGCATAAGCTATTCGGTGCACGTGGTCGAACAGAATGCTGCCCGTGCCTTCTAGAAACCTTCCCGCTTGCTCATGCAGCGACAAATCAACTACTTCCGTGATGACGAACTGCCGACCTAGCTCCTGAAGAATATCTGGCCGGCGCTCGGCCCGGCGATTCACGGCGCACATCGGGTAGAGCAGCACCCGGCCATCGGGGTGCAGCGTGAGCCAATTGTTTGGAAATACAGCGTCGGGTTTAGCAGGCGTGGGCGTGTCCTCAAATACCAGCACCTGCACACCCTTTGAGCGGAGTGTATCCACCGCCGCATCGAACTCAGCAAAGGCTTTTGTCTGGACCGCTTCGGGCGTTAGGTCGGCTAGGTTTTGCTGAAAGTAATTAGAGGCGGCCGTTTCGGCGTTGAAGGAAAAACGCACGGGTCGAACCAGGAAGACGGTAGAAGCAGATTGCATAGGAAAGTGTAAGCTAGGGAACAGCCGCTAGGATACAAAAGAAACGGCCTTCCCGCTTGCAGCGAGAAGGCCGAGTGTACTGTCCGTAGCGCAAAGCTCCGGCATTACGTTCTATGTTACGGGTTGATCGTCTCGATCGTGCCGTCGGCGTTGCGCTTCAGCTCCGTGACCTTGACGTTGCGCAGCCACGTTTTGTTGGAAAGCTGCGTGTCGTGGTAGAAGATGTACCACTTGCCGTTGAACTCGATGATAGAGTGGTGAGTAGTCCAGCCCTGCACCGGGTTCATTAGCACGCCTTTGTACGTAAACGGTCCTTCTGGCTTGTCGCCCACGGCGTACACCAACAAGTGCGTGTCGCCGGTGGAATACGTGAGGTAGTATTTGTTGTTGTACTTGTGCATCCAAACGCCCTCGAAGAAGCGCTTCTTGGTGTCGCCGGCTAGCAAGGGCTTGCCGTTCTCATCCAGGATCTTTACTTCCTGCACTGGGCCCTCGAACTTGCGCATATCCTTGCTCATGCGCGCAAAGCGCGGCCCAATAGCCACTTCGTTGGCCGGTTGGTTTGGAGCAATGGTAGAATCGTATTTTGCGGTGCGCCACCGCTGTAGCTGTCCACCCCAAATGCCGCCAAAGTACATGTAGGCGTTGCCATCGGTGTCGGCAAACACAGCCGGGTCGATGCTGTAGCTGCCCGGAATTGGCTGTGGATCAGCTTTGAACGGACCAGTAGGGCTTTTGCTGGTAGCTACCCCGATGCGGAAGATATCCTGCTTGTCTTTCACCGGGAAGTACAGGTAGTACGTGCCGTTCTTGAAGGCGGCATCCGGCGCCCACATCTGGCGCTTAGCCCACGGAACATCTTTCACGTCTAGCGCTACGCCATTATCAGTTACCTTCCCCTCGGGGCTATCCATCGAGAGGATGTGATAGTCGCGCATAGCGAAATGGTCGCCGTTGTCGTTTTCCGGCATCCCGGTTTCGATGTCATGCGACGGATAAATATAGATTTTACCGTTGAACACGTGCGCCGAAGGATCGGCGGTGTAGATGTCGCGCACGAGCGGCTCAGATAGAAACTTCTTACCCGTCGAGTCGCCGGGCTGCGCTGCTGTCTGCTGCGCCGCATCGGTGGTAGCAGCGGTTTCGGTTTTGGTGCTGTTGCTCTGGCAAGCGCTGGCCAGCGCGAGGGAAGCAAAAAGGGCGGGCGTTAAGAAAGTGCTCTTGCGGTGGGTACGCATTTTTAGTTTTAGTTGAGGTTTTAGCGGCCAAATACGGAAAAAACCTAGGTCTTAGTGCCGCTATTTACTGGCCTAGTTACCTAGCTTTTTAGGCTTTTTCAAACTTCTCAGTTTCTGAAAACACCGCAACCGATTGTGATAGCAAGGTTTATTGGAGCGCAGCAACCTACCTAGCTCGGCTTCTCTGCTTTGGGCTGCTCAACCTTATGCATTTGCGTGCGCGCAAACATAAGACAGCGAAATTCTTCGCTAGAGTTTGCAGATAAACGATAATTAATTCCAATATTACAGAAAGTACTACCTCCATGAGTTGTACTTTCAACAGTTGAACGCCTCTCTGACCAACACCTATTCCATGTGTATTCGCCGCTCTCAAGCCGGTTATGCTTTCTTGTGCCTGTTACTTTTCTCAAGCGCTGCCATCGATAGTAATGCGCAGCAGCCTTTATTCAATTTATTGAGCCCGAAAGAAACAGGAATCAGCTTTACAAATGAGGTCAGCGAAACCGAAGCACTTAATATATTATCGTACGAGTATTTTTATAATGGTGGCGGCGTAGCGGTTGGCGATATTAATAATGATGGGTTGTCGGATATCATGTTTACCGGTAACATGCGCCCCAACCGGCTGTATCTTAACCTAGGTAATTTCGAATTCAAGGATATTACCAACCAAGCCTCCCCCGCCCTCGAAGGCCGCAAAGACAGCTGGAAAACAGGCGTTACGATGGCCGATGTGAACGGCGACGGACTGCTCGATATTTACGTGTGCTACTCGGGCAAAAAGGCAGACGATGTTCGTCGTAATCAGCTGTTTATCAATCAAGGGAGCAACAAATTCAAGGAAGAAGCCAGCGCTTACGGACTCGACGACCTAGGGTATAGCACCCAAGCAGCCTTTTTCGACTATGACAATGACGGCGACCTGGACATGTTTCTGCTCAATCATAATATCAAGAAGATTGACAACATGGAATTTGCCCGCCACAAGGGCGAAGTAGATATATTGGCGGGTAATAAATTATTCAAAAACGACAGCGGTCATTTCACGGATATTTCCAAAACCGCCGGTATTGTACAAAGTCCGTTAACGTTCGGCCTAGGTATTGCCGTGGCGGATATAAATAAAGATGGGTGGGCTGATATTTATGTAACCAACGATTACAACGAGCCCGATTACCTTTATCTAAACAACCAAAACGGCACTTTCACCGATCACTCAAAGCAAATGCTGCGACATCATTCGCACTTTTCGATGGGCGTGGATATTGCCGATTTTAATAATGACGCGCAGCCCGACATTTTTACCTTAGATATGCTGCCGGCGGATAATCACCGTCAAAAATCCCTGCAATTGCAGGAAAACTACGAGACGTTTGGGCTCATGCTCAATCAGGATCTGTACCAGCAGTATATGCGCAATATGCTGCACCTGAATAATGGCGACGGCACCTTCAGTGAAATTGGGCAGCTGGCCGGTGTATCCAGCACCGATTGGAGCTGGTGCCCCCTGATTGCCGATTTCGACAACGACGGCTACAAGGATATCTACATCAGCAACGGCTACTTGCGCGACTACACCAACAAGGACTTTTTGCGCTATTGGGGCGACTATAAGATCAAGAAGGCCATGGCCCGCGAGCCATTTCAGCTGATGGATCTAGTAACGGCCATGCCGTCTACCTCGGTACCCGATTACATCTTCCGCAACGAGCACAACCTGACGTTCTCCAACAAACAGGTGGAATGGGGCCTGAACCAAACCAACATGTCCAACGGCGCTATTTACGCCGACCTAGACAATGACGGCGACTTGGACCTAGTCGTGAATACTATTAACCAACCTGCGGGCCTCTACCGCAACCGCAGCGTCGAAGATCATCATACCAACTACCTAGCTTTCAAGCTAAAAGGCACCGATAAGAACACCAACGCCGTGGGGGCTAAGGTGTACGTGTACACGCCCAGCAACGTGCAGTATCAGGAGCTGAACCCCAACCGGGGCTACCTCTCGTGCGTTTCGACCACCCTGAATTTTGGGCTAGGTAGCAATCAGCTGGTTGACTCAGTCCGCGTGATTTGGCCCAATCAAACGTCGCAGCTGCTGAAGGCGGTGAAGGCGAACCAACTGCTACAGCTCACCGGTAAGCCCAGCGACAAGTCGTATGCCCACAAAGCGCTAGCGCCGAAAACGGTATTTAAGCCCGCTGCGCCACTGTTTGATTTTAAGCCCGAAGAAGTTGCCCTGAACGACTTCAAGCGCCAGTTGCTCATGTTGTTCATGTACTCCAAAACCGCCCCGGTGATGGTGAAGGCCGACGTGAACAAGGATGGGCTGGACGACCTTTTTGTGAGCGGCGCGAAAGACGAGGTTGGCAAGCTCTACCTCCAGCAACCCGGGGCTAAGTTCACGGAGGCCGCTTTGAGCCGTGGCGTCAGTACGAGCCCCGGCACCGTTGCGGCTGCCACGTTCTTCGACGCCAACGGCGATGGCGCCCCCGATCTGTACCTAGCCAAAGGGGGCTACTCGCTGTACGAGGCCGGGAATGAAGAGCTTCAAGACGAGCTATACCTGAACGACGGGAAAGGGCACCTAACACTTTCCGCAACCGGTCTGCCGAAACTCAACGCCGGCAGCAAAAGCTGCGCACGGGCCGCTGATGCCGACGGCGACGGAGATATGGATCTGTTTGTGGGCGGCCGGGTCATCCCCGGCAAATACCCCATGGCGCCCCCTAGCTATCTGCTCGTCAATGATGGCAAAGGGCAATTCACCGCTGCGGACGTGCCCTTTGCCCAAACCGGCATGGTGACCGACGCCCAGTGGGTAGACTTGAACAAAGACGGCCGCAAAGACCTGGTACTGTGCGGAGAGATGATGCCGCTCACTGTTTGGATCAACACGCCGCAAGGCTTCCAGGATAAAACCGCTGCCTACTTTGCCACGCCCCAAAAAGGGTTCTGGTTTAGCCTGCACGTAGCTGACGTAAATGCCGATGGCCAGCCAGATATAGTGGCCGGCAACCTAGGGATGAACACCCAGATTCATGCGACGACCCAGGAGCCGGTGGAGCTGTACTACGCCGACTTCGATAACAACGGCTCCATTGATCCTTTCCTGAACTTCTACATGCAGGGCAAGAGCTACCCGTTTGTGAGCCGGGATGAGCTGAACGAAGTCATTTACCCGATGCGCCGCCGGTTTACTTCTTACAAAGCCTACGCCGACGCTGGCATGCATGAGATTTTTACTGCCGAAGAGCTAGGCAAGGCAAGCAAGCTGGAAGCTAACGAAACGCGTACCATGTTGTACCTCAACAACAAAGGCAGCTTCACGGCTACCGAGTTGCCAGCCGAAGCCCAGTTTTCGGTGGTCAGCCAGATTACCAGCGGCGACTACAACCGCGACGGGCACACCGACCTGCTCCTGCTCGGCAACCACGCCGACAACCGCCTGAAGCTAGGCAGCTTAGACGCTAACTACGGCTGCCTGCTGCAAGGCGACGGCAAAGGCCGCTTTAGCTACGTGAAGCAGCCAACGGCCGGCATCTGCGTGATGGGCGATGTGAAATCGGTGAGTGAAATCACGGTCAACAAGCAGCCTTATTTAGTGGTGGGAGTGAGTAATGGCCCTGTACAGTTTTATAAGAAGTAACGATGAGCCCCCGGATACGCTTACTTACCGTTCTCCTTTTTCTCCTTAGCTACAGCCGCTTACAAGCGCACGGCTCTCCCCTTGATGAGCAGCTTAACCCAGGCAAGGCGCTGGATGCCATCAACATGACGATGGTTCACGATGTGGTGAGTCCGCCGGTGGCGGGGCGCTACTATGCCTACAGCATGCTAGGGGCCTACAGCATTGTGGCAACCCACAACAAAAGCTTACCGTCTCCGCAAAGCTTCGTCAAAAGCTTCCCTCCTACGCTCCGACTCGACACCATCACGGCCAAGTACGACTACCGGATAGCCGCATACTACAGCATCCTGGAAACCGCCCGGCTGCTGCTGCCCTCCGGGGAAAACCTGGCCGAGGAGCAGGCTAGCTTTCTACAAACACTAGAGAAAAAAGGCGTTAAACCCAGTCTGCTGGCTCAGTCGGTGAAGGTGGGAAAGCTAGCTTCGGCAGCCGTTGTGGGCTTCTCCAAAACCGACAGCTATGGTCGGCTGAGTGCTCTGAAGCGCTATACGCCGCTCAAAGCGGAAGGCATGTGGTACCCGACGCCGCCGGCCTACATGGAAGCGGTGGAACCCAACTGGAAAACCATTCGCCCGATGATCATCGACTCGGCCAATGCATTTCGGCCGGCCCCGCTCACGCCCTTTAGCAAGGATACCACTTCGGCTTTTTACCAACAGGTGAAGGGTGTGTACGACATTTCGAAGCGGCTCACGGCCGATCAGTTGCAGATAGCTCAGTTCTGGGATTGTAACCCCTTCGCGGTCAACACGTCGGGCCACATGTCCATTGGGTTCAAAAAGATTAGCCCAGGCGGGCACTGGATGAACATTGCGGCGCTGGTTTCCAAGCAGGCAAAGCTAGGTTTTGACAAGACTGTTGCCGTACTGTGCGTGGAGGGCCTCACATTGATGGATGCGTTCATTAGCTGCTGGGAAATAAAATACGACACCAACCGCATCCGCCCTGAGACTTACATCAACCGGTACATGGATGTGAAATGGCAGCCGATCTTGCAAACGCCGCCCTTCCCCGAGTACACCAGCGGGCACGCCGTGATTTCCAACGCCTCGGCCGAGGTGCTCACCTACCTTTTGGGCGACAAGCTAGCGTACATCGACAATACCGAAATTCCCTTCGGTAGCGGCGAGCGGCCGTTCACTTCCTTCCGGCAGGCAGCGGCGGAAGCTTCCGTGTCACGCTTCTACGGCGGCATTCACTACATCGAAAGCATCGACAACGGCAACGCGCAAGGTAAAAAGATAGGCAGCTTCATCGTCGCAAAAATGCGGACGGCCGGCTTCAAGCCTTTCACTACGGCCGCTGCCGTAGGCTACAGCAAATAGCGTCTTCCTGTAAGCCATTATTTGTTCTTCTTTTGCCTGAAACGCCAACGCCTCCTGAGCTTCAGGAGGCGTTGGCGTTTCAGGCAGAAAGCTAGGTTATGCGTCTAGCACTTTGTTTCACTCTCTGATTGAATGTGCGCAAGAGACACCTAGGTATCTAATTGATTAAGAACAGAAAACGATTTTTTAAGCTCAACTGAATCAAGAAAATCAACGGCTCGACCACAGATTCAGGCGTCTGAGGGCCGTATAAGTGGCTGTAAGCTGCTAGTGTTCATGAATACCGATCAGTCACGGCCCACGTCTGGATTTACGCCGCCATCTGGCATGGCGCAGATTGTTGAGCGAAATATTCAGGCGCTCTTGAAGCGCCAGCAAACCGAGGAAAAGCAACGGACCTGGCAAAACAAGCTGGCCGATACCGTCACGTCCTTCACCGGCAGCATGAGCTTTGTGTTCATCCACTTGGCTTTGTTCGGCGTCTGGATTATCTGGAACCTAGGGTGGCTCGGTCTGAAGCCCTTCGACCCGTCGTTTGTGGTGCTGGCCATGTTCGCCTCCGTGGAAGCTATTTTCCTCTCCACCTTCGTACTGATTAGCCAGAATCGCATGGCCGAACTCGCAGATCAGCGGGCCAACCTAGACTTGCAGGTGAGCCTGCTGAGTGAGCACGAAATCACGCGCCTGATTACGCTAGTGACGAGAATTGCGCAGAAGATGGACATTCCGGAAGCGCAAGATCCGGAGCTTAACGAGCTAGCCGGCAATGTACTGCCCGAGAAGGTATTGGATTCCATACAAGCGAATGAGCAGCGCTTCGCTGACGATAATTCAGCCGCCGGAACAAACAAGTAACAACCAAGCGGCTACAAGTACGACAGCCACCAGTAGGTGTGCTGCTGCTTAAAATTGCGGTACCACCTGCATGGCCAGTATAAGGCTAGAATGAGCAGCGCCCATGCCACATAAGCGCGTAGCAGACTAGAATGATACTCTGCGGGCAAGTCTTTGGCCTGCGTAAAACTTAGGTCCACGGGTCGGCCAAAGGCGAGTGAGGTCCAGATGGCGGCGCCGATGCTATTAAGCAGTAGGTGCAGCAAGTAATAGAAGAACGGCACCTGCCCAAACGTGCGCAACCACTGACTTAGGCGGCTGGTGGCCGTTTCTACACTGCTGAGCAAGAGCAAGGCGACGCCGAGCGTCAGACATAGAAACAGTAGCGCCGGTGGGTACTTTGTGATGTTCACGAACGACAGCACCGTGTAGGTCAGTCCGCGCGGCTGCACAGCCCACGGCGTAGCGTTACCGTACACATTAATGCCCCGCAATACGACAAACAACACCAACAGCGCAATACCCGCTAAGCGTAAGCGCCGCTGCCGGTCCGGTAGCGGCAGTTGGAACCACGGCCCAATTAGGTAGCCAGCTAGCATCACCGCAAACCACGGCACCAGCGTGTAGGCATTTAACAACGGCGGCAAGCCTGGCAGCGGAATGAGCGATGGACTATTGTGCAGTAAGGCTAGTGCCGCATCGGCGGGGGTCTTAACCGCAATAGTGGGCAGCAGGTTATGGCCACCTATTACCACCACGGTTAGGGTCGTCAGCAGCCACCGCGGCAGCCAAATCAGACCCGCCAGCAGCACCATCGACCAGCCAATGGCCCATATAACTTGCAGCAGGACAAACTGGTAGTGATAGCTCCATTGCAGCAGCAAGTTGACTACCAGCACTTCCATCACCACCAGCCACAAGCCGCGGGTAATCAAAAAGCGGCTAACTGCCCCGCGGCTAGGTTGTTTGAGCGCGTAAAAGTACACGCTCGTACCCGACAAAAACACGAAAGTCGGGGCGCAAAAATGGGTAACCCAACGGGTTAAGAACAGCCCAACAGACGTTTGGCTGACGTCTTCGGGCTGGATCAGGGTCGGGTTCCAGAACTCCCGCACATGGTCCAAGGCCATCACCACCATCACCAGCCCGCGTACAATATCAATGGCTTGCACGCGCGGAAAAGCAGTGCGGCTAGCTCTGGTAGGCGGCGGCAGTGTCGTGGTTGGCTGCATGGGTAACTCCCGGTTTACGTTATCATTCTCAGCGAAGTGAGTACCTCGATCGGTGTCTGACAAGGTAGCAGATTTCATCAGAATAATTCCCTGGATTGAGCCCCGAAAGCAGCTAGCGTTTGCAGCCGACAGCCAGCGACAACGGCTTGCGCAGCTGAGCCTTAGAAGGCCTCGGGCAAAAGCGAGCTTATCGCGCTAAAAAGTTTGAAATGGCTTCGCCGATCTCCTGCTTTTGCGCCGCTGTAGCGCCGTCCCACACATCATTGTGAATGGTAGCGGGAAGCTTTACAATCTTGATTCCGAAGGCTTTCTGTTCAGCAGCGGTTGGCAGCACGCCTTCGTCAGCCACTTGGTCGCTGGAGCGGATGGACAGGATGCGTGGGTGGCGCGTGCGTGGCAACGGCATGCGGCGGTTATCGAGCGAAATAACCTTTTTAACCAACTGAGGGTGCTCGTGGGTAAACAGCATGGCCATGTCGCCACCGTTGGAATGGCCGACGAGCAGCAGGTGTTGCTCGTCTAGGCCTGGGTAGCGCTGCTGCAACTGCTGGCGTACAAACAGCATATTTTGCACGCCTCGCTCCCAATTGGGCCGACGTGTTTCGCGCAAATTACCGGTGTTAGCATTAGGTTCGTCGGTGGGCAGTTCGTGCTGAATACTCGCCACAAAGTACCCGTGCGCCACCAGTATTTGGGCAATGAACGAATAATCCGTGTTTTGACCGCCATAGCCATGGTTGAGCAAGGCTAGCTTGCGCTTCTTCTTCTTGCTTTTTGCCGCGCTTACGTTAGCAGCCGGAAAGTACAAAGTGACCGGCACGGTGCGCTCACGCGCCTCGTCGAACAGAGTCAACGAAACTGTTGGCGGAACGACTTGGGCATAGGTATTCATGGTCGGCCATGCCACAGGGTGCGGACCTAGCTTTGGTCTGCTGACGTACGTAGCCGTCAGCAGACCACACCAAAACGTAGCAGCTAGCTTCCAAGCAAGAGAATAGCTCATCCGCAGCAAGTTACGCTTGCACGCGACAAACGCTACTTACTTGGCTGCCGGAGTACCGGCTCGTGCTACCACCGCAAACAGCGGGTCGCTGCGGCGAGGCTTGGGGCTACGGTCGAGCAGTTCGAGGTCGTGCCAGTTGCCAGCGGCTTGCAGAAACTGCGCGACGAGTTGCAAGTGGCCGTGGTCGTCGAGGGCGTGCCAGGCGGCAATGGCTTTGGAAGGAAAGCAGCGATTGGAAAACGTAATGACCAACGGCGCCTCGGGCCGCAATACCCGACCTAGCTCGCGCAGCACTTCCACCGGCTGGGTCAGGTAGTCGATAGAGACGCAGATGGCGGCCCCGTCGAAGCTGCCTGCTTCGAACGGCAGTGTCGGCTGACGATTTAGATCCTGCACCACGTACTCATTCAAACGCGGATTAGCGCGCAATTCAGCCTCATTCATTCCTAGGCCAACGACTCGCTGGTACGCCACTTCGGCGGGCAGGTGGCTCACCCAACTGCTCATCAGATCCAGCAAAGTGCCGTTGGCCGGGAAGTACTCGCGGTAGAGCTGCGTGACGGCCGTAATGGCCCCTTCATCAATGTGCGTCACGAAACGCGGCACTTGGTAGAATTGGGCATCGGGCGACTCGTCTTGGCGGCGGAACAGGTTTTGGGGGAACGGCTGGTTGGCGTTGGAGTTCATCAGAAGAGGTTGGGGAAGAGTCGCAAACGGCGGGGCGCGCTTACGTTGATACGGCAGAACAACCTGCTTTGCTTCCAACAGGTTTGCCACGCTGGCCTAGCTTTTCATTTCAAGTAGGCGGTTGTCGGAATCAATCCAAGAACTGCGTACCAGTCAGCTCCTCGGTGCGCTGCCAGAGCGTACGGGCATTCTCCAACGTATTGAAGGAATGTTTGACGGCTTTCGGCTTCTGCTTCACGTAGTAGCCACCGCTGATTTGGGCCACGCTCGGGTCGGCCGCCAGGAAGATGGACGTGGCGGCTCCTTGCTCAGAGGAAATCATGAACGGTCGGCCGAGCCGCATGACAATACCTAGCCAGCTGTCACCATCGCCCGCAAAGCTAGAAGCTACTGCGCCGGGGTGCAGCGCGTTGGTCGTCACGTTCTGAATGCCGTGCGCGCGCATCCGGCGGGCTAGCTCCTGGGTAAACATGATGTTGTAGAGCTTGGTGTTGCTGTACATGTACATCTGGCTATAGCCCTGCTCCTGTTGCAAATTATTCAAGTCGGGGTTGGCAAGACGGTAGCCCGCCGACGATACATTGACGATACGCGCCGCCGGACTTTCCCGCAGCTTGTCGAATAACAGCGCGGTAAGCAGGAAAGGACCTAGGTAGTTGGTAGCCAGACCCGTTTCGTAGCCTTGTGGCGTGACTTTGCGCTCTTTACTTGGCAGCAAACCGGCATTGTTCACCAAGATATCGAGGCGTGAGTAGCGGTCGTTGAACTCGGCAGCGGCACGGCGTACTTGCTCTAAATCAGCTAGGTCAGCGAGCAGCACATCCACGCGGTCGTGCCCGGCGGCTTGCTGGATGGCCGCGCGCGTAGCTTCGGCTTTGGCCGCATTGCGAGCCAGCAGAACTACGTGGGCACCACGTTGGGCAAGGGTGCAGGCGGTTACTTCGCCAATGCCGGAGGTAGCGCCGGTGACGAGAACGATTTGATCTTGCAGGTCATTCATGGAAGCAGCATACGAAGGTGATGCCCTAGCTGACGCAGCAAACGCGCAAATACTTTAAAACGACTACTTGCTAGCAGCAAGCTAAGCTAGGTTTCCTGCTAGCCGAACGATCCGGCAGGCGCTACTACTTCCTGACGTACGAAGCCCGCATGACCTAGGCAACCTCCCCTGTTATGTCTAGCTCGCACACAGCCTTTATCCTTTGAAGAGCGAGGTTCGTATTGCGTAAGCTAGCAACGACCAACTGCCAGTAACTAGCAGCTCGTAGCCACTTATGCCCAAGGATATTCAACCGTACACCACCGAACCCCACTGGAAGCGCACGGCTTACAGCGTCATTTTTGAATCAGACACGCCGGCAGGACGGGCTTTTGATATCGCCTTGCTCGTGGCTATTGTGCTGAGCGTGTTGTCGGTGATGCTGGAAAGTGTGCGTTCTATCGATGCCCAATACGGCTACTACTTGCGTATCATAGAGTGGGGGTTTACAGGCCTGTTTGCCCTTGAATACATTGCCCGGCTAGTCGTGGTGCGCCGCCCGCTAACGTACGCTTTGAGTTTGCTGGGCATCATTGACTTCTTGGCCATTGTGCCAACGCTGGCCACGCTGGTGCTGGCGGGCAGCCGCTACTTGCTGGTTATTCGCACGCTGCGGCTACTACGGGTATTTCGCATCTTCAAGCTAGGACAGTTTGTGGGCGAAGGCGAGTTTATCGTGACAGCTCTCAAAGCGAGCCGCTTCAAGATTCTGGTATTTCTCACGGCGGTATTCACCCTCATTGTCGTGGTGGGCACGCTGATGTACGTGGTGGAGGGCGGTAAAAACGGCTTCACCAGCATTCCCAAAAGCGTCTATTGGGCCGTCGTCACCGTGACAACGGTAGGGTACGGCGACATTTCGCCAGTTACGGTGCTAGGGCAGGCGCTAGCCTCGGTGCTCATGATTATGGGCTACGCCATTATTGCGGTGCCCACCGGCATCGTATCGGCCCAAATGGCTACGCCACGCTCGCCGGCTGCCCCCGCGCCCCTCTACAAACAGGTCGTTTGCCACGTCTGCCAGGCCAGCGACCATCGCCCCGACGCGGAATATTGCTGGCGGTGCGGCGAGAAGATATAGGCTAAGTTTTCCCGCATCGCCTTGCTGCAATCTGCCCTTAAGGGCAGATTGCAGCAAGGCGAACAGGTCCGGTCACGAATTATTTTTTCAGTAACCAGTTGATTGCAGCACCTTGATTCTCTGGCAGTGGCACCTTATCGTTCTTGTTGGCTGTTGAAGCTATGGTAATGCTGCGTCCTGGAACCTCAATATAGAGGCGGTCACCTGTTTGATACACCTTCCTAAACTCCGCTAAATCTACTTCGGGGCTGTTGACTAGCATCGTCGGCAGCAACGGTCTCTTACTCCTCACTAACGTTAGCTCGGCGCCTGTGAACTGATAGGTCACATCCGACGCACAACCTGCTTTTTTGGCAAGTACTAGCGTGATGCTAGCTGGCAAGGCGCTGCCTGCTACATCCACTTCCTGGTTGTTTTCTAACGCTTTCAGAACGGGAACCGAGCAGTTGCTTTGAGCAAGAGCCCAACCGCTGGACAATGATAACGCGAGGACGAAAGACAGCTTTTTCATTGGATTAGGTGGGTATAAATGGAAGAATAAACTAGAACCAGCTAGGCCAACATACAGCAAAGCAGAGGCTTACACGTGTAGCAACCCTAGCTTATGCGCAACGCTGTTCTTTACTAGTTATTTTCCGTTCCTCGCCAAGCCCTCCCCTTTTTCCCGTAAGCTTTTTGTTTTACCCGTCAGCAGATGATGAACTGGCTAGGCTAGCTTCCGCACGACTTTCACTATCACAAACGCGCGCTTGTGAGGCACGCCGTTGTGGGGAGAAGCTATACCCTAGCTTCTTTCTTCCTCTTTTTACTGCGTTCTGGCTATTGCAAGGGCCAATTAACAACAACTGAATAGCTGAGCGTCTCCCCTCCTTCTTCTGGCTCTGCGTCGGCAGTGGCTTCTTCCGTGCTGCCTTCTACTTCAATAACTAGTTGATCACCGGGCTGATATACTTTTTTGAACTCGGTGAGGTCTACTTCTGGCTTATTGGTTTTGATTGCCGGCAACACGAGTGTTTTTTCGCGCACCAACGTCAGCTCCGCACTCTTAAACCGGTACGCAATCATAGACGCGCAACTCGTATCGCCTACTAGCACCAGGCTAAGCGACGAAACCAGTGGGCTATTCTTCATGTCTACTTCCTGCCCATTCTGATACACTTTCAGCTCATAGTCAGAGCACTTCGTTTGCGCAAAGGCCCAGTTGCCAGAAGCTAGCATTGCGAGAAGAACAATCAGCTTTTTCACAGACGGAAGTAGTATAAAAGGCAGAAGAAAGTAGACGAGAGCCGCAAGCCACAGAAGTTGCCAGAGCCGTCTGAAGAACCTAGCTTCATTTGCGGCACTAGTCAATCTGACTTGCTTCCCCGAAAGTAAATAGTTTTTCTTTACATATTGAAAATAATATCTGTCTACTTCACAGCTCCCCTTGGCTTAGCTGTTACTTCAACCCCTTCGCCACTTCCACTACTTCAAAGTCTGAGTTCGTCGCAAACAAGGACTTCAGAATTGGGATGTGGCCTTGCCCGAAAATGACCAAGATGGCTTTGTCGGTAGGCTTTACTTGGCGCAGAATATTAGCGTAGATGTGCAGGTTGGTGGAATACCAATCGGTGAGCAGATCAATGCCGGGGTACTCATTGCCCTCCCCAACGCGGGCTAGGTATCGGGTATAAAAGCCGGCATTGGTATCAAGCGCTTCAGGCGAGTTGACGTACGTGAGGAAGTCCTTGAGCGGCAGCTTCAGGATCTTTTCATTTGCCTCGGCCATGTAGCGCTTGGCGTACGCATCGAGGTTCGTGAGCAGCTCTTCCTGGTGGTGCTGCTTGGCAAATTCCATTGCCTTATCCGAATCGAAACGACCACGGTAGTTCACGGCCGTAAGGTGCGGCAGTTTGAGCTGGCGAGCCGTTTGAAAACCCAGCTGGTCAATCTCGTTGGACTCGAGCTTGTATCGTCCTTGCTGATACGCCTGAAAGGTACTATCCAGCTTATTTTGACGAAGCGAGGACCATTCAATGCAAATCTGCTCGGGGCGGAAGGCAACGAGTTTCGCCACCACAGCCTGCACTTGCGACTGACGCTGGGCCGAAGTCAGGTCTACCGCGGCGTTCTTGTACATATCCGTGGTGGAGGGCGTGAAGTGCATGGTACCTAGCAGCATAATCTTGGTGCGCGGCTTCGCAGCAGGCGTTTGCGCAGTGGCAGTTAGGGTTAGCAAGACCAGTAACCACGTCAGCAGGATAGGTTGAAAGTGTTTCATGGAGCAGGGAAAAGAGAAGTTGGAATAGCACGCTGGCAAGCAGGCCTAGGTAGCCAGTATCAGCACAATAGATTCTTGCAGCGGCTCTACAGTTGCCTGATCCTTACTACGCCCCCTCCTACTTTGCGACTATACCAGCAAAATACCCGTGGCTGCCCGGCTATTTTGCTAGGTAATTCGACCTCAGCAGCTAGGTTTTCGTATTGCCCTATCAACCTTCAACTCTCGCTGATCCTGTTATTTATGGAAAAAGTAGCCCATGGCGTCACTCAGCTGACCATTCAGCGCTTTGTCAACGTGTACTTTGTAGAGCCCGATACCGCTGGTAAATGGGTGCTCATCGATACGGGCCTGCCTGGCAGCGCCAAAACCATCATTGCCGCCGCCGACGAGCTGTTCTACCCCGGTAGCCACCCCGAAGCCATCCTGCTCACCCACGGCCATATGGACCACGCTGGCTCGGCGCAGGAGCTAGCCGAACACTGGAAAGTGCCCATCATTGTCCATCCCGCCGAACTTCCTTTCCTCACTGGCAAAGCCGTGTACCCACCCGCCGACCCCACGGTAGAGAATGGTGGTTCCCTCGCTTTCGTGAGCCGCTTCTTTCCACCCCAATCGTTCCAACTCACTGATTATGTGCAGACCCTGCCCGAAGATTCGGAGCCGCCCTTTATGCCGGGCTGGCAATGGCTGCACGTGCCGGGTCACGCGCCGGGCCAAGTAGCCTTCTTCCACCCCTCCGACAAAACCTTGCTCGGCGCCGATGCCTTCGCCACGGCCAACCATGAGTCGGTGCCCTCGCTGCTGCTACAAAAGCCGCAGATCAGCGTGGCCGGCTCCCCTTTCAACTACGATTGGGAGGCGGTGCACGCTTCGGTAGTGGAGCTAGCCAACCTAGAGCCGCAGGCCATTGGTTGCGGCCACGGCCCAGTCATCAAAGGGCCAGAAGCCGCTGCTGGCTTAACGGCCTTGGCTCGCAATTTCCCCACGCCCAAGCATGGCCGCTACGTATCGGAGCCGGCGCGCATCGATGCTGATGGCGTGCAGTACTTACCACCCGTCCCCCAGGACAAGCTGCCGCAGCAAGCCGCCATCGTGGGTGCGGCCACCGTGGCGCTGATCGTTACGGCCGCCGTGCTAATGAACAACAAGAAGAAAAGCGGCAGCAAACCCGCTTATACCAACGTCCAACACGGCTTCACACGCCTCACCCAAACGGGTCGCGAAGAGCGTGGCGTGAAAGAAATCGAATACGACGAAGAGTAGCGAATACCTGATTAGAGGAGTAACTGAGTAATGGTGTCCAACTACTTACTCAGTTACTCCTTTTTCTTTAGTCATCATCACCGCCTTGGCCTTTGCCCATTTCTGCGCTGATGAAGTAAGCACCGCGGCGCACCAGTTGCGTGGTATCAGCGATGGGCTCTAGGGGGGTGATGGCTATGTCGCCGTCGATGGTGGAACCGGTGCGCACTTTCACCCGGCGGAAAGTAGCGCGGCCATTGTCGGCTTGCTGCGTACGCGCGAAGGCGTAGCTGAACTCACCAGCTTGTACCAGCGCATCTTCGGGCAAGGTCCGCTGACGGGCACCAGCCGTCTGAATGCGGGCCGCCACAAACTGACCCGGCAGCAAATCAGAGCGTTCGGGCTCTAGGTGGGCATGCACGCGCACGGTGCGGGCCTCGTCGTCAAAGGCTTTCCCAACTAAAAACACGCGGGCTTTGAATTGCTCATCTGTGCCACGGTTTTGCACCGTGAATAAAATGGGCTGCCCCACGCCTACTTTGGCCACATCCTTCTCGAACACCTTCAGCTCTAGGTGCAAATCGTCGCGGTTTATGATTTCTACCAGCACGTCCTGCGGGTTCACGTACTGACCCGGATTGATATTAACGGCCTTCACCGTGCCGCTGATGGGCGTTGTGAGCGATACGCTGCTGGCAATGTACCCTGTGTTGAGCCGCTCCACCGACAGGCCTAGCAGGCGAACTTGGGCAGCCAATGAGCGTTCAGCGGCTTGTTCGCTAGCATAATCGGCGCGGGCTTGTTGAAGTTTGCGCTTCGCGCCTACATCTTCAGCATCAAGTACTTGCTGACGTTGTAGCTCTTCCTTTAGGAACTGAACCCGCGCCCGAGTCTGCAAGTACTCCTGCTGAAGCTTGAGGTAATCGGGGTGGCGCAGCACCGCTACGGTGGCACCCGCCTTGATGGGTTGGCCGGGCAATGTATTGACAACTTGCACGTAGCCGCCCATCATGGCACTGATGGAAACCCGGTTCTGAGGAGGCACTTCAATGGAGCCGTTGGCCTGCACTTCGGTGGTCATGTTTTGCCACTGAAAACCACCTACTTCAATGCCCGCGGCCCGCTGCTGAGCAGCTGAAAGCTGAATTTGATCAGGGTTGGTGGCCGGGGCTGCGGCGGGTGCTTTAGCAGCCTCAGGCTGCGCAGCTATGCTGTCGGGCGACGAGCAACTGGCTAGCCCCAGTGTCGCACCAAGCAGCACCGCAGCAGATAATTGACTGGATATAACGAACAAGTTCTTCATGAAAGCAATTGCTGTGCGCTAATGAGCAACAGACGACACTTAGCTCATTGACTATCGACACTTGCCAAAGTCTGCAAGCTGATTACCAAATCGTTGTACTGCCGCACCTGCCCTAGGTAGTTCTCCTGAATCTGCCAGGCCGGCTCGGTGTTCACCACATACTCTACGTACTCGATGTCGCCCGCGCGGTATGTTTTTTCGGCAGTATCCAAGATCAGACGGGCCTGTGGCAAGGCGCTTTGCTCGTAGTAGCGCAACGAGGCCTGTGCCCGCCGAAGCTGCTGGAGCAGAGCGCGTCGCTCGCTGGCAAGCTGGGTAGTGGCGTAGGTGAGTTGACCTTCAGCCACTTGCTGCCCGATGCGCGCCGATGATATGCGCGCCTTTTGCACCCCGCCAATCAGCGGCACGGCTAGCCCTAGTTGCGCGACTTGGTACCCATTCACCCGGTTGATACTCTGTACAAAGTAACCAGCGCGCAAATCCGGCAAACGCCGCAGCTGCTCCACGCGTAGCTGCTGCTGACTCACCGTAGCCTGCTGACGCAGCAGCCCCAGCGTGGGGTTGGTGTCAGGCGACAAGGCGGCGGTATCGGTGGGCGCGAGAGCAACGACCAACGCCGCGGCGGTATCTACGGCCACGGGCGCGCCGGTGCCGAGCAGCTGCCCTAGCTGCTGGCGCTGCACTCCTAGGTCGGAGATGAGCGTAAGCAAGCGGTTTTCCACTTCTTGCAGCCGAGCCTCTGCTGACACTTGCGCCAGCCGATTGGTTTCGCCCACTTGGTAACGGACGCGGGCCGCGCGGGCCGCACGACGGTACAAGCTGTCTTGGCGCCGCAGCAGCGCAACGCGGCGGTAACTTACCAGCACCTGGTAGTAGTTGCTCCGGATGGCTTGCGTCAGCTCGCGGCGCCGAATGCGGGCTTGCTGCTCGGCCGTGAGGGTTTGACCTTCTAGCAAGCGTCGTTGGGCGGCATATAGGGCAGGAAAGGCCGCTTGCTGAATAACGTTGAAGCTGCGGTCGTTCAGCGGCCCCGAGATTTGCCCATACTGAAAGTCGACCGTGGTGCGCGGCAGGTCGTTGCCGGAGCGAACGAGGGCACGCGCCTGCTCGGTCTGGAGGGCCGCCGTTTGCAACGACAGATTTTGCCCTAGCCCCGTTTGCAGCGCCTGCTGAAGCGATAAAGTGCCCGAAGAGGGTTGGCCGGCGGTGGAGGGCAACGTATTTTGTGCGTGCGCCGTTTGCAGCAAGCTACCTGCGGTGAGGAGCAAGGCAATCATGGTGAAGGCTGGCGCGGAGCTAGGGGCACCCGTTTCGGCCGCATCCTTATCCCGTTGGGTTTTACGGGCAGCATCCACAGGGTTCGGCTCGCCATCTTTGGTGAACAGCGTGTAGAGCACCGGCAGCACCAGCAACGTGAGCAGGGTAGCCGAAATCAACCCGCCAATAACCACTGTGGCGAGCGGCTTCTGCACCTCCGCTCCCGCCGACGTAGATAGCGCCATGGGCAGGAAGCCCAACGACGCCACCGATGCGGTAAGCAACACCGGCCGGAAGCGCTCGGCTGTGGCGCGTAGCACCCTGTCAGTCACTTTCTCTACGCCCTCCGCCGCTAGCTCATTTAAGCTAGCTACCAGCACAATACCATTCAGCACGGCCACCCCGAACAGGGCAATGAACCCCACGCCCGCCGAAATGCTAAAGGGCATACCACGCAACCACAGCCCCAAAATGCCACCGATGGTAGCTAGCGGAATACCCGTGAAAATCAGCAGCGCCTGCTTTGCCGACTGGAAGGACAGGTACAGCAAAAAGAAGATCAGCAGCAACGACACCGGCACCACGATAGCAAGGCGCGACTTGGCTTGCTGCAAGTTCTCGAAGGCACCGCCGTACTTAAGGGTGTAGCCCGTAGGCAGCTTCAGGCCAGCACCTAGCTTCTGCTGAATTTCTTCTACCAAGCTCTGCACGTCGCGGTTACGCACGTTCACCCCAATATTAATCCGCCGCCGGGCATCATCGCGGGACACTTGCACAGGGGCGTTGCGATAATCCACGGCGGCTACTTCTTCAAGGGGCACTTTCTGCCCGTTGGGCGCGTCCACGTACAAGTCGCGCAGGTCCGTGAGGCTGCTGCGGTGGGCGGAATCGAGGCGCATCACGAGGTCGTAGCGTCGCTCGCCTTCGTACACATCGCCGGCCACATCGCCGGCGAAAGAGGCGCGCACCAGCGTGTTCAAGTCGGCCACGTTCAGGCCATATTGGGCTAGCTTCTGCCGGTTGTAGGTCACGCGCATCTGCGGCAGCGAGGCAATCTGCTCCACCTTCAGGTCGCCCACGCCAGCCAAAGGCCGGATGAGGGCAGCAGCTTGATTGGCTTTTGCAAACAGTACCTCTAGGTCGTCGCCGTAAATCTTAATAGAGATGTCCGACTTCACCCCCGAAATCAGCTCGTTGAAGCGCATCTGAATAGGCTGTTGGAACTCCATCGTCACGCCGGGCACGTTGGCGAGAGTCTGATCCATTTTGTTGGCTAGGTCCTCGCGCGAATTGGCACTGCTCCACTCGGCGTGGTCCTTCAGCACCACAATCTGGTCACTGTCTTCGAACGACATAGGGTCAGTGGGAATTTCCGACGTCCCGATCTTACCAACCACCTGTTGCACTTCCGGGAACTGCTTGAGCAAGATCTTCTGCACCTGCGTGGTAGTAGCAATGCTCTGGTCGAGTGAGCTGCCAGGCGGGAGGGTCACGTTCACGGCGAAGTCACCTTCGTCGAGCTGCGGGATGAACTCGCCTCCCATACCGGCAAACAGCAAACCACCTACTACCAGCAGCGCCACTGCCGTGCCCACTACCAGCCAACGCACCTTCAGGGCCCGCTGAATAAGGGGATTGTAGCCGCGGTGCAAAAACTTCATGATACGGTCGGCCAAAGTGCCTTCCTCCTCAATGTCTTTCCGCAGCCCCCAAGCCGTAACGGCCGGCACATAGGTGAGGCACAGCAACATGGCGCCAACAATGGCGAAGCTTACCGTCAGGGCCATGGGCCGGAACATCTTCCCTTCGATGCCTGTGAGGGCCAGAATAGGGAAATACACGATGAGGATGATGAGTTGCCCAAATAGCGCCGAGCGCATCAAGCGCGTCGCAGCGGTTTTGGTGATGTCGTCCATCGTTTCGTGCGCCGCTTGGCTCCGCGTGTGCACGAGATGGAAAATAGTGGCTTCTACGATGATAACCGCTCCATCCACGATCAGGCCGAAGTCGAGGGCTCCTAGGCTCATCAGGTTGGCCGATACGCCGAACAGGCGCATCATGCCGAGGGCAAACAGCATGCACAGCGGAATCATGGAGGCCACCACCAACCCCGCACGCCAGTTGCCGAGCAGCAGCAGCAACACCGCCATCACAATTACGCCGCCCTCCACCAAGTTGCGGCTTACCGTATGAATGGCTTTATCAATCAGCTTGGTACGATCCAGAAAAGGCGTGATGGTCAGACCAGCCGGCAGGGTTTTCTCAATCTCGGTCACCCGCTCCTTTACCCCTTTGATTGTCGCTTCGGAGCTAGCCCCTTTGAGCATGAGCACGATACCGCCTACGGTTTCGCCGCTGCCGTTGCGGGTCATGGCGCCGTAGCGCACGGCGTGCCCGTAGCGCACATCGGCCACATCGCGCACTAGCAGCGGGGCGTTTTGGCTAGCCTGCTTCACTACGATGGTACCAATATCAGCCAGCGACGTTACGCGTCCTTCCCCACGGATGAAGTAGGCATTGTGCCCGCGTTGCAGATAAGCGCCGCCCGTGTTGGCATTATTCTGCTGCACGGCAGCAAACAGCTCGGGCATAGTCACCCCAGCGGCCGCCAGTCGCTCGGGGTTAACGCTCACCTCGTACTGCCGCACGAAGCCGCCAAAGCTACTCACGTCGACGACGCCCGGCACGCCAGCCAGCGCCCGCTTCACGACCCAATCCTGCACGTCGCGCAGTTGGGCTAATGAGTACTTCTTCTCGTATCCTTTCTCGATGCTGATGCTGTACTGAAAGATTTCACCTAGCCCCGTCGTGATGGGAGCCATGCTCGGCACCCCTAGCTCAGGGCCGAGGCTAGCTTGCGCGGCGGTGAGTTTCTCCGCAACAAGCTGGCGCGTGCGGTACGTGTCAATATCATCCTGAAAGACAACCGTAACCACTGACAACCCAAAGCGCGAGATGGAGCGAATTTCCGTCACTCCTGGCACGGTGCGCAGCTGCAATTCCAGCGGAACGGTAATCAACTGTTCTACCTCCTGCGCCGCCAATGACGACGACTGGGTGATGACCTGCACCTGGTTGTTGGTGATGTCTGGAATGGCGTCCAGCGGCAGGTGCATGGCCGAATAACTGCCCCACACAACCAGCGCCATAACCAGTATGGCCACGAACAGCTTGTTGTGAATACTGGCCGCAATAATTCGTGAAAGCATAGCGAAAAGGAAAGCAAAAAAGCAGACTGCAATTCCCCCAGCGCATCCTATCTCTGCTGAAATTCAGCAAGATGCGCCTGGCAGATTGCAGAACAAGCCGGCAAGTTAGGCCGCGCAAGCTGCTGCTGCAATCGAATCGACTCGCTTTAAGCAAGACTTAAGATTGTGCCGACCTAGCTTCGCCAAACGGTCTGTAGCGCGAAGCTCCTGCTTCGCGCCTCGTTAAACGACTAGCATGCGTGTTGTTCGGTCGACTATCGTTTAACGACACGCGAAGCGGGAGCTTCGCATTACAATCGTGCAACGACACACCTAGGACTTCTTCTCCTCTTTTGGTTCGGGGCCACGGAAGGCGTCGCGCTGGTTCACCACGGGCAGCTTCACCGGCCGGCCTTCGCGCGCCGATTGGTAGATGGCTTCCATGATCCGCTGATCTTGCAGGCCTTCCTCGCCCGGCGTGTACGGGTCCTTATTTTCCAGAAGGCACTCCGAGAAGTGGTCCATCTCCGTAGCAAACTGGTTTTTTGACCCTAGGGTAATTTGCTCGGTGCGCTCGGTCGTGCCTTCAGCGCGGGAGGTTTTGAGCTGCTGACCTTGGTAGGCAAACGCTTGGTCGAGGTGAATCCAGCCGCGCTCGGCCATCACCCGGTAGAGGCGCGAGTCGTGGGCGTTGTAGTCGGTAGCACAGTTCACCACGATGCCCCCAGGAAAGCGCATCTGCCAGGAACACAGCTCCTCCACTTCCGAGAACAACGGGTTGCCGGGAGTACTATAAGTGTAAGCCGATACTTCGGTGGGCTCGGTGCCCAGCAGAAAGCGAGTAGTATTCAGGCAGTATAGGCCAATATCGGGCAGGGCGCCGCCGCCAGCCAGCGCCTTCTTGTGGCGCCAGTGCCGTGGGTTAGCCGAGCTTTGGGTGTTGAACGCCTCCATCAGCTTGGGCTTACCAAATTGGTTGGACTGCACCATCTTGCGCACCATGCGGTTGTAAGGCTCATACTGAATGCGGTAGGCAACCATGAGCTTGCGACCCGCTTTTTTGCAGGCATCAATCATGGCTTCGCACTCGGCTACTGAGTTTGCCATGGGCTTTTCGCACAGGATGTGCTTGCCTGCCTGCGCGCCCCGAATAGTATATTCGGCGTGCATGGAGTTGGGCAGCACAATGTAAATCACCTGCACCGCCGGGTTGTCCTTCAGCTTGTCGTAGTTCTCGTAGCTGTAGCAGCTTTCGGGCTTAATGCCGTACTGCCGCGCTACCTTCTGCATCTTCTCGGGCGAGCCGCTTACCAGCGCCACTGGCCTCGACTTCTTGCACTCACCGAAGGCTGGCAGCAGTTCTTCCAGCGTCAGGTGACCTAGGCCCACCAGCGCGTAGCCCACCCGCTCATCGGGTGGCAGCGGCGTGGGCGTGGGCGGCGACTGGCGGTCGGCGTCTGATTTCCAAGCTTCCAGCTCAATGGGCTGCTCAACCGCGCTAGGCACAGTGGCAGGCGGGGAAACGGGCGCCGAGGAGGGTACTTTTTGCCCGTCCGGCCCAGCGAAGGTGGTAGATTCACCCGCGCTGTTGTTGCTGCAAGAAGTTATAATTCCCCCCACCACTCCTGCGGCTAGCCCCCGGCCGGCATATTGAAGAAACGCTTTGCGCGATACTTCCGTGGAAGCCTGGGCCAGCAAACCCTGCATAGCACTTGTCAGTTGATTCATCGTGTAATCAGGAATAGAATGGATGAAAGCCAGGGCTAGCCGACGATGCCACGCGAGCCAGCCCTTAACGAAAAAGGCCCACCAGCGATGCAGGCGGGCCTTTCGAGGGGAGAGTAGGATCAATTTTACGCACGGGCTGTCCAGTTGGTTATCTGGTTGTTCCGTCATGGAGGGCTTTGCTTTCCGCGGCCGATTCTTCCGCTACTTCGCCAGCCTTGCCCTAGCTTCACGCGTCGTTTCCTAGGCTTCACCCGTTTACGCCTCAGAAAATCAGTTCATCAGTCCACCACTTCATGTCGAAAGAACGCATTGCAATTGACATGGACGAAGTCATTGCCGACGCCGTCCACCGCTTCACCGAATGGTACCACCGAGACTTTAACGTGCTGCTCACCCCCGAGCATCTGCACGGCAAACACCTGCTGCAAGCTGTAGCGCCTGAGAATCAGCAGCACTTGCGTAAGTACCTGCACACCGTGGGCTTCTTCCAGGATCTGCCCGTGATGCCTGACAGCCAGGACGTTCTGCGTCGCCTTGCCGAGCGCTATGAGCTGTTTATTGCCACGGCCGCCATGGGTTTCCCGCTCTCGTTCAGCGAGAAGTTTGATTGGCTTCGGCAGCACTTCGACTTCATCCCGACGAGTCACGTCGTATTCTGCGGCAACAAAACCATTATCAACGCCGACTACCTCATCGACGACAATGCTTACAACTTCAAAGATTTTCGGGGAGAAGGCATCTTGTTTACCTCTCACCACAACGTAAACGAGACACGCTACCGCCGCGTGAACAGCTGGCTTGAGGTGGCGGAGCTATTTGGGGTCTAACATTTCGCCCCTATTTACCGTCTTATCGTCGCCAGGTTCTATGTCTTGCTACTGCCTTTCTCTTTCGGAGCGTATTTGGAAAGCTAGCTTTTTAAGTACGCTTCTGTTTTTAAGCAAATCCCTTGTGGCCTAGCTATTTTCTTCCCCTCATTCCTCTCTAATGAAGCAAATTTTACGGCATTTAGCCGGAGGCAGCGTACTGATAGCGTTGCCTTTACTCGCTGCTGCGCAAAACCCAACCAACTCCCCTACCGCCCCTCCCCCCGATACGCAAGGCGCCCAAGCCACCCAAATTACGCCGCCCCGCGCCACCGCTGCACCGCTTAAGGATGGTAAGCTAGCCCTCAACGAAGACGCCAGCCACTACGTGAAGCTCACGCTGGCCAACCAGGTGTGGCTGCGCTACAATCAAAGTAACCCCGGCACGCAGGTAAACGGCTACGCCCGCAAGGAAACGTTCGACGTGGGCATTCGTCGCTTTCGGATTCAGTTCTACGGCCAGCTCACCGACCGCGTGTTTATCTACTCGCAAATCGGCATCAACAACTTCAGCTACTTATCGGACCGCAAAGCGGGGTTCTTCCTGCACGATGCGGTAGGTGAATATTCGATAGCAAAAAACTACCTATCGCTTGGCACCGGCCTAGGTGCTTGGAACGGGTTGTCGCGCGCTACTGCTTCGTCGGTGGGCTCTATCATGGGTATCGATCTGCCCCTAGTTGCCGAAACGACCAACGACGTAAACGACCAGTTTGGGCGCAAGCTGAGCTTGTATGCCAAGGGTAAGCTAGGTCGCCTAGACTACCGGGTAGCCTTGAGCAAGCCGCTTATCATTCCGCGGGGTACCGCTATTGCATCTTACGCCACGTTCTCCAGCAAGCCGCCCAAACCGCAGGTACAAGGGTATTTTCAGTGGCAGTTCAAAGATTTGGAGAGCAACCTCACGCCGTATAGTGCCGGTACGTACCTGGGTAAAAAGCGGGTATTCAACCTAGGCGCAGGCTTTATTGTGCAGCCCCAAGCCACTTGGACGCGCGACGCCGGCCAGCTCGACACGACCGGCCACGCCATGAAGCAGTTTGCCGTCGATGCCTTCTACGATGCGCCCGTAAGCGATGCTCCGGATGCCCCGAGCGTGAGCTTCTACGCCACCGCCATGCACCTCGACTACGGTCCTCGCTACCTGCGTTATACGGCTCCTATGAACCCCGCCAACGGCTTAGCGGCTAGCACTACCAACCAGATCTTGGGGGCAGGTGGTACTTATGGCAATGCGGTACCGCTCTACGGCACAGGCAACGTTCTGTACGCGCAGGCTGGCTACAAGCTAAAGGACAACTTATTGGGCACTACCACCTTGATGCCCTATGCTAGTTACCAATATGCTCACTACCAGCGGCTAGCCGACAACCTTCACTACTACGATGTAGGCGTCAACTGGCTGCTAGTGGGGCACACGTCGAAGTTCACTGTCAGCTACCAGAACCGCCCCGTTTACCTCACCCAAACCAACGGTGACAACCGCGTCAGCTCGCGCCGCAGCGCAGTGGTGATGCAATACCAGGTGTATTTCAACTAAGTCGAATTCCCAAACCAGTACACAGGAGGCGTGTAACGCGACTACAAAGTTTGCGCTACACGCCTTCTTGCTTTAGTCGCACAGCGTTGGCAAGTCGGGCTGGCGGGCGAAGGCAAACATGGTGGCAAGCTGGTCGGGCGTGATGCGGTCGAGCGACAGGGCTAGGTTTGGAATCTCGCTTTCGTGCACCCACCGAATGCCGCTCGTTTCGGAAGTGCTGGTTCGCAAGTCGCCGCCAGTGGCGCGGCACAGCACAAAACACTTGTAGATGTACCAGGGCTGCGGCGGGTGCGCGGCGTGCTTTTTCTTATCGAAGAGAGCAAGCAGGCGTACGGCTTCCGTTTGCAGCCCGGTTTCTTCTTCCGCTTCTTTCACTGCCGTTTCAAAGGGCGTGTAGCCCACATCGGCCCACCCGCCCGGGAGCGTCCACCGGTCACCATCAATTTTTTCCTGCACCATTAGAATTTCTTCGGTACCCCGAAACAGCACGGCACGCACGTCGACTTTCGGGGTTTGGTAGCCGGTTTCGCTGGCGAAAAGGTGCGCAATCTTCTCAACGGGCTCATCGGATAGCTTACTCAGGATTTCTACGCTGAGGTCGCGCAACTCCTGGTAGCGTTCCAGGTCGTAAACGTTTTGACCGTAAGTCAGGCCCGCTTGCGCTAGAGCTTGAACACGCTGCGCAATGGTGAGCCAATCAGTATTTTTCATGCGGGCAAGATAGGCTTTCGGGCATTTCCTGAAGCTAGCTCGCCAACCAAATTGCGCCCCGCCTGGCTTTCTACTAACTTGCAATTCCTTTTGGCGCCACCCACTCATCTGCGCCGAAGCCCAAAACCAAGCACAAAGCACCACTAAAATGGGAAGAGCATTTGAATTCCGCAAAGGCCGCAAAATGAAGCGCTGGGACCGGATGTCGAAGGATTTCACACGGATCGGCCGGGAAATCGTAATGGCCGTGAAAGAGTCGGGTCCTAACCCGGATACTAACTCCCGCCTACGCACCGCCATCCAGAACGCCAAGGGTGTGAACATGCCCAAGGACCGCGTCGACGCTGCCATCAAGCGCGCCAGTAGCCGCGAAGAAAAAGACTATCAAGAAGTTGTGTACGAAGGTTATGCCCCCCACGGCGTAGCCATCGTGATTGAAACAGCCACCGATAACCCCGTGCGGACGGTGGCCAACGTACGCATGTACTTCAACCGCGGCAACGGCGCCCTCGGCACGGCTGGCTCCTCCGACTACACTTTCACCCGCAAAGGCGTGTTCAAGCTAGCCGCCGAAGGCCTCGACGTGGATGAACTGGAGCTAGAACTCATCGACGCCGGTGCCGACGACGTGTACACCGACCAGGAAGAGGACGAGCAAGGCAACGTGAAAGACTTCATTGTGGTGGAAACGGCCTTCACCGACTTCGGTCAGATGCAGAAAGCCCTGGAAGAGAAGCACCTCAACGTTGTCAGCGCCCAACTCCAGCGCATCCCCAACACGCGCGTTAGCCTCAACGATGAGGAAGCCGAAGAGGTCCTAAACCTCATCGAGAAATTTGAAGAGGATGACGACGTGCAGGCTGTGTATCACACGCTAGGCTAGGTCAGCACTGTCATTCCGAGTGCAGCGAGGAATCTGGATTGACTTCTTGCTTAGCTAGCTTCGGAAAGTAAAAACGGCACGGGCCGCTCCGATCGGGGCGGCCCGTTGCGTTCTGCACCTTCTAAAATAATGAAAAAGCTTAGACTGTTTGTATTAATAACTAGCGTGCTATGCTACTGCTTGTCGCTAACACAGGACGCTTTTTATATTGATAGAGTTGATCATAATGCATGGTCATCGGGACTTTGGCTGCTATTGGTAGGTTGGCTAGGTGCGCTAATGGGAGGTGGTGCAGCTCTGACTTGGCTTGCCAATCCAGCATTATTCTTTTCTTGGTTCTTGCTTTTTGGCGATGTAAAGTCAGCTGTGTTGGCTGGAGTTGCAGCCTCTATTATCGCTCTATCTTTTCTCCTATTTACTGAAGTTATTACCAGTGAAGCTCCTACTTATTCTAAAATAACTTTTTACGGACTAGGGTATTGGTTGTGGCTATCTAGTTGTCTCACAATAGCAATTGGAGCAACTGCACTGTATCGTTTACGTCACGAGTGAGCAGAAATTTGATCCGGACATATTAAATGCAAAGAAACTTAAGAGCATTGCATTAGCTCCTAAGCGCCTTCCGCAAAATGCGCCAAGAAGATGGCTAACTAACTTTTCCTAAAACGGTCGGATTGCGCGCGTTAAAGCTCACGAGAGTATGTTGCCATCAGAAACCTAAAAGCCTAGAGTAGCTTCACCTACATGCCCACCGAAAAAGAGAAAATGCTAGCCGGCGAGTTGTACCAAGCCAACGACCCCGAGCTAGTGGCCGAGCGCTTATGCGCCAAAACGCTGTGCCACCGTTACAATCAGCAACCCGTGGAGCTAGACAAGCGCGTGCTGAGCGAACTGCTCGGCTACGAAACCGACGCGCACATTGAAACCACGTTCCGCTGCGACTACGGCTACAACATCAAGCTAGGTCGAAATTTCTACGCCAACTACAACCTAGTAGTGTTAGACTGCGCGACGGTTATCATTGGCGATGATGTGTTTCTGGCGCCGAATGTGGTGATCAGCACGGCTGGCCACCCAGTAGAAGCAGGACCTAGGGTAGCAGGTTGGGAATTTGCCAAGCCAATTACCATTGGCAATAAAGTATGGCTAGGCGCGGGTGTGCTGATAATGCCCGGCGTAAGCATCGGCGACAATGCAGTGATTGGGGCGGGCAGTGTGGTCACGCGCTCCATCCCAGCGAATACCGTGGCCGTGGGCAATCCGTGCCGCGTGATTCGCGAGTTACCGGATCAGACGAGTTAGGTTTCTGCCCTTTAGAGTACCACGAAGAACTTGGGTCGACGCACCTAGGTTTGGTCTCTCAAACCTATCAAGGCACTCGAAAGGACAGCTTAGAGCGCCTAACCTAAAACTTATTCGTGGTCTAAACTCAACTTCTCGCTTAAATTGCAGCCCGCCGAAAAGCCATTCAAGCTTCGGCGGGCTTTTTTATCTTGTCATCCGGCAACTCACAAACGGCACTCCATATGCTCCGCACCGACTGGACCCTCGACGAAGTCAAAGCAATTTATCACCAGCCCGTGCTGGAATTGGTAGCGCAGGCTGCCGCCGTACATAAGGAACACCAAACCACCGGCGAAGTGCAGGTGTGCACGCTGTTGAGCGTAAAAACCGGTGGCTGCCCCGAAGATTGCGCTTATTGCCCCCAAGCCGCCCGTTACCACACGGGCGTGCAAGCCCATAAGCTTCTCCCTGACGCTGAAGTGATTGCGGCCGCCCAACGCGCTAAAGACTCGGGCAGCACCCGCTTCTGCATGGGCGCCGCCTGGCGCGAAGTGCGCGACAACCGCGACTTCGACCGGGTGCTGAACATGGTAACCGAAGTGAACAACCTAGGTATGGAAGTGTGCTGCACCCTAGGCATGGTGAACGAGTACCAGGCCGAGCGCCTCAAGCAAGCCGGCCTCTACGCCTACAACCACAACCTCGACACGAGCGCCGAAAACTACTCCAACATCATCACCACGCGCACCTACGACGACCGCCTCGATACGCTGGAACACGTGCGCAAAGCGGGTATTTCGGTGTGCAGCGGCGGCATTATTGGCCTAGGTGAAACCGACGAAGACCGTGTAGCCATGCTGCACACACTGGCCACGCTACCCGCCCACCCCGAGTCGGTGCCGGTGAATGCGCTGGTGCCGGTGCAAGGCACGCCCCTCGCCGACCAACCTCGCGTGAGCGTGTGGGAGATGCTGCGCATGATTGCCACCGCCCGCATCCTGATGCCCAAAACGATGGTTCGCCTCTCCGCTGGTCGGCAGGAAATGCCGGTATCGGAACAGGCATTGTGCTTCCTGGCCGGGGCCAATTCCATCTTCTCGGGCGAAAAACTACTCACTACACCGAACCCTGACTTCGACGCCGACAAGCAAATGTTTGCGACCCTAGGTCTGACGCCTCGCAAGTCGTTCAAGGATGTACCAGTAGGCGCCACAGTGCTAGGCAAAGCTGAAGCGGTAACAGTAGAAGCGTAGTTGGCAATCATTAACCGCGCAAAACCTTTTCATCTGTCATCCTGAGCTTGCGAAGGACCTTCTCACGCCTGAATGCTAATCGTTGCTACGACTCTTTCAAGCGTGAGAAGGTCCTTCGCAAGCTCAGGATGACAGATGATTTTTGTTCATAATGTCCCAGCACCTGCTTCTTCAACGCCTTGCCCAGCAGCTCGCTAAGCGTGAAGCCGAAGGCACTCGCCGCCACCTGACTACTGCCAGCGCCGTCCGCGTTGATTTCAGCTCTAACGATTACCTGGGGCTAGCTAGCTCGGAGGCACTGAAGGCGGCACTCCAGAAAGAAGTTGCTGAAGCAGCAGGCAGCACTGGTTCGCGCCTGCTTACCGGCAACTCTGCTTCGGCTGAAGCCTTGGAAGCACACTTGGCTAGCTTCCACCGCGGTGAAGCCGCGTTGCTGTTCAACTCCGGCTACGCTGCCAACCTAGGTTTTTTTGCGGCCGTGCCGCGGCGCGGGGATGTTATTTTTTATGATGAAGCCAGCCATGCTTCGGTGAAGGATGGTATTCGGGGCAGCTTCGCCACGGCGTATAGCTTCCGCCACAACGACGTGGCGGACCTAGAACGGCGGCTACGCCGGCTAGACCTAGCTGCTGGCGGTGCCGTATTTGTGGCGGTGGAAGCGTTGTATTCCATGGATGGCGACCAAGCCCCGTTGCGAGACCTTGCGACTTTCTGCCAGCAGGAAGAATTGTATTTAGTTGTTGATGAAGCGCATACTAACGGCTTGTATGGTCCAAATGGCGAGGGGCTGGTGGTGGAGCTAGGATTGACGGAACAGGTTTTTGCCCGGGTACTCACCTTCGGCAAAGCCTTGGGCAGTCAGGGAGCGGCCGTGGTGGGAGCGGCTGTGCTGCGCGACTTTCTCATCAATTTCAGCCGTCCTTTCATTTATACCACGGCCCTGCCGCCTGCTACCATTGCAGCTCTCACGGCAGCTTATCAGCTCCTTCCCACGCTCACGGCAGAGCGGCAGCAGTTGTTCGCCCTCTCCGATTTGTTGAAAGCGACACTGAATGCCGTAGCTGGCCTCCACGTACCGGAAGCGAGCCACGTTATTCATCCCATCTTTTTCCCGACGGCCACCGGTGGCCCGGCCCACGTGCGTGCCGTGGCGCAAGCGGCGCAGGCAGCGGGCTTCGATGTCCGCCCGATTGTGTCACCGACGGTTCCAGTTGGGACTGAGCGGCTACGACTTATCATCCACAGCTTCAACACCGAAGCTGAGATCCTAGCTTTGGCTGACGTGTTGCGCGCGGCAGCCAGCTAATGCTTTCTTACATGACTCCTGAACGCTTATTTGTCACTGGTATCGGCACGGATGTGGGTAAAACCTTCGTTGCCGCTATTCTCACCGAAGCCCTAGGTGCCGACTATTGGAAGCCGGTGCAGGCTGGCCTCACCCCCACCACCGACACAGCTACGGTGCAGCAGTTGGTTACGAATCTGACCACTTACTTCCACCCAGAGACGTACCGCCTACAATTGCCGGCGTCACCTCACGCGGCGGCGGCCGCCGAAAATATTCTTATCCGGCCCGAAGATTTCACGCTTCCTGCAACTGACAACCACCTGATTGTGGAAGGTGCGGGCGGCTTGCTAGTGCCACTGGCGCCGGGCTTTTTGATAGCAGATTTAGCAGTTCAGCTAGGGCTAGCGACTATTGTAGTCTCCCGCAATTACCTAGGCAGCATCAATCATACCTTGTTGACCTTGGAAGCGCTCCGTCAGCGCGGGCTGTCCGTTCGGGGGGTGGTGTTCAATGGTGAACCAAACCCAGCGACGGAAGATTTTATTACGCAGCACACGGGGGTGCTCGTGTTACCTAGGATTCTGCCAGAGCCAACGGTAAATGCAGCGGTTGTCAGTCGCTACGCCGCCGCCTTCAAGACTGCCTTCGGGCTGTAGGAACGCGCCACGACGCCTTCGGCTTTCCTACCAGCAGAGCCACAACCCAACTTCTGCCTCCAACGATTGTCATTCATGTGAGAACGCGCCGTGGCGCGTTCCTACGTACCTTATTTATTTGAACAGAATGTCTCTCGCCACCCGCGACCACGCCGTTATCTGGCACCCCTACACCCAGATGCAAACCGCCCCGCTGCCTATTCCTATCGTGCGCGGAAAAGGCGCTTGGCTGTACACGGAAGACGGTACCGCCTACCTCGATGCCATTGCTTCGTGGTGGGTCAACCTGCATGGACACGCCAACGCGCACATTGCCGAGCGAGTTAGCAACCAATTGAACACGCTTGAGCACGTGATATTTGCGGGCTTCACCCACCCTTCGGCCGTAGAGCTGGCAGAGCAGCTACTAGAGATTCTGCCCTCTAATCAAGCCCGCATCTTTTACTCCGATAATGGCTCGACGGCAGTAGAAGTAGCCCTGAAAATGGCGCTGCAATACTTCCACAACCTAGGCCGGCCGCGCAAAACAATCGTGGCCTTTCGCGACAGTTACCACGGCGACACGTTCGGGGCCATGGCGGTGAGCAGCCGCGGGGCCTTCACGGCGCCGTTTGCACCCCTTCTTTTTGATGTGGCCTTTATTGATGTGCCCACGCCGGGTCGAGAAGCCGAAAGCCTAGCGCAGCTTGAAGCGGTAGCAGCGCTGGGCGACGTGGCAGCGTTCATCTTTGAGCCGTTGCTGCTCGGTACAGCCGGCATGATTACGTATTCGCCCGAAGCCCTGAACGCCCTGATGGCCTGCTGCCAACGCCACGGCATCCTGACCATCGCCGATGAGGTAATGACAGGTTTCGGCCGCACCGGGCGGCTGTTTGCTAGCGAGTACCTAGCTAGTCAGCCCGACATGGTGTGCCTTTCTAAAGGACTAACGGGAGGCACGATGGCACTCGGCGTGACAAGTTGCGCTGCTCCGGTTTACGATGCTTTCTTGAGCGAAGACAAGCTCAAAACGCTCTTCCACGGCCACTCCTACACAGCTAACCCAGTAGCTTGCTCGGCGGGATTGGCTAGCATGGAACTTACCCGCTCGGCCGAATGTGCGGCCAGCCTAGCGCGTATCAACCTAGCCCACCAGCAGTTTGCCCAAGAAATGACTGACCAGCCGGGCATTCGCGACATCCGGTTGCTAGGTACCGTGCTAGCCCTCGAGTTTGCCGTAGACACCTCAACTACCTACTTCAGTTCCCTGCGCGACGAGCTATATCAGTTGGCCCTGTCCCACCGCGTCATTCTGAGGCCGCTCGGCAACATCGTTTACACCATGCCTCCTTATTGCACAACCGATGAGGAGTTGCAGCTGATTTACAGCGTAATGCGCCAAATGCGCGAGTTGGTAGTAAGCAAAACGAAGTAGACACAAGCCACTCAGACGATATCGTCTGCTAACGCCAACAGCAACCAGCCGGATACCTTTGGCATCCGACCGGCAGGCAAATACCTGATTTGAAGATTACGAAATGTCTGCTGAAGACCTGATTATTATTCGCGGTAGCGGCAGTGTTTCGGCGTTAGGCCTAGGTTCGGCCCCTTATGGCGCACCCGAAGC
This sequence comes from Hymenobacter sp. GOD-10R, assembly GCF_035609205.1. Lineage (NCBI taxonomy): Bacteria > Pseudomonadati > Bacteroidota > Cytophagia > Cytophagales > Hymenobacteraceae > Hymenobacter > Hymenobacter sp. GOD-10R. Next base: position 4,556,683 of record NZ_CP141184.1, read on the forward strand.
AACCTTCACGGCGCGGCAGCTAGGCTCTAGTGCAGTGGCAGTAGCCGCTTTGCCAACCGCTGCGGAGGCAGCGCTAACCGCCTTGCGCCAGCAGCACCCCACCTACCGCCAACTCGACCGCACGGTATTGCTAGCCCTGGTGGCTGCTCGTCAGGCTGCTGCACAAGCGGGGTGGTCCGGTGCCGAAGAACTAGCGTCGCTAGCGGTTAGCATCGGTTCTTCGCGCGGCGCAACAGGACGCGTAGAGCAGTTTCACGAGCAGTTTCTGACGGAAGGCACCGTGCCAGCTGCCGCCTCGCCGCTCACGACCCTAGGCAACGTAGCCAGTTGGGTGGCCTACGATGCCAGTGCCCACGGCAGCGCGGCGCTGAGCCATTCCAGCACGTGCAGCAGCGCCTTTCAAGCGCTCGGCAATGCCCTGGCGTGGCTCCGAGCGGGCATGGCGGAGCTTTTTCTGGCGGGTGGTGCCGAAGCTCCGCTCACCGATTTCACCTTGGCCCAGATGCAGGCTATTGGCATTTATTCGCCCTTCGCGGCAGCAGAGTGGCCTTGCCGGCCCGGCGCAGGTGCTCCTTCCACGTTCACGCTCGGCGAAGGAGCCGCGGTGTTTGCCCTGGAAAAAGCTAGCTACCAAACCATTCAACAGCAAAAGCTTGTTCGCCCAAACCAACCCATTTTTCAATTGGAAAGCGTAGGCTTTGGCTTCGAAGCCATTGGCAGCAAAACTGGCCTTTCCCGCGACGGTCAGCACTTCCAAACAGCTATGCGGCAGGCCTTGCGCCAGGCCAACCGTAGGCCCGACGAGGTAGACGCCCTCGTGCTACACAGCCCCGGTACGCCCGCCGGCGACGCAGCTGAGCGGGCGGCCATACAGGCTGTTTTCGGGGAAAACACCCCGCCGCTCACCTCCAACAAGTGGCTGCTCGGTCATACCCTAGGCGCTTCGGCGGCGCTCAGCCTAGATTATGCCCTGCACCTGCTCACCACCCAGACCTGGCCGACTGCACCATTTGCCACCGACCTAGCTCCTGCTCCTACGCGCCCGCTCCGCCGATTATTAATCAACGCTGCGGGTTTTGGGGGCAACGCTGCCAGTGCCTTAGTGTCTTTGATGCAGTAACATAATACTTTCAGGTAGCGGGTTGCGCGTAGCTAGGTACACACACCTACCTCGGTTCATTCGCCCTACAGCGCAAACCAAAAGTTCGCGTTACTTTACTAACGTTCCATAACCTAAATACCTTAGATGAAACTTCACTTTACTCTTTTACTTGCTACGGCCGCCAGTATTGCGCCCTCTTTTTTGCGTGCCCAAAGCGCCCCGCCTACCACGCCCGACCCGGCTATCAAACAGATGGTGGAAGCCATTTCGGCCAAGAACCTAGAAGATGATATCCGTAAAATGGTGTCTTTCGGTACCCGCCATACGCTGAGTGATACCAAGGATAAAAAGCGCGGCATCGGGGCAGCGCGTAACTGGGTTGAGCAGGAGTTCCGGAAGTATGCCAAAGCCAGCGGCAACCGCTTGAAAGTGGAGCAGGATACCTTCACGCTCAACCCCGACGGCCGCCGCATCGATAAGAAAACGCTGATGGCTAACGTGATGGCCACACTGCCTGGCACTGACCCCAACGACAACCGCGTGTTCATCGTGAGTGGCCACCTCGACTCGCGCGTGACCGACGTGATGAACCGCACCAGCGACGCCCCTGGCGCCAACGACGACGCTTCGGGTGTGGCTTTGGTAATGGAAATGGCGCGCGTAATGTCGCAGAAACAATACCCATGCACGCTGATCTTCGTGGCCGTGCAAGGCGAAGAGCAGGGTCTGCTAGGCTCGGGCTACCTCGCCAAGAAGGCCAAAACGCAGGGCTGGAACTTGGTGGGCATGCTCAACAACGACATTGTAGGCAACTCAAAAGGCTTCGATCCGGAAATCTCTGACAACAAGCACATTCGGGTATTTAGCGAGGGAGTACCGGCTACCGAAACACCCGAGCAGGCTCAGCTACGCCGCACACTCAGCAGCGAGAACGACTCGCCAAGCCGGCAGTTGGCCCGTTACGCCAAAACGGCCTGCGAGCAGTATGTGTCCGACTTCGGCGTGATGGTGGAGTATCGCCCCGACCGCTTCCTGCGTGGCGGCGACCACACGCCCTTCAACCAACAAGGCTTCACCGCTGTGCGCTTCACCGAGCCCAACGAGAACTTCAACCACCAACACCAGGATCTGCGCACGGAGAACAACATCGTGTACGGCGACAACCCCGAGTTTGTGGATTACCAGTACTTGCGTAAAAATGCGGGCGTGAACTTGGCCACCATGGCCAGCCTAGCTCTCGCCCCTGATGCCCCCCAAAACGTGGGCGTGCTCACCGCCAAGCTCACGAACCGCACCGAGCTAAAATGGGATGCGCCCAAAACCGGCCGCAAACCCGCCGGCTACTACGTGCTGATGCGCGAAACCAGCAGCCCCGTATGGCAGCAGAAGTTCTTCTCTAGCGGCACCACCGCCGACTTACCTCATAGCAAAGACAACTATATTTTCGGGGTAGCCTCGGTGGATGAAGCTGGGCACGAGAGTTTGCCGGTTATTCCGAAGCCGGTTCGATAGTACCAATTATTTATGTAGTGTAAGCATATGTGGCTCAGCAAGATCATCCTCAGTTTGTCGATTATGAGCTACATATGCTTAGACTCAATAGCTGTACACGCTCAAGTTGACGCAAGCCTCTGGATAGCTGTTTGGCCAAGTAGAATAGAGCTTCCTATTCAGCCAAGTCAGGTTTTTTTGTTCTCTACTTCTAGTTATGACTTCCTGAAAAAGGCGATGCAACAGCTTGACTCTGACATTCAGGTCTATCTCTGGTCTGCCCATGATTCGGTACCGCTGCGAGTGCATGACCGTTTAAGTAGCGCGAATGGCAATATGAGGCTCTTACTTCAGCCTGAACGCCCATTATTAATGGATAGCTTGTATGAGCTACGTGCTAGCCGCGGCGAAGAGAATGTGTTCTATTACTTCCAACAGAATGAGCCTACTGTACCAGGTAGACGTGGCAGAACCCGTTATAGGTGGCGGGTAGTAAGCACACCAGATACAAAAGCCCCTATCTGGTGTGCTACGCCTATGGTGACGAAAAAAGTGTATGAAGCATGGGGTGAGGCTCCATCTAATTATGTCTCCTTCTCTTATCCCCTACAGGACACTTCGACTTGTATAATCAAAGCAGTCGTTCAACATGTGCGCGATGGGTGCAAATTCACTACTTATTTGAAGCCGTGGCAAAACCAACTCTTTCTTGGAGAGTTTGACGAAGACAATTTTCGCTTTGCTTCAGGGGAAGATTATAACGTTACATTCGAGGCCATAGATGCTGCTGGTAACCGTGCTACTGCTAATGGATCTGCTCTTCCGTTTCAAGCGCCTACTAAGAGCCCTACAATTTGGGGGGAATATTGAATATCCTAGTCGCTGATAATGCCTATCCGCTCAGTCAAATGGAATAATAACTTGACTGCTGATACTTTATCGTCTAATCCAATAGTTCGCAGGAACTTATCAGAGCAGCAGCTAAATGAAGCTAGGCCAGTCTCTTCTAGCTGGTAGTTGGGCAGCAGATAGCCTGATCGGGCTATATAGAGTTGACAGTGAGTAAGCCTACGAGGCGTGTAGGCAATAGTCAGCAAAATCCAACTTAAGTAGACCTGTACAATTAATCAATCAGCAGCACTACTATCTGTTTGTCAGCACGTTATTCTCGCATAATCTGACATTTATGTGGTTCTCGATAGTAAGGCACGATATAATGGCCATGAGTTGAAAGCCCGTAAATTCGTTCTGTTGTGCCAGCCTAGAATATCATAAGTGGCTGCCATACTCAACATCATGAACCACTTGCCACTTCGATTGCTCACTGGCACACTCGCTTTGCTGGTTTTAAGCTGTGATCTTAACAAGGAAGATGCTTTCACAGTAGTCGAAGGTAAGGTGATGAACCCATACCTTGGCCAACCGGTAGCGGGGGTATCAATTGTAGCATATCGCGTCCTTAATTCCTGGAGTGGCCCCTTTATCGATTCGTTAACGGCCGCAGAGACGGACGCAGCTGGCTACTACCAGCTTTCCTTTGATGCAAGTAAATCCGCCAGATACGAGGTTAGGATGCGGTCTACTAACGTGTATGATGTAACGAACGGCTTTGATGGGTATGCAGAAGCAGAACGCGGCACCGCTAACCACCTAAACTTTTCCGTCACGCCTTACAAAACGGTGACCTTAGACGTTAACTCCAGCAAAGGCGGTAAAACCGACATTTCCTTTGGCTACTTCACCAATGACCCAGGCAATTGGGTCGGCGGGACTATCTTCTATGATACACTGAAAGCGCATCAGGACTTTCATTTTTTACAGACCATCCGCGTCGTACCTAATCGTACGTACCGATTCAATAGAACAACCGCAAACCGCTACAAAGTCCCCAACACGTATTACTACGATTTCAGGGATTATGCTTCGACTTTTATCGATCGTACAGTTGGGTACAATGACACAACCGTGATTACATTCAGGTAATAGCTTACGCTAGTTTCAGCGGGGTTGATCCCCAGGCAGCTACTATAGCAGCTGTTGCAACTTGTTAACTATTCATTCTTTTGCACCTAGCTCTGCGCCTGTTTTTACAATTGCTTTGCGCAATTTTGTTGCCGCTCAGCGCGCTGGCTCAACGCGCGCCGCGGCCCACCTTCCAAGTCGTGCCCCTAGGCGTGAACGGCGGCATTACTGAGGACAACCTATCGGCCTACTTGCTCGCGCCGGTTAACTCAACTAGTTACATCAGCCTCGATGCGGGCACGTTGCGAGCGGGTATTGAGCGAGCTATTGTGGCGAAGACCTTTGAGGTACCGGCAGAAGTGGTGCAACGGCGCTACATCAAAGCGTACTTCATTTCTCACCCTCACCTCGACCACCTAGCCGGCCTGCTACTCAACGCGCCGGACGATACAGCCAAAACCATCTACGCGCAGCCGTCTTGCCTGGAGACGATTCAGACGCACTACTTTAATTGGGCGAGTTGGCCAAATTTCGGTGATGTGGGCGCGGCACCTGCGTTGAAGAAGTATCATTACCAACGGTTGACCCCTAGCACCGAAACGCCGGTGACCGGCACTAACATGAGCGTCCGAGTTTTCCCGCTGAGCCACGGCAAGCCCTACGAAAGCGCGGCCTTTCTTGTGCGCAGTCAGGAAGCGTACGTGCTCTACCTAGGTGACACCGGCGCCGATGCCGTAGAACGCACGGACAAGCTGCATTACCTGTGGCAAGAAGTAGCGCCCCTGTTGAAAGCGCACAAGCTCAAGGGCATTTTCATCGAAGCCTCCTACCCCAACGAGCAACCCGAGTCGCAGCTTTTCGGCCACCTCACACCCCGGCTATTACTACAGGAGCTGACGAACCTAGGTCAGCTCAGCGGCGCTGAGGCGTTGCGCAATTTACCTGTTATCATCACCCACCTGAAGCTCACTGGCGACAACAAAGCGCGTATCCAACAGCAGCTTCAGCAGGCCAATACCCTAGGGTTGAAGTTAATCTTCCCCGAGCAAGGGCAACGGTTGCTACTGTAGGAACGCGCCAGGGTACGTTCGTCGTCTGTGTATTGCCTACGGGGAAACGATTCGTGCGTAGTCGCTCAACGATTGAACGCGCCGTGGCGTGTTTCTACAACCTGCCCGAACTAGTATTTCTGAAACGGCAAGAAAGCCTTTTCCAAAATGATAAAAGATGCTCAGCTAAAGGGAAGACAATATTGCTTTACGATAATCATTACACCTGTTATACAGACTCTTACATAAAAAACACTACTCTCAAGAAAGTTAGCTTCAGGTAATTTGCCCCTCGGCACTGGCTTTGTGACCTGACTCGGTACGGTCATCAAGCGCATTCCGCCGCTCATCGGAGTGCGCTTGATGACCGCAATCAAACCCTGTCACCTTACAGTCTTCACCACCATGCTACCTTTAGCTATTCTCCTGATTGTTGTTGCCTTTTTTCTACTCGGGCTTTGTATTTCTCAGGAATACGAGCGGGCTATTGTTTTCCGCCTAGGTCGGTTCACGGGTACTCGCGGACCAGGGCTGTACTGGATTATCCCCTTCATTGAGCGCCGGAAAACCATCGACATTCGCACCAAAACCGTGGACTTGGAGCAACAGGAAACCATCACCAAGGACAGCGTAACCATTAAGGTCAATGCGGTGCTGTGGTTCCGGGTGGTGGCGCCAGATGCCGCGGTTATCAAGGTGGCCAACTACAACCAAGCCGTCTACCAATTGGCGGTTACGGCCTTGCGCAACATCATCGGACAGCACCAACTCGATGAAGTGCTGCGCGGCCGGCAACAGATTAACGCCACGCTTCAGCAGCTCGTAGACGCCGCCACCGAGAACTGGGGTGTGAAGATTGAGCTGGTTGAAATTAAAGACGTGGAGATTCCCGTATCGATGCAACGGGCCATGGCGCGCGAGGCCGAGGCCATTCGGGAAAAACGGGCCCGCATCATCAAGGCCGAAGCCGAGCTGGAAGCTAGCATCAAACTCACGCAAGGTGCGCAGCAAATGGAAAACAGCCCCATGGCCCTGGAGTTGCGCCGCATGCAGATGGTTTCGGAAATTGGTATCGACAACAATACCACGACTGTTGTGCTGATTCCCTCGGAGTTCAGTCACGCCGCTCAAAGCCTGAACAAATTGGCTAAAGTCGCTGAGCACGTGTAAGCGCCACGTAACGTTAGCTAACTCCATCAATCAAAAAGCGGGTACTCCAGTTGGAGCACCCGCTTTTGCGTGAGCCAGAACTACCTAGGCCTGAAGCGAAGCCGCCGCCGAGCTGAGCGTCTGACCGAGCTGTTGGAGCTTGGCACTGGCATCGGGAGTAGCGCTAGCAGCAGCTTTGCTCGTGTGCTCGCCGAGCGTTTGCAACGACTGGCTGATCTGGGCAGCGTCGCCGCTACCGATGGCGCTCTTCAAGTTCTTTAGTTCTGCTGAAATAGCGCTTAGAGCAGGGCTACCGGCTCCGTCCAGCGTAGAAATCCAGCCGTCGATGTTGTCAGCTGCGGCCGGAGCGGCGGCGCTAAGGCCTCCACCAAGTGCTTGTAAGGTGGCGTCAAGTTGGTTGGGTGATTGTGAAGATTCCATAGTGGAAAGAATAGTTTGGGTGAAAACGATTGTGAACACCTATACTACTCTACCCTGTATTTAATGTTGATTATCAATATTTTAAACAAGCCAAGCTAAAACATATTTCGCTCTAACTGGTGTGCACATAATAGGGCCTAGCACAACGGTAGAGCGTATAAAAAAAGCTGGCTTCACTCTGCTATGAGTGAAGCCAGCCTAAATCTTACACACTTAAATTTTTTAGCAAAAAATTAACACAAGCTCATCCGGTGGTACTTGGTTGACCAACGCAACTTCTGCCGCTGTAGCGTTGTGCTTGGCGCGTTAGAAAACCACTTTTCGCAAAGCCCACAGACTCCAGATAATTACCATCAGCCCGACACAGATAAACATCGTCCGGATAGGTAAGCGGCCAGCCAAACGAGCCGCGAAAGGAGCTGCGGCCACGCCCCCTACGATCAGCCCCAGCACGATTTGCCAGTGCGTGATACCTAGGGTAGCGAAGAACGTGAGGGCACTGGCGAACGTGACGAAGAACTCCGTCAGGCTAACCGAGCCAATAACATAGCTCGGCGTGCGGCCTTTTGCAATGAGCGTGCTCGTAACTAACGGCCCCCAGCCGCCACCGCCGAACGAATCGAGGAAGCCCCCGGCAGCAGCCAACCAGCCCACATGCTTGATCTTGCGCTTGCCCTCCTGCTTTTTGAAAGCGCGCACAATGATGCGGATACCGAGCAGGAGAAGGTACACGGCCAAAAAGGGCTTGACATACTTGGCGTACTCCTCACCGAAGCGAGAAAGCAAGTATGCTCCCGTTACGGCGCCGAGAATACCCGGAATGAGCAAGGCTTTGAACAAGCGCTTGTTGACGTTGCCAAACTTGTAGTGACTATAGCCCGAAGCACCACTCGAAAACATCTCGGCCGTGTGAATGCTGGCGCTAACAGCCGCGGGCGAAATATTCATTGACATTAGGCTAATAGCCGTCACCACGCCGTAGCCCATGCCGAGCACCCCATCTACGATCTGTGCTCCGAAGCCAACAGCCACGAAAGCATAGAACATGCCCCCGTTGCGCATGGCGTCGTATACTTGGGGCAAGGTGATGTAGAAGGAAGCAATATTGAGCGCAATAAATGCAGCAAACGTAATGAGCGCACCCGTTGCCACGCGGCGCCAATAGATTGTTGCCGGCGACTCGTAGGCCGGGCCGCCCGCTAGCTCCGCTGTCACAGCGTTCAGCGATTTTACTTTCTCGGCAAAATCTCCCTGAATACGGTTGCGAATGGCTGTCATCTGCTGCAGCAACTCATGTACTTCATCGGGCAACGTTTCCTCCAACACTGCCCGCAGACGCTTGGCGACCGTCGGTGACTTGCCGTTAGTGGATATGGCTATCTTCAGATCACCCTTCTGCACTACCGACGACAAGTAGAAGTCGCACTGGTCGGGCGTGTCGGCTACGTTGGTGAGGAGGTGGCGGGCGGCAGCTTGCGCCTTGATGTGCCGGTGCAAGGCCGGATCATCGGTGGCGGCAAACACAAAATCTTGGTCGTTGAGGTCGTCGTCGGAGTACGGACGCTCAAATATTTGCACGCGTGGGTGCCGCGCCGCTAGCTCGCGCAAAGCGGGCTGCACCGTAGTGCCCACCACCGTGACGGCGGTGGCGGGACTATTGCGCAGAATGGCCGTCAGCTTCTCCAGGCCCACATTACCGCCTCCCACCAGCAGCACCCGAAATTGCTCCAGCTTAATAAAAACCGGAAACAACGGGTTAGCTGCCGGGGCGGGCGCGGATGCAGCAGCGGCAACGGCTGGGCTAACTTCCGCGTTGGTAGGCACAGGGTTCAGCGTATTAGGCATGGAAGTTTAGTCCGTGAGTTGTGGCTTGCACATGACCCTGGCGAATAACAAAATCACCAAAACGCTCCCCGGTTTGGCGCTGCTTGGCGTAAGACTCCAGCAAGGGCGTGAGCGTTTGCATGATACCTTCCTCGTCCAGCATTTCCTTGTAGAGCTTGTTTAGTCGCTCGCCTTCGTGGTCGGCACCTAGGTAGAGGTTGTAGCGGCCAGGCGAACGGCCGATCAGGCCGATTTCACCTAAGTATGGCCGGCCGCAGCCGTTGGGGCAACCGGTCATGCGGATCAGGATGCCGTCGTTTTCCAACTCGTTAGCGCGGATAACGACGTCGAGGCGGTCGAGCAAGTGCGGCAAATAACGCTCGGCCTCGGCAAAGGCGAGTGAGCAGGTATTCAGGGCCGTGCAGGCAATGGAGTGCAGGCGCAACGCCGTTTGCTTCTCGGTTTTGGCCCACACACCGCGGGTTTCCAGAATCTCTTGGATGCGGGTGCGGTGCTGCGTCTCGATGTTGGCCAGTACTAGGTTCTGGTTGCCGGTCAGGCGAAACTCGCCGGTGTGGAACTCGGCGATTTCGCGCAGAGCTGTCTTCAGCTCGAAGCCTGGCTGGTCGTGCACACGGCCACCTTCGATGAACAGCGTCAGGTGCGCCTTATTAAGCCCGTCGCCGATAGACCAGCCGAAGCTGTCCCCTGAGGTTTCGAACTTATACGGCCGGGCCGGAGCTAGGTCGCGCCCAAAACGCTGCCGCAACTCACCCAAAAAGGTATCGAGGCCTACCCGGTCGATGGTGTACTTGAGGCGCGAGAACTTGCGGTTTTCACGGTTGCCCCAGTCGCGCTGAATCGTTACGATCTTCTCGCACAAATCCACCGTGTCTTCTACTGGTACAAACCCGATCAGGTCAGCCAAACGCGGGTAGGTTTCGGGCATGCCGAACGTCATACCTAGGCCACCACCGATAGCCACGTTGAAGCCTACTAATTTGCCGTTTTCTTCAATGGCAATCAGGCCGATGTCGTTGGAGAAAATATCGGTATCGTTTTGCGGCGGCACGGCCAGCGCAATCTTGAACTTGCGGGGCAGGTACGTGGAGCCGTAAATCGGCTCGTGGTCGGTGTGCTCCACCTCACGCTCCGTGGTCAGGGCACTGCTGTAGGCTTGCTGGCCGTTCAGCCACAAATCCCAGTACGCGGTGGTGCGCGGCGTGAAGTGCTGGCTGAGCGCGGCGGCTACTTCGTGCACTTGCTTATGCACGCCCGACTCGTGCGGATTGGCCGAGCACATTACGTTGCGGTTCACGTCGCCGCAACCGGCAATGCTGTCGAGCAGCACGTCGTTGAAGCCCTGAATGGTGCGCTGCAAATCGCGCTTCAGCACGCCGTGAATCTGAAACGACTGGCGGGTAGTAAGCTTCAGCGTGTCGTTGCCGTAGCGAACAGTTAGCTCATCCATGCGTAGCCACTGCTCGGCATTCACCACGCCGCCCGGTACGCGCACGCGCAGCATGAACGAATACAGCGGCTCTAGCTTCTGCCGCTTCCGCTCGCTTTCTAGGTCGCGGTCGGTTTGCTGGTAGAAGCCGTGAAATTTGATCAGCTGGGTATCGTCAGCCGCCACAGAACCAGTGATGGGGTTCTCCAGGCTTTCGGCAATCGTGCCACGCAAGAAGTTGCTGGCCGTCTTGATGTGTTCGACTTCGGAGAGTTTCGGATTACTTGAAGTATCTGCCATTAGTAAGGTTGTGGCGAGGAAGGTAGCTGCGCAGATGCAGCGCGCAGATCTAGGTTATGAAAATAGAACACCCGGATGGTGTGCTGGTTGCGGTACGTGTCGCCAGCCGGGAGCTGTTGGAATAGGTGCATGTAACCGGCTTGTACCTGCGCCTGTTTGCTTATTTGGTACGCCACACCCGCAAACAAGCGGTTTTGGTCGAAGTAGTTGTACCGTACTTCTTTGCCCAAGTTAACCATTACCTCGTCATTCAGCAGAAACTGCCAACTGCCGGGGTCGAAGTTGCGGCGCGTCAGAGGCAGGAACAGCGCCATGTTGAAGCGGGTTCGATAATTGAAAGCATAACCCGGCGCCAAGGCCTCATTATTGCGGATATTTCGCCGAAAACGCTCCTCCAGCCGCACCCATTGCATGAGTCGCGCCTTCGGGAATTTGGTAAACCACTGCACTTGTTGCCAAGGGCGGTGTTCAGGCATGCCGATCCGCCGAGCCCCGTCGGGGAAGTGGTGCACGTAGGCGTAACCAGCCGTCAGGCGCACATCATCTGTGAGGTAATACGTCAGGCCAACGCGGGCAACGGTCTGAAACATATCATGCACAAACTGATCGTGCAGGCGCAGGTGCAAATCCGTCCAGGTGCCCCAGCGTTGCGAAAAGCGCGTTTGGTTGAACACCCCCACCCAGGTCTGGCGCTCCTGCACAAAGTTCTTCTGCGCCCACAGGGGTTGCCCAGCCAGTAGCAGACTTACAACGAGAAGAGACAGAAACCGCTTCATCCTTGTACCTAGCTTAGTGAAGCACCGTGTTGTCGAACGTCAGCGCTATGTAGTACAGCCCGCCGATGGTTGGGCCCGCCGCGTACTGGATGTAGCGGTTATTGAACAAATTCGCGCCGCCTACTTTGATCGTGGTTTTCAACGTAGGCACACGTAAGTTGACCTGCGCATCCACCGTTTGATAAGCCGGCACTCGGCCGTTAGCCAGCGGGCTTTCCCAGTAGAAAGTACTCTGCCGACGCCACGCAATGTTGAAACCTAGGTTACGCACTACCTCGCGGTTCCCAAACGAAGCGTTGATGGCCCACTTCGGGGTATTGAAGCCCGTCACAAAGATGTCGGCCTGTTTGTTGGCGGAAATGTTGTTGTAGTTAACGTTACCACCCACGGTAAACTTCTGGTAGAAGTTGTAGTTCACGCCCAGCGTAGAGCCGTAGCTCTTGTAATCGTTGCGGGCATTGGTGTACACGCGGTAGCGGTCCTGGCGGGCGTCACGGTTGCTGCGCACGGCGGCTAGCACGGCGTCATCCGAACCCACTTGCACTTGGTTGCCGCTAGCATCTTTCGGCACACTTACTTCTACCTGACCGAGAAAGCCCGAGTAGATGTTGTAGTACGCATCGGCGTCAATGGACACTTTGTTGTCGAACAGCACACTACGGTAGCCTACTTCGTACGAGTTGATCTGCTCGGGTTGCTCGTTGGGCAAGTTAGCTACTTGCAGCAGTTCCCGGTTTTGCGGAAGCAGGGCAGCCTGCGAGGCAGTAGTGCCATTGTTGGCTGCCACGTAGGCGTTCACAGCAGCGTTGAACCGGTCGATGGAAGCACGGGTGTAAGAATTTTGCAGGTAGTTCAGGCCTTCGTTCACGCGAGCTAGGCCACCCACGCGGCGTACGTTGCCGTTATTCACGAAGGAAAGCGCCTCAAACAGCGACGGGAAGCGCCAGCCGTTCTGGTAGGAAGCGCGGAAATTATGCTTCTCGGCCACGGTGTACACGGCGGCGATGCGCGGGTTTACTTTCGGCGTAAACTCCGGGTTGTAGTCAACGCGCAACGAGCCAGTCAGCTTCAGGCGGTCGGCAAGCAGCAGCTTGGTGGCTTGAGCAAAGCCGCCGAACTTCTTGTAATACACATAATCGCCACCGGGCTGGTTTCGCTCCGTTAAAGGCAGGCTAAAATCTACGAAGTTGTTGCCGTCGGGAATGATCTGGTACACGCGGGCATCGGCGCCAACTAGCACATCGGCAAACTTGATGCGCTGACCTAGGTTCCAGATGCCTTCGGTGTGGTACGTACGACTGCGCTGGGTAAGCGCGGCACCGCCCGGAACGGGGGCACCCTTCACGTTTACGCCGCTGTCCCAGTTATTAGTACCAACAATCTGCGCTTTCAAGTCCCGGAAAGCCTGGGTACCCGGCTCGGCACGACCAGCATCGGCGGCGGCGCGGGCAGCCACCATGGCGTTGCCTAGGTCCGCACCCGATTGCAAGGAGCTTTGCAGAGCCGTCCGGAACTTGGCGCCCCACACAGCGTTGGAGCCATTCTGCAAATCCAAGTTCAGGGCCAGTGGATTGAGGTTGTAAGAGTTACCCGTGTTCTCAATCAGCGAATAGGCGCGTACGGTGAAGTCGGTGCCTTTCAGCTCTAGCTTATGGTTCTGAACCGTCACGCCGTCGAGCTGGATCTTGTTGCCGCGCTGAAACACACCGTCCATGAGGCCGAAGCGGTAGCCGTAGCTCAGCTCCAGCTTGTCGGTGAGCTTGTAGTGCAGGCTAGCATCCGCCTTGATGTTGCGCACGGTGGAGTTCACCAGATCCTTTTCGTAGTAGCCCGTGCGGGTTACCGTAAAGTTCTGGCTTTTACCGTTGTATGGGATGTTTACCGTCAGGGAAGAGTTGGTATCGTCGCCGTAGCGGTTCCAGAGGTCAGCCGCCGGGTTGTAAGCACCCGATAGTTCGGGAAAGGCTGGGTTGGCGGTAGCTAGGTTCTGCGGGTTTTGGTCGGTCTGGGTATTGGCCAGCCAGTCGGTACCCTGTAAGTAGCTCAGGTTCACCTTGTACGCCCAGCGCTGCGTCTCGCCAATTGTTTGAGCCCAGCGTACCGCTGATTCCGTTAGCAAGCTAGGTTTGCGGTCGATACCATCCACGTGGTTTACGCCCCCCTTCTGATACACGCTCAAACCTTGGTAGGTGAAAGGGCTCTTGGTGGTTAGGTTGGCCATACCGTTGATGGCGTTCATACCGTAGAGCGCCGATGCCGCACCGGGCGTGATTTCCACGCTGGCGACGTCTAGCTCGGTCGGACCAATGGCGTTGCCGAGCGGCACCCCGAGGGTAGCCGCCTGCATATCCACGCCATCCACCAGCTGCATGAAGCGGAAGTTGTTCGGAATGTTGAAACCCCGGGTGTTCGGCACTTTGAACGTGAGGCTCGAGGTAGTCATCTGAACGCCTTTCACGTTTTCCAGCGCATCGTAAAAGCTAGGTGCCGGAGTTTCCTTAATTGCCCGAATGTCAAGCTTTTCGATGGCAACTGGCGACTTCAAACGGCTTTCTTCTACCCGAGAGGCCGATACCACGACTTCGTTGGTCAGCACCGATTTGGACTCCAGCGACACCTGCAAACGGCTGCTGGCGCTGGCCACTTGAATTTCGCGGGTTTCGTAGCCAATAAAGCTGAAAACCAAAGTAAACGGAAAGCGGAGCCGCTCTTTTAAGGCGAAAGCGCCCGTAGCATCGCTCTGGGTACCGACGGTGCCTCCTTTCACGCTGACCGTCACGCCGGGCAGTGGTTGGTGGTTGTTATTGTCGCGGATGGTGCCGCTGATGGCAATGATAGGGTCTTGGGCAAACGCCGGTACTGCGTTGGCTAGAAGCAAAAGCACAAAAAGCCACAAAGAGGCATAATAGTGTCTCATTGTCAATGATGTGTAGATTTCAAAAAGAGAGATGTAAACAGAACGGCCGCTCAAAAGTGCGTGCGACGGCCAGACACAAGGCTTTGACGACAAGACGGCCTTGGCATGTTGCCAAAGGCATTGGGGCCAAGCGCTAGTCGTTTAATTCTGACTACAACATCGTCTTTGAAAAGCGCACACCATAGGAGGCAAGGAATTCATTAGTAAGATTTTAACAGTAGGTTCTTTTGATTAGAGTTGCTTTACTCTAGGGTGAATGCTAGCGGCTTCCTTGATATCAAGGAAGAATCGGAGTAGCCTTGTTGGTGAAACAACTTTTTAAATGTGTCATGCTGCCGCCAGAAAGCGCTGGCGTACAGTACCAGCTTTTCTGCTCGCAACGAAGCACGTAAGCGGCTTCCAGCGGCAACATGACAAACGATTAAGCCAACCTTTTACTTTAACTGGCTTATTTACTGCCAACTAATATACATCTTCGAGGTAGCGACGCTGTTTTTTCAAATTGCGCACGTAATCGGTGGCCGCATCTGAGCTGATACCAGCCTCACGCTGCACCACTTCTGTCAGCGCTGTTTGAATAGCAGCACCTAGGCGTACTTTGTCGCCGCACACGTAGAAGTGCGCGCCGTTTTCCAGCCAGCCATATACTTCCTTCGAGTTTTCAAGCAGACGGTTCTGCACGTAGATTTTCTCGGCTTGGTCGCGGGAAAAGGCTACGTGCAACTGATTGAGCTTGCCTTGCTTGAGATACTGTTGCCACTCCGTCTGATAGAGGAAGTCGGTGGTGAAGTTGGGGTTGCCGAAGAACAGCCAGTTGCGACCGGCGGCACCTAGCTCCACGCGTTCCTCCACGAAAGCTCGGAAGGGCGCCACACCCGTTCCCGCTCCTACCATGATAATGTCGGTATCTGTGTTTTGGGGCAGCTTGAAGTATTCGTTGTGTTCTACAAACACCTTTACCGTATCGTCGACGGCTATGCGGTCGGCCAGGAAGGTTGAGCAAGCACCCTGCTTACGCCGACCAAACGCTTCGTAGCGCACCGCACCTACCGTGAGGTGCACTTCATCGGGGTGAGCGAGCAAGCTGGAGGCAATGGAATAGGCCCGGCTCGGCAGCGGCCGCAGCGTTTCTACGAGTGCCTGCGCGGAGAGTTCCGTAGGGAAATCGGTGAGCAAGTCGGCGATGTCGCGGCCATAGAGGTAAGGCTGCAACTGCTTCGTATCTGTCAGCAGATCCTGTAGTTGTGCATGCGGAGCCAGGGCAGCATAGCGCTCCATCACGTCACGCGTCAGCACCGACAGCTCCCGGCGATTGGCCAAAGCAGCTGCTAGTGGCAACCGCTCGGTACCTAGGTCTACCGATTCGCCTTCGGGCAAACGGGCGGCCTTTAGCACTTCTTCTACAAGTGGGTCTTCGTTGACAGGCACTACTGCCAGTGCATCGCCTGGCTCATAGTGCAAACCCGACTCAGCTAGGTCTAGCTCTAAGTGGTACGTTTCCTTCGACGAACCCCGGCCATTAAGCTGAATGCTTTCGAGCACCCGCGCTTCCCACGGGTGCTTACGCGAATAAACTGTAGCGGCCGGTTCTGCTTTCACAGCAGCCGAGGCACTTGCGGTGGGCGCAGCCGCGGCAGCAGGTGCCGACGCAGGAGCAAACTCGCTGGTGATCTTATCTAGTACGGCCGCAATCCACTCTTCGGCAGCAGTTTCGTAGTCTACGTCGCAGTCGACCCGGTCTAGAATGCGTTGGGCACCTAGCTCGGCAAAGCGCTCATCGAAGTCACGGCCAGTCTTGCAGAACTCCACGTAGCTTTTATCGCCCAAGGCCAGCACCGAATAGCGTAGCTCGGGTAGCTTTGGCGCCCGCTTGCTGAACAAGAATTGGTGCAGTTCTTCCGCCGACACGGGCGGATCGCCTTCCCCTTGCGTGCTCACTACCACCAGCATCAGCTTCTCTTGCGCCAGATTGCGGGTAGCGTAGTCGTTCATGTCTTTTACCTCTACTTTGAGGCCCTTACCAGTGGCAGCATCCGCTAGCTGTTTTGCTACCTTCTTGCTATTACCTGTTTGAGAACCAAAGAGTACGGTAATGGTAGGCACTGGTGCAGGTGCGGGCGCTACCGCCGCAGCTGCCGGGGCAGCCGTAAGTTGCGGCGCCGCACCGGTAGTTGCTGAGTAGCGACCATAGAAATAGCCACTCAACCACAGCAGTTGTTGCTCGGTCAAGTTGCCCGAGAGTTGCTGAAGCGTTGCGTCGTCGAGGCCCGCGGGAAGAGTTGTGCCTTGTAAAGATGTCATGTTTGCTAATGGAGAATTCTTTCTGCGGTTTCTGGTTTGACCCGGTGTAGAGTAACCAGCTGGTCGCTCTGCACCGGGTCAAATCAATTCCTAGATCGAGAAGGCTAGGGCGCCGGGTTCTGCTTCGGTAAATAAATCGGGGTCAGTGGCTTCGATCAGGCCAGCGGCAACCGTGCTGCCGGTTTGCTCGTCCACCAAAACGAAGGAGCCCGAGTCGCGGTTCTGACGGTATGGATCAGCCACGATAGGCGCCGCCGTTTTCAGCCGTACTCGCACGATGTCGTTGAGCTTGGCCTCGTCGGTGGCAACGTGGGTGAACGTTTGCACGTCGATTTTATACAGAATCGTGGGCAGCGAAGCCTTCACTAGCGCCGAATGGTGCTGAAGCAGGAATTTCCGACCACTGCGTAAAGGCGCTTCGGCCATCCAGCACAGGGTGGCTTCCAGTTCGCGCGTGATGTGCGGCACCTGCTTCACCGGCACGATAGAGTCGCCGCGGCTCACGTCCACATCCTCGGACAGGCGGATGATTACGCCTTGCGGTGCCACAGCACTTTCTACCTCTTGTTGGTTGATCTCAATAGCTTCAATGGTCGTTTCAATACCGGAAGGCAGCACCGTCACCTTGTCTCCTTTGCGGTACGAGCCGCTCTGAATCCGGCCAGCGTAGCCGCGGTAATCAGGCAGTTCATCCGTCTGAGGACGAATAACATACTGCACCTGGAAGCGCGACTCTTGTACGTCGGCCTCTTGGGTGGTCGGTACGCTTTCGAGGTACTCCAGCAAGCTAGGTCCGTTGTACCACGTCAGGAAGGCCGAACGCTCCACAATGTTGTCGCCGTGTAGGGCGCTGATCGGAATAGCCTTTATATCAGACAAGCGGAGCTGCTTGGTAACCTCAGCGTAATCGGCTACAATCTTATCGAACACTTCCTGGCTGTGCCCAACCAAATCCATCTTGTTCACGGCCAGCACGAAGTGCCGGATGCCAAGTAGAGCCGCTACCATCGAGTGACGACGCGTTTGCTCAATCACGCCCAGGCGCGCATCGACCAGCACGATGGCTAGGTCGGCGTTTGAAGCGCCCGTCACCATGTTGCGGGTGTACTGCACGTGGCCGGGCGCGTCGGTAATGATAAACTTACGGCGCGGCGTGGTGAAGTACTTGTACGCCACATCGATGGTGATGCCTTGTTCGCGCTCGGCGCGCAGACCGTCGGTGAGCAGGGCTAGGTCTACGGTGCCGTGCACGGTTGGCTTGTTTTCAAGCGCCGCTAGGATATCCAGTGACACTGAATCACTGTCATATAGCAGGCGCCCGATGAGCGTACTTTTGCCGTCGTCAACGCTGCCGCAAGTAATAAAACGAAGTAAATCCATTTGGTGGTCTATTGATTTAGCGAGTAGTCGACTCCGTGAGCATGATAGCTAGCTCACGAAGTCACTAAATCACATTTTTAGAAATAGCCGTTACGCTTACGATCTTCCATCCCGGCTTCCGAGATGTTATCATCGAGACGGGTAGCACCCCGCTCGCTGACTTTCGCCAGAAGCAGGTCTTCAATAATATCGTCGATGGTGCTAGCGTCGCTCTCTACAGCAGCCGTGCAAGTCGAGTCACCCACGGTGCGGTAGCGTACTTGGCGCTTTACTATTTCGTCGTTTTCGTCTAGTTGCAGGTGCTCGCTTAACCCGAGCAGCTGGCCGCTCGGCAGCACCACACAGGCGCGCTCGTGGCCGAAGTAGATGCTCGGCAAGGCAATATTCTCGCGCTGAATGTAGCGCCACACATCTAGCTCGGTCCAGTTGGAAATGGGGAATACGCGCACGTTTTCCCCCTTCTGAATTTTGCCGTTATAGATGTTCCATAGCTCGGGGCGCTGCCGCTTGGGGTCCCACTGGCCGAACTCGTCGCGCACGGAGAAGATGCGTTCTTTGGCGCGCGCTTTTTCCTCATCGCGGCGAGCCCCACCGATGCAGGCATCGAACTCAAACTCTTCGATTACATCGAGCAGCGTGTACGTCTGCAAGGGATTGCGACTCGGAAATTTACCGGTCGCGTCGCGTAGACCGCGCTGCTTGATGGTGTCTTCTACTTTGCGCACGATGAGCTTTTCGCCCAGGCGGGCAGCTAGCTCGTCGCGGTAAGCCAGCACCTCTGGGAAGTTATGCCCAGTGTCAACGTGAACCAAGGGAAACGGGAAGCGCCCCGGACGGAAAGCCTTTTCAGCCAGACGCGTTAGTACAATAGAATCTTTGCCACCCGAAAATAGCAGTGCGGGGCGCTCAAACTGCCCGGCTACTTCCCGCATAATGTGGATTGCTTCGGCTTCTAGGCGGTCGAGGTAATCTAAATGAGAGGTACTCATGCAAATTGTTGCTTTAACCTGTGCATCGGCCCTACTCCTGTGAGGAAGCTAGGCCGACGACATTGAGAGGTAAACCAAGGCTAGCTTGGCAAATTGAATTAACAAGAGGAGTTAGTTGCTCGGGGCAGGCGTGGTGCTCGTAATAGGCTCCACCACCGGGTCCGGCCCATCGTGGGTGCCGTGGGTATGCAGGCCGCACTCCTTCGCCGACTGGTTTTCCCACCACCAGCGCCCGGCGCGGAAGTCTTCGCCGGGCTGAATAGCGCGGGTGCAGGGCGCGCAGCCAATGCTCACGAAACCTTGCTTGTGTAGCGGGTTCACCGGAATGCCATGCTCACGCACATAGTCCCAGCATTGGTCCCACGTCCAGTCGAACAGCGGGTGCACTTTGATAAGCTGGTGCGCCTCGTCCCACTCTACATTATGCATGCCCTGGCGGTTGGCCGATTGCTCGGCGCGGATACCCGTAAACCACAGGTGCTGACCAGCTAGTGCGCGATTCAAGGGCTCTACTTTACGGATGTAGCAGCACTCTTTGCGGTTTTCTACGCTTTCGTAGAAGCTGTTAGGTCCTTTTTTGAGCATCAGCTCCTGTACGCTCTGCTGATCGGGGAAGTATGTTTCAATTGGCTTCTCGTACTTCAGCAGGGTCTTGTTCCAGGTCGAGTAAGTTTCCTGGAAGTTACGCGCGGTGTCAAGTGTAAATACTTTCACCGGCAGATCATTCGTAAAAATCAGATGACTAATTATCTGATCTTCAATCCCGAAAGAAGTTGAGAAAACAGCTTTATCGGGAAAAAGAGAAGCGGCGTAGGTGAGTATTTCAACAGCACTACGTCCGGCTAATTCTTGGCGCAGGTCGTTGACCCGGTCCTCAGATGGTAGTTGCATAAGCAGAAGAATTCAGGGATTTGGGAGGGCTAGCTCCGATTTTGCAGTAGAACCAACGGATCGGCGCAAACTTCAGCCTACGTTGAGTGGCTACTGCGGTACGTTGCGTAAGACCTTTGTGGTCATTACCAGCGTGTTAAACCAAGAAAAAGGAGAAAAGATGCGCGAAACCTTCTTAACCTCGCATAAGCCCAACCATGCACGTGCCACAACATCCATGCTGTACGGATGCAGAGGTGGTGGGGTGGGCGGCGGGGTTCAGCAAGAATTTCACGGCTGTGTTGTTTTTATATGATCAGGACTTGGCACCGTTCCGGTATTCCGGGGGTTGTCGGCGTTTCGTCGAGCCTGTCTCTCCACGCCTCTGTATAAAAACAATCCTTTTGTCAGAAAGATTGAATGGACGCAAAAGTAATAGCCATTTCTTAATAATCATAACTTATATACACACTGCTTGCGTGCTTCACCACAGGTTTTTACGCAGTAAGCTCGGCAGATTTATAATTTAGCTAGGTTCTCGCCGTACATTCGCGCGGTTTTTACGCTGTTTTTCACGAATGTCCTTCACGCTACCGGCGGAACTTCACGCCCACTCCACTCCTTTCTATTTCTACGACCTAGCCCTGCTGGAGCAAACCCTCACGGCTTTGCAACAAGCCGCTAAGCCCCGCGGCTTCCACGTGCACTACGCCCTAAAAGCGAACGTCAACTTGCCCGTGCTGGAGCGTATCCGGCAGCACGGCTTGGGCGCCGACTGCGTGAGCGGCGGCGAAGTGCAACGCGCGCTGGACGCCGGCTTTGCGCCTCAAGACGTGGTATTTGCTGGCGTAGGTAAATCGGATGTGGAGTTGAACCTAGCCCTAGCCGCTGATATCTGGTGCTTCAACGTAGAATCGGTGGAGGAGCTGGTGGTGCTCGATGCGCTAGCTGGTGCCCAGAACCGGCGCGCCCGCGTGGCACTGCGCGTGAACCCTAACGTGGATGCACACACCCATCATTACATCACGACGGGTCTGGAAGCCAACAAGTTTGGCATTAGCTTATCCGACTTGCCGAGCGTGGTAGCTCAGCTGCCTTCGTTGCCCAACATTGAGCTGGTTGGGCTGCACGCGCATATCGGTTCACAGATTACGAATCTGAGTGTGTTTGGCGAACTCAGCCAAAAGCTGAACGAACTGCAAGATTGGCTGCAAGATCAAGGCTACTCCCTCCCCCACCTCAACGTGGGCGGCGGCCTCGGCATCGACTATCAAACGCCTGACAAGAACCCTATCCCGGACTTCGAAACCTACTTCCGGACCTTCGAGCAGCACTTGGTGCGGCGCCCCGGCCAGAAGGTGCACATGGAGCTAGGTCGCGCGGTAGTGGCGCAGTGCGGTACGCTCATCAGCCGCGTGCTGTTCGTGAAGCGCAGCCAGCAAACGCAGTTTGCTATCCTCGACGCCGGTATGACCGAGTTGATCCGTCCTGCGCTCTATGGCAGCCACCATCACATCCAGAATCTCAGCAGCCAAGGTGCCGTGCAGCCCTACGACGTGGTAGGCCCTATTTGTGAGTCGTCCGACCGGTTTGGGCAAGAGGTGCTGCTACCCGAAACCAAGCGCGGCGACCTTATTGCATTGCGATCGGCGGGAGCTTACGGCGAGGTAATGTCGTCGCATTATAACCTACGCGAAAAGGCGCCAGCATACTACGCTTAGCCTAGGTAGCTAGGTCATAAATGCTTCGGTCATCCTGAGCAGAGCGAAGAACCTTATCGCGTTGAAACGATAATCGTAGTTACGATTCGTTCTCGCGTGATAAGGTCCTTCGCTCTGCTCAAGATGACAGATAAATCAGTGGATAGCACTGATTTACCAGTAGATCGTCCACTTGCCTAGGGTTTCATGCTGGGTGAAGTAGCGCAGCATCCACTTGCGTTCTTCCTTCAACTCGCCTTTCACCAGCATCGCTGGGTGTTGCACGAGCAAGCTACCTAGGTAGGGCTCCTGGCGAGTGTCAGGTAGCATGATGAGGTTGCGGCGCCATGTCTCATCGGCTTCGAACTGCGTTTCGCGGTGCAGGTTTTCATTGCCATCGTAGAGCGAGACGGGCAGCTTGCCTAGCTCAAATGCTAGAGACGGCAGCAACTCGTTGTACACAAGTACGGTACGACTCGCGAGCTTATGCTGGCGCAAAAATTCCGCGAGCGGGCGGCTGCCATTGAAAGCTAGTTCGTTCTGGTCCATGATGGGCTTGGCAGTGAGCAAGAGGGCGGCGGTGAATACCACGGTTGCGGCCAGAATGCGGGGAGCTACTCGTACTTGGTCCCATAGTGTTAGGAGGAGCACCAGCACAATCACCCCAACCGCCGGTCGCAACACCGTCAGGGGGCTCATTTCCAAAGGGATGCTTGGGAAAGCAGTTAGCAGCACCGGCAGCAAGCACAGCACCGCCAGCAGAAAGCCGTAGAGCGCCACAATACCCACATACCAACGAAACAGCACGGCGTCGGTGAGGCGACCTAGGTAGTACACCGTCAGCAAGGCCACGCCGGGGAAGATGGGCAACACGTAGAGCAGCAGCTTTGACTTCGAGATGGAGAAGAAAATCAGCGGCACTACTACCCAAAAAATGAGCACGTTGCGCCACTGTTGCGGCAGCTCGCGCCAAGGCGTGCGCACCGCCCGACTAATCAGCGCCACCGACCACGGCAAGCTCGTGGCAGGCGCCAGTACCACGTAAAACCACCACGGCTTAGCCCGGTTGAAGGTAGCGGCGTTGGCGAAGCGCTCCACGGTGTGCTCAAACAAGAAGTAGCGTACGAAGGCCGAGTTTTCGGCCACCAAGTACAAATACCAGCTCAGCCCAACCAACACGAAAAGCACGATGCCTAAAGCGTGATGCTTGGTGAAAGGCCGCCGGGTTTGCTGCTGTTTGAAGTAAAAGCTACTGACTGCCATCAGCGGCAGCACAAAGCCAACAGGCCCTTTAGTAAGAAAAGCTAGGCCGAGTCCAATCCAGAACAGGTAGAGCCAGCGGGCGCCCCCCCCGTCGTAGTAACGCAGAATTCCGTAGGCTGCCGCCAATTCTAGCGTAGCTAGGTAGGCATCGGTCGTGACATTCAGCGCCGAGATGAGCACGACGGGCAGTGTGCCGTAGATGATGGCTGCCGCTAAGGAACGTGCCCGGTCGCCACGAAACATAATTTGCCCCAGGCCATACACCAGCAGCACTTGCAGTAATACGGCCACAATGGGTAGAAGTCGCACAGCGGCGGCATTCGGCCCGAACAAACCTAGGCCAGCCGCTACGAGCCAATAGGTGAGCGGCGGCTTGTGGAAGTGCTGAATACCCAGCAAGCGCGGGTGCAGCCAATCTTGCCCCACCAGCATCTCGCGGCCGATTTCGGAATAACGCGCCTCGCTGCTTTCCAGCGGACCCCAACTGCCGATATTCACCAGAAAAGCTAGCCCCAGCACCAACAGAAACAACCAGAGCCAGGTGCGGGAAGTAAGCGGAGCAGACATAACAGCGTTTTTTGGCCAATGAAAATGGCTGCAATGTTAGCCAAAATGGGCGGGCGCGTCATCGACAGGGGCTTTGTTCTAGTTCTTTTTCGCCCAAGATATTATTTGCTGTAGGGAGCAGGGCCTGCTGACGCCTCTTGTGGAACGATACTGCTGTCTTGGCACGGAGTAGCGAGAGTAAGCGCCACATCCTATGTACACGTGCTCCAAACTATTAGCAGGTTTCTGGTAAGCAGCGCTTCAGATATCTGCTGTTATATAAAATAACTTACATCATATAAACCTTTAACGATAAGCCACTTGTGTTTTTGAAAAACAACTTATTTCTATTACCTAAGCAGTTACGCTGAGCGCCGCATGGCAAAGCAGCTACTCCGATACTAGGCGCAGCTGCATACCCGTCGAACAACTTTAGCCACAGAACCACGCAAGTGCCTAGGAGAGTATTCTTGACAAGATTTTTTCATGAGATACGCTACAGGAAAACAAAGAATACTAACAATAACCGCGGTAATTATTGGCTGTACACTAGTTGCAGCTAAGACCTCCGCACAAAACAATCACAAGCCTAGCAACTCGTTCAAAGATTGTCCTGACTGCCCAGAAATGGTAGTGATTCCCTCTGGGACTTTTACGATGGGCACTCCTGATAGCGAAGAGGGAAGGTCTGAGGTGGAAGGGCCGGTTAAGAAAATAACCATCAGGCAATTCGCTGCTGGTAAATACGACGTTACCCGAGGTCAGTGGGAAGTATTTGTAAATGCTACTCATCGACCGGTCGTTACGGGGTGTGCCTTCAGTGGTTTTGAAGATGCGAGCCGCAAAGCCTGGGATGCCAACCCCGATGCATCATGGCAACATCTCGGCTTCCCACAAGACAAGACGCACCCTGCTGTTTGCCTAACCTGGGATGACGCGCAGGACTACGTGAAATGGCTGAGCCAAAAAACAGGACATACTTACCGCTTATTAACGGAAGCTGAATGGGAATTTTCGGCTCGTGCCGGCTCGAATACACCTTATCCCTGGGGAGCAGTAGCCAGTCATGAACTTGCTAATTATGGCGCTGACTCCGGCTGGGTAGGAGCAGCCGTGGGGCGGGATAAGTGGCTAGGCACTTCACCGGTAGGGTCTTTTCCGCCGAACGCCTTTGGCCTGTACGACATGCAGGGAAATGTATTGCAGTATGTAGAAGACTCTTTTTCACCTACTGTTGCTCAAATACCGTCTGATGGGTCTGCTTATAAAGAAGATGTCGTTTTGCACATGACGGGAAGGCTTACTTTTATGAACGGCAAAAAATCCAGTGAAAGCCGGATGGTAAGAGGTGGCGACTGGGGAGATCCGCCGCTCATGCTTCGTTCAGGGTTCCGCAACTGGGCGCCCGGACGTGGATTCACCCTACAGAACTACCGTAGCGGAGGTGTGGAATTCCGCGTAGCGAGAGATCTGTAGTGTTTAATGGGTAGATAGAAAGGGAGCAACTTTGCCCGCTTCTGCAACTAACGGAAGCCGAATGGGTTATCAACATACACCCTTTCCGCCCGCCCATGAAAATCCTGCTCACCGGTGCTAATGGCTACATCGGCCAACGCCTGCTTCCGCTGCTAGTAGAGGCCGAACACGAGGTCATTTGTCTGGTGCGCGACCCGCGCCGCTTCGAGTTGCCTGAGCGCCTCCGTGCCCGCGTGACGGTAGCACAAGGCGACTTACTCCAACCCGACTCCCTCCGCGACCTGCCCCGCGACCTAGATGCTGCCTACTACCTGGTGCACTCGATGAGCGGCAACGACAAAAACTTTGTGCAATCGGAACAAGATTCAGCGCAGAATTTCGTCGATTACCTCGATCAGACTACCGCCAAGCAGGTTATTTACCTGAGCGGCATCGTAAACGACCAAGGGCTTTCGGCGCACTTACGCTCGCGCAAAGCGGTGGAATCGGTGCTGGAGAAAGCGGAAAAAGCTAGCCTCACGGTGCTGCGCGCCAGCATTATCATTGGCTCCGGCTCGGCGTCGTTCGAGATTATTCGGGATTTGGTGGAAAAGCTGCCGGTGATGGTTACGCCGCGCTGGCTCAACTCGCGTTGCCAACCCATTGGCATTCGCGACGTTATGTTTTACCTCACCGCGGTACTCGACAACCCCGACTGCCTGGACAAGAAATTCGACATCGGCGGGCCAGATGTGCTGACCTACAAACAGATGCTGCTTGGGTTAGCTGAGGTGCGCGGCTACCGGCGCTACATCATCACGGTGCCCGTGCTTACGCCGCGGCTTTCGTCGTGGTGGCTGTTCTTGGTAACGCGCACTACCTTTTCGCTCGCCCAAAGCTTAGTAGAGAGCTTGCGCAACGACACCGTGGCCGACCCGCAGCGGAGCATTCGGTCGGTAGTGCCGCACGAGTGCATGAGCTACCGCGCCGCGTTGGAGCTAGCTTACTCACGGATCGAGCAGAACGAGGTGATTAGCAGCTGGAGCGATGCCCTGAGCAGCGGCGTTATCCAGAAGAACTATATGGACTTCGTGCAGATCCCGCAACACGGAGTACTCACCAATCGCCAAGTGCTCAACTTCACCCGCGACCCCAATGAGGTGCTGCGCAACGTGTGGAGCATCGGCGGCGAACGGGGCTGGTATAAAGTCGATTGGCTCTGGCGCATCCGTGGACTGATGGACAAGTTTGTGGGCGGCGTAGGCCTGCGCCGCGGCCGCCGCTCCCCCACCAAGCTACGCGCCGGCGACCCCCTCGACTTTTGGCGTGTGCTCGTGGCCGACCGAAGCAGCCGGCGCTTGCTGCTTTACGCTGAGATGAAATTACCCGGCGAGGCCTGGCTGCAATTTCGCATCACCGATAACGGAGACGGAAGTCACCGATTAGAGCAGCTAGCTGCCTTCCGGCCACAGGGGATTGCAGGTCGTCTTTATTGGTACTCGCTCGTGCCGTTTCACTTCATCATCTTCCGGGGCATGATCGAGAACATTGTGCAGTATGGCGAGGTGGTACCGGTGCTAGGTTCTCAGCCAGCCCCAGCAGGAATATAGCTGTTGCTTACCTAGCAGCGCTTTATTTACGAAGTCTAAAATTCAGGTTATTTTCGTCTAAACACCAACTACTTACAAACATATCTTAGCAGTACCGAAAGTCCTTTACTCATGAATAGTGGGTATAGTTATTTTCTAATAAAGAAGAGATTTGAACAATGATCATGGCGTGTCGTCAGGTCTTGTTAGTTGCTCTTCTATGCCCTGTTATTTACACCTGTTGCTACCGACTCCAGTCGGTCATTTCTATTACGACATATTTTATCTACTCGGCTTCGGGGTAGCGGGTGTACTGCTGCTACTTGAGGCTAAGCGGCGGCAGTATGCTTGGCGGCCTTGGCTGGTGTTGATGGCGGGCGCTCAACTGCTACTTATCCTAGGCACGAAGCTGGTGGCGGGTTCGGCCGCAGATTGGCAACACTTATTTGCACTCGGTATCTGGAACGGCCCCGACCATCGTTCTATCCTTGGGGGCTTACTAGGTGTGGTACTGGCGGTTGCTATTTTACGGCGCTGGCTTGGCTTCGACCGCGATGCATACGATGCACTGGCTTTACCGCTTATGGTTGGCTTAGCAGTGCAGGGCATAGGATGCTTTTTAACGGGATGCTGCTTCGGCATTGTGGCCCCTACGCTCCCGTTCAGCGTAGCGTATGCGCCCGGTACACTGCCCTTTTTGGTGCAAGTGTCGCGGGGCGTGCTTGAGGCCAGCGCACCTAGCTCACTCCCGGTGCATCCGGCTCAGCTCTATCAAATTCTTCTCTGCCTAGGTATTGCGGCTGTCCTACTGGCTACGCGGCGGAAGCAGTGGCCAGATGGCTGGCGTTTTACGCTCGTGCTTTTGCTGTATGTGCTCGGCCGGTTTGGTTTCGAATTTTGGCGCGATGCGGCTGGCGACGTGGTGGGTAGTGGGCTTTGGGGCAGCCTAAAACCCGTGCAGTGGGGCCTGCTGCTTGCCTTACCGTTATTAGGTGGCTGGCTCATCTACCAGAAGAAAACGGCTGCTCCTGCTACCGGCTCCGTTCTGTCGAATGACTGGCGCCCCATGTTCACGGTGGCAACGCTGCTCCTACTCACTGCCGCTCTAGGCCCGCAGTGGCTGACGTGGTCGGAGCGGTGGGTAGTGCAAAGCTTGCTTCTGACAGTAATGATATTGGAAGCTAATCACTTACGCCAACTGCATAACAGAGTACACTCGGCCCCGAAGCTAGCTACTATGCTCGGCTGCTTAGCCATGCTGACCATGAGCCAAGCACCAGCGCCCCAAGACCCCACGCTTCAGCCTGAGCGCCAGGGCTACACCACATTCAGCGTAGGTGGTTCGGCTGGCTCTATGCGGCAGCTGTATGATTATCCTTACGGGTGCTCCGGTTCGCGCTATGATGTCCCGACATACCGTCAGCATTACCAAGTGGGCACACTCGATGTTGCCCAAACCCAGCCCTTTGGTCGGCACCTCACCTTCACCTACGGCGCGGCGCTTCACGTGGGCCAGACCCGCTTTTTGCCCGATCAGGATACCTCCTTTGTCCCGCACTCAGCCTATAATACTCCGGTGCCTGCCTTCACCTACGATGGTAAGCGGCAGCTGTTCACCATCAACCCCTATCTGGAAGTAGCTCGTCCTGAATATCTACGCATGGGGCTAGGTGTCCACCTCGGTACAGCAGCTTACGATTTTCCGTATAGCCCTGGAGAGCGGAATAAGGTCAGATTGCAGTTCCTGTTAGAGGGTGGCTATATGCCTTACGTGTTCTTGCACATGAGCATCAACCAGGGAGCCCGAGGAGTGGGCGACGGTACCTCTATGGTTGGCCTGGGGTCAGGCTTTGGCCAGAACGAGCCGCGCCTGCTTACCGGTTTGGCTTTGGTGAACAGCGAATCAAATGCGGGACTGCTAGAAAAAGTCACTTATTCCTACATTCCTTTCATACAAGGCAGTATACCGGTAAACGCCAACTGGGAAATCCTGCCATACGCAGCTACTAACTTCAAGCACGTAAACCAAGTGCGCGTGCAGTTGCGCTACCGCTTGCCCCGGGCCACGACCCGCTAAGATGCTGGCGCTTTGCCAAACCACTGTTCAGACCTAGCCCCCAAATCGCCGGACCAGCCACATGATTAGGCTGAGCAGCAAGCTGATTAGCACCATCGAAACAAAAGGAGCATAGAGCCGGAAGCCAGGCCGCTCTACCCGCACGTCGCCGGGCAGACGTCCAAACCAGCCGAGCAAACTGCCGCCACCTAGCCACAGGAAAGCGCCCAGCAGCACAATACCTAGCCCCAGCAGGACAAGAATTTTACCGAGTTGAGGAGTCATGGTTGTAGGCTATAAGCTGTTTCTACGGCCAGTATACGTGTCTCTTATTTACAGATTACACAGTTACTTGAAATACCCCTATTTAATGACCTTAATTTTCTGTTTCACAAGCATTTATTATATAGAATAATAGTATTTTAGAGTACTGCTTTGTGAAGTACCAGGTGGGTAGCACGCCAGCTAAATTCGACCTAGCAGCAGCTTTCTTGCCGACGTAAATTCTTTCTTTGGTATCAGCTCTATCCTATGTCTTCGTTGCTGTTGCCTTCGCCTCTTGGGCACCATTATTACTCCTTGTTTTACCTGCTAGCCTTTGCATTAAATCAAGGGTTGTTGCTGTGGGAAGGGTATCGGCGCGGCTACCCGGTCCGAACGTGGCTGCTGCTCATGGCCTGCACAACGCTGGCGTTTATTCTAGGTACCAAGCTGATAGCTGTTCCGGCCTCTGAGTGGGCAGCTTGGTGGCACACTGGGCAATGGCCAACTTCCACCATGCGCTCTGCCTTAGGTGGTGCCGTAAGCGGCACGCTGGCGTTGCTCGCGCTGCGGCGCTGGCTAGGCTTTAGCTGGCACGTCTTCGATGCATTCACAGTGCCGTTTTGCGTGGCGCTGGCCGTGCAGTGCGTAGGCTGTCTACTCACGGGTTGCTGCTTCGGCGAGCTAGCTCACGACGGCCTAGGCCTCTGCTACGCGCCCGGTACCCCGCCCTTCCTGACCCAAGTACAGCAAGGACTCATAGCCGCAACGGCCTCTCATTCACTACCTGTGCAGCCCGTGCAGGTGTACCAATTGCTGGTATGCCTAGCCGTCGGCGCAACTATTCTGCTGGTGCGCCGCAAGCCATGGCCCGGTGGCAGCTGGCGTTTGCTGGGGCTAGGCTTACTACTGCTCGGACGCTTCTGGCTGGAGTTTCTGCGCGACCCTGCCAGTGAGCGGGTCGGAGCTACTTTGCGCCCACTAGCGGGCATGGTGCTCAAAGAAGTTCAATGGGTCCTGCTACCTCTACTTTTTATCTCGCTGTTTTGGTGGCTCTACCTGATAAGGCGCCACGCAGCAGCACGCCCAGAGATAGTACCAGTGAACAACAGCCTGCGCAATTTGCTCGGTACCGCCGCACTGTTGGGCATCACGGCAACGCTCGGCCCTTGGGCACTCACGCTCCCAGAGGTATTAGTTATCAAGTTTTTGCTCCTCCCCGTGGTAGTTATAGAGCTAGGTAGGTTGTTGCTCAATGGGTCGCGCGCGGCTACCCAGCCGCGGCTAGTTGGCTTACCCCTCGGCCTAGCTTCTTTGGTACTGCTATTCACGAACCAAACGCCCGTTGATTCTACGTACCGCCAAAGCTACTGGTCCGTGACGGGCGGCGTTGGCAATGGCCGCTTTACCCGAGTACAAGAATATGAATCGACGGGCTGCGGCAGCACACCCCCGCCCCCTCAGTCATTCAGGCACGAGTACCAGTCGTTACAGCTGGGTGTGGCGCACATGGGGCAGAAGAAAGCCAATCCAAGTCAAGGCACACACGGATATAGCGTGGAAGTGGGCCTTCGCGGGATGCTAGGCCGCGACCGTGAGTATGACTCTATTGGCTCCCTGACCCGTACAACGCCATTGTTCACGTTCGTTCCCTATTCCATTCTCAACAGCCGTTATCTTGGCGTAGGTTTAGGCTTCTGGATTGGCCCACTAGGCTATTCTACTGCCGATAAAACCTACTCAGTTAATAAGTTTGATGCCTATTCACTGCTACGGCTGGGCCCACGGGAGCTTATCTATGCCCAAGGCGAGTACAATTCGCTCGAAGCAGGGTTAGGAAATCCAGCCACGCGCTTCGGCTTGGGGTCACAATTCAAGTCGAACGGCCAGGTGCAGGTGCTAGCGGGCCTCGCAATGGGCAAAAATTACAGAACGCCATCTAACAGCCGCAACCAGGCCTTTTTCATAGAAGCTAGCTTAAGGCCACAACCGAATCTATATGTGCAGCCTTACCTCACCCTAGGTGGGCGTGAGTTCCGACAAGCCAGCTTGCGCCTGCGGTATGACTTCCGCCGCCAGAAATAGCTTGGGCAGATCGGCTTTTTAATTCCAATAAATTTGAACCAGCACGATAATACCGATAACCAAAGCGGCGTAAACGCCCAACGCCCACCACTCGCCGGGGTCTTTGAAGTTATACGGATAGCGCTTGCGAGCTGCTTGCTGTACCCATACCGACACTACCGTGCCGCCAGTGGCAAGCCCCAAGGCTAAGGTCTGGGGTATGGCTTGGCGAAACAACAACAGCAAGGCAACCAGCGGCACAAGCCCCACAAGGTAGCCTAGCAGGCGGGTAGTAAAAAGGGTAGAAGACATACAAACAAATTAGCACTAACGGCTCAATCGGGTACGCCGTTGAGCCGTTAGCAGCGTGTAAAACGAAGTTCACGTTTTACACTACGTGTCGCAGACGTTTAGCGCTATGCTTTACTTTCATTGGCTAGCCCCAGCATTTTTTCTAGCGCGTCGCCATCTAGGGGTTTGGTGAAATAACCTTTCACTGCCTTATACCCTCTCGACTTTTCTATGTCTTCGGGGTGGATAGAAGAAGTTAGCACACAAACGCACACTTCCTTGGGCAGCTGTAGCGCGGAGAAGGCGTCCAGAAACTCCCACCCGTCCATCACCGGCATGTTGAGGTCGAGTAGAATCAGATCTGGAACTTCTTCTTGCCGTTGTAATGCGAGCAGCGTGTCGTAAGCTTCTTGGCCGTTTACGTACTTCTGTACTTCGCCAAAAGCCTTGTTCTGCTTTACAATCAGCTCCGTTATAACCAACGTAATTGGGTCGTCTTCAATAACATAAATCAAATCAAACACTTTCACTGAAGTAGACTTTAAAGGTGGATCCACTACCTAGCTCGCTCTCCACATCAATCTTACCGTTCATTGCTTCAATCTGATTCTTCGTGATAAAGAGGCCAACGCCGCGGGCATCTTCGTTGCTGTGGAAGGTTTTGTACATTCCGAAGAGCTTCGTGCGGTGACGATTCAGATCAATACCTAGGCCATTATCTTTAATAGTTAGAACGGTATACCCTTCTTCCAGATAGTAGCCCAATGCGATAATGGGGTAAGTATTAGTGGAGCGGTACTTAATAGCATTGCTAATTAAGTTGAGCAAAATACTGTCCAGGTACGCAGGCACCACGTTCACTGTTATAATAGACGGAATGTCGACGGAAACGGCGATGCTACTTTCGTGGATAAGTATATTCAGTGCCTCCAGGGTTTTGTTCACCTCTTCCCGCAGATTGCGCGGCTCTTTGGGCTGATTGGCGTGGCTGTTAGCCGTTACAATCTCATTGAGGTTGACGATGGTTTCGGCTAACTTATCGGTGCTGGTTTTCAGCATTTGCAGAAACATCGCACTTTGCGCCTGGTCCGTCGAAAGCTGCATGAGTTTCACCAGCGACGTCAAGTTGGCCGAGTGCGAACGGATGTTGTGAGAAATGATGTAGGCGAAGTTTTGCAGCCGATTATTTTGCTGCTTGGTTATCTCCAGTAGCTTTTGCGACCTTTCTAGGTTCTCGACGAGCAGCGTCACATCATATCCTACGCATAGGATTTCGCTTATCTGGCCAGCACTATCGAGTAACCCTTTGAATTCCCAGTGGTTAGATTTGACGGTACCGTCGCGGTAGGGCTTGCGCAGAATAACCTGGTGCGGAATTTCGGGCTCGGCAAAGCAACGCCCCACCACCCCGATGCATTTGGGCCAATCTTCTTCAACGATGCTCTGCAAGGACGACGTGCCGATGATCTTGCTATCGTAACCGAAACGCTCGTAGAAGAAATCGTTTACGTACGTGTACTTGCCCTGGGCATCAGTCTTGATAATGTACACCGACTGATTACTCAGAATAGATCCGTAGTGACTGGCTAGCTCGTGCGCATATATTTCCTCGTTGCGCTGCTTGGTAAAGTTCGTAAGCACCCCCAGCATCCGGTACGGCTGGCCGGCTTCATCCTGTATCAGAAGGCCTTGGCACAGCAACCAAACGATAGCCCCACTCTGGTGCGTACACCGCACTACCTGTTCGTAGCTTTTTGTGGACGAGGCAGTACAATGCGCGACGTGCGCATTAAGAGCAGCTAGGTCTTCTGCATTCACCACAGCCTGCCAACGTTCTACTACGTTTGGCAGCGCTTCCGGGTCATGCCCGACGGTGCGCCAGAACTTGGGAGATATCCACCGGTTTTCTGGGTTGTGCAGATCCCAGTACCAGAGCCCACCCAGCGAAGATTCTTGGATAAAGTCAAAAACTACACGTTGCGTCTTTTGTAGCTGGACAAGCTCTTCGTGGAGATAATTCATATCGGTAATTTATTGGCTTTGACAAGACAATCGACCTCACACGGGTAGCACTAATCTTGCCGAGGGCTAAACAATACAGACAAAAATATACCGCTACGCTTGACCTTAGTGTAGTTTTCTACAAACCCCTCCTTTCGTCACGGTCAACCTCCTGTATGACACGTTGACCTCATTCCTTTTCGAACACGGGTTCAATATGTCCGGTGGCGCTGATCTGCAAGGCAGCCGCATAGCGTGCGCCCGTGCGCTGCGACAAGAAGCCGCGAATGACACCAGTTTTACCTTTGCGCAGCAACTGGTTCATCTGCACGTCGCTCAGCGTTTTACCACCCCACTCAAACGGCGCCCGGAACTGGCAATCTTCCCGGAAGCGCGAGCAGCCCCAGGCCGTTTTGCCGCGCAGCATGGTACCTAGCTTGCACACTGGGCATGGAATCACGCCGGGGTCTTGGGCCGTTGTAGGCTTGCTTTCGGCAGCACGCACCAGTTCTAGCTGGTGCTGCGGCGTAAGGCGCACAGCCGCGTCGAACTTGGCTCCGGCATCGTCTACGAAGCTTTTAATAACGGGCGTGCGGCCTTTGGCAAGCAACGCACTTACTTGCTTGTCGGTGAACTTCTTCCCTTCAAATTCGGCGGGTAGTCGAAACTGACAATTCTCCCTAAAGCGGGAGCAGCCGAATGCCGTTTTGCCGCGCAGAATGTGCCCCGCACCACAAGACGGGCACGGACCTAGGCTCCCCGGAATGGCAGGCGTAGCAGGTTTAGCTCCTGGAGCTTGCGAGCCACCTTTTGCCGCAGCTGTAGCTGCTGCTTCAGGGGCGCCTACGGTAATAGAGCGGCGCGAACCGTCCTGCTTTACTTCCAACACCATCTCACGCACGAGGCTTTTCAGCTCGCCCAAGAACTGGTCTGAGTCTAGGTTGCCGGCTTCGATCTGGCGCAGCTTCTTCTCCCACTGCCCCGTCAGCTCCGCCGACTTCAGCGTGGGGTTACGAATCAGACCAATCAGCTCAACTCCAGTCGATGTGGGTACAATCTTCTTCTTATCGCGCCGGATATAGCCGCGTTTAAACAGCGTTTCAATGATCGCTGCCCGGGTACTCGGTCGCCCGATACCGTTTTCCTTCATGGCCTGGCGCAGCTCATCATCGTCGATGTTGCGACCGGCCGTTTCCATCCCGCGCAACAGCATGGCCTCGCTGTACTCGCGCGGAGGTTGGGTCACTTTCTGGTCAAGACGCGGCTTGTGCGGGCCACTCTCGCCTTTTTCGAAGGTAGGCAGCACGGTATTCACGACGTCATCGTCGCCTTCGGTGCCCGCTTTCGGCGTGGCGGGTGCTTGCTGGGCCGCCGGGTCGCCGTACACCACGCGCCAGCCGGGGTTCAAAATCTGACGCCCCCGCACGCGAAATGGGTAACCAGCCGCCTCGGCCGTCACGGTTGTGTTCGACACTTCGCAGTCGGGGTAAAATGCGGCTAGGAAGCGCCGCACGATGATGTCGTACACGCTCGACTCATTGCCCCCTAGGCCGTTAGCGGTGGCACCCGTTGGGATGATGGCGTGGTGGTCGGTGACTTTCTGGTTGTTGAAGACCTTAGTCGACTTCCGGATCTTATTGGCCAGCAGCGGCTGCGTAAGGCTGTGGTAAGCGCTTAGCCCTTTAAGAATGCCGGGAATTTTGGGGTACTGGTCGTCGGGCAGGTAAGTGGTATCCACGCGCGGGTAGCTCACCACCTTCTTTTCATAGAGGCTCTGCACCGTTTTGAGCGTGTCTTCAGCTGACAAACCTAGCTGGTTGTTGCATTGCACTTGCAGCGAGGTCAGGTCGAAGAGCGCGGGCGGCGACTCGTAGCCTTTCTTGATTTCGACACCGGTGACGGTGAGCGGCGCGGGCTGCACGGCCGCCAGGGCCGCCTTGGCTTCCTCCTCGCTCACGAAGTAGCCACGCGCTTTCAGCCTAGCTTTTTCGTCGGGCTCATCGTCGTCGGCTTTACTCTTCTTAGGCGGCGCCACGTGGCTGAACATAGTGCCGCGGTACTCCGTGCGCAACACCCAGTACGGTTCGGGCTTGAAGTTCTGAATCTCGTGGTACCGGTCTACGAGCAGCGCTAGGGTTGGCGTTTGCACGCGCCCAATGCTGAGCACCTGCTTTTGGCCGGCGGCGTACTTGAGTGTGAATAGGCGCGTGGCATTCAGACCTAGCAACCAGTCACCCACGGCGCGGCTCTTGCCGGCTTGGTAAAGGCGGTCGAACTCGGCACCGTCGCGCAGGTTCTGGAAGCCCTGGCGAATGGCTTCCTCGGTCAAAGAAGAAATCCAGAGGCGCTTGAAGGGCTTGCGGTACTTGGCCTCGGTGAGCACCCAACGCTGAATAACCTCGCCCTCCTGCCCGGCGTCGCCACAGTTGATGACTTCCTCGGCGTTGGCCAGCAAATTTTTGATAACGTTGAACTGACGCACCACGCCGTCGTCGCGGCGCATGAGTTTGATGCCGAAGTTATCGGGCACCATGGGTAGGTCGTGGATGCTCCAGCGCTTCCACTCGGGGCGGTAGTCTTCGGGTTCGCGCAGCTGGCAGAAGTGCCCGAAGGTCCAGGTTACTTGGTAGCCATTGCCCTCAAAGTAGCCGTCCATCTTCCGGTTGGCACCGATGACGTTGGCAATTTCGCGGGCGACGCTAGGTTTTTCGGCAATGCAAACTTTCAAATCGCAGGGTGTTGCTGATTCAATGATTTCGCTGAGCTAGCTCAGCAAGGAATCAACAAAGATACACGGAGAAAAAGTCGATTTCGCTTGTGACTTCTCGCTTGAAATGGCTAGGTGTTGCTGCCGACTTATATATTTACAACTAAGTATATCCAACCGACTACATAAGGGTTCCTTTCTGCTGCCTACTCTCTAGGATTTCCTTTACTTCTCTCTTGGAACCTACCCTACCACCCAACTTATGGGAGCGTATCCGGGCTTTTGAGCTCGACGATCCGGCTGCTTCCTTTTCCTTTACAGACCGCCTAGCGCGGGAGAACGGTTGGCCCTTAGACTATGCCCTCCGCGCGGTGCTGGAGTACAAAAAATTCATGTTTTTGCTGTGCCTCGCGCCGCACCCGCTCACTCCTTCCGACCCAGTAGATCAGGTGTGGCACTTGCACTTGCTGTACACCCAGTCGTACTGGGTAGCGTTTTGCGACCAGGTGCTCGGGCGCCCTATTCACCACGGTCCCACGAAAGGCGGCCCTAGCGAGCAGACCAAGTTTGAGAACTGGTACGAACGCACGAAGCAACTGTATCACACCACGTTCAATGCCTTGCCACCTGCTGACATTTGGCCCGATAGCGAGACCCGATTCCGGGAAATCAACTTCCGGCGTGTGAACCTTGATGCTTATTGGTTAGTACCTAAACCTAGCTTTCGGCGCAACTGATGCCTGCCCTTACGGACTTCTCTCCTGCTGAGCTTTTGCTCGTTGTTCACGAGCGTCACGCTCCTCTTCTACGACAGCTTCTGCGCCTTACATTTCTGGATCTGTTGCGCAAGGAAGCACTTAGCTTAGAACATCGGTATAGTCAACCGCACCCTAGCGACCCTGCGGTTCTGTATACCTACGTATGCGCAGGCCCTATGCTAGGTGCTTACTCGTATTTGCCCCATGAGAAGCCGCTCCTAGAGTTATTCCTACAAGACCCTTCTTTCCAGACGCAATTTCGGCAGTACGTCAGGATGCTTATGCAGCGCGTAGGCTCCGTGCGCGCTTACTATCAGTTGATCTTGCAAAATGACCGCACCGCTGAGTTGTTCATTCACGCCTCTTGGTGGCGGCGCCTGATTGGCTACATAACGCCAACCACTCAAGGCAGCAATTTCGATCAGTTTGTTCGAAATGAGTTAATTAACCTAGATAAGCAATTGGTACGATGTGCCAACCAGCCCACAGCCGAAACTCAAACGTGGCTGCACAATTTGCAAGGATTACTCTTTCTGCTTCCCTCATTTACTTCGCCGGTTGGGCGCCAGCTAGAAACAGAAATGCGGGAGCTTGAGCATGTAGAAGGCACTAGTGACGCGGGCGGGTCTACTTGGAATGATTGCGCGGATACGTTTGACAGCCATTGCCCGTCGCACGATGGGCATAGTGGCTGCGGCGGGCACGGAGATGGACATGGGCACAGCAGCGACAGTGGGTGTAGCAGCGGCTGCTCCGGATGCAGCAGTGGCTGTGGGGGATGTGGTGGTGTTGACTAACCTACTCACTGCTTTTTACCACCGCAAGGAACCTAGCTGGATTCATTCCCACGTTTCTACTCAGCCGGACTACAAACCCAATGGGCTGAGTAATAAAGAAGAATAGCTGGCTCAGACGAACGGTTTTGTGAGTATTCCATACATGCGCAGCAACCTAGCTATGTTTTTCTTACGTAAGCGTTGGGTTGTCATAACGCAATGGAATTCACGACCTCCACTATACCAGCTGCCTTACCCTCCCCTGCGGCCAGCCTCAAAGTTTGGGCACGAATTGGCTTTGCCTCACTCGGGTTCGTGTACTTGGTACTAGGTGTGCTCGCGACTATGGCTGCGCTCGGCTTGCGTGGCAGCAATGCGCCAAGTCAGCAGGAGGCCTTTCAAGCCATTCAGCACATGCCGCTAGGTCAGGCTTTGCTATGGCTCATTGCGGGTGGCCTGTTGGGGTATGTGGCGTGGCGCTTTGCCCAAGCTCTACTTGACACGGAAAACCAGGGATCCGCTGTGAAAGGCTTAGCCGTCCGGGGGTTCTATATATTTAGCGGACTACTGCACGGAGTCCTAGCTTTTTACACCGCCAGAATTGCCTGGCATGGTCACCTCCCGCCCAGTGACAACACCAGCCAATCGACGCTACGAAGCGTACTGCACCACCACTACGGGCAGGCACTGCTAGGGCTAGTTGGGTTGATTGTGCTAGGTGCCGGCGTCGTCCAGCTCTACCGCGCTTGGTCGGGAAAGTTCGATACCGACGTACAGTTCAGTCCATTTACGCACGCCCAACGGCTACTCGTGCACCGCATGGGCCAAGTTGGCTACAGTGCCCGCGGCGTGGTGCTCCTCATTATGGGTTACTTCTGCTTTATGGCTGCCCAGCATGCCAACATCAATGAAATACGTGACACAGAGGGTTGCTTTAAGGCGCTGCAAGCCATGAGTCCAGAAGCGCTCGGCGTAGTTGCGCTGGGGCTAGTCGTTTACGGACTTTACATGTTTATTCAGGCCCGCTTTCCGATTCTGCGACGAGTCTGACCTAGGGTATGGCGTGCATAATCAGGGGAATTTCAGTTTCCCAAGCACCTCTCTTTTAAGATAGAGGCCTGTTTTTGGTCGATGAAAGGGCGATACAGTTGGTTGAGCTAGGAGGTAATGGCAAGCTAGCTTTTAGAGCTCCATAGGTCTATTAACTACCTCCAGGCGCAGCCGTAAACTCTGCTAGCGTTCTACGCTTCTGGCTTGCGCCAGAAAACGTCCCTCTCATTACCAAAACCAACCTCTTATGGATACTACCACTTTCGAAGCAACCACGACGGTCGAAACCATCAAAACGCCTGCTTACGGCGCCACCAACTCCATCTTCAACGGTCTGAAGCGCATGGAAATTGAGCGCCGCCTCCCCCAGGGCGACGAAGTTCATATTGATATCCTATACTGCGGGGTGTGCCACTCCGATGTGCACCAGGTGAAAAACGATTGGAAAAACACGGTGTATCCGTGCGTACCAGGCCACGAAATCGTTGGTCGGATCTCGCAAATCGGTAGCGCCGTCACCAAGTTCAAGGTCGGCGACCTGGTAGGCGTGGGCTGCATGGTTGACTCGTGCGGCGAGTGCCAACCCTGTAAGCACGGCGAGGAAAATTACTGCCAAGGCCCGGTGAGTTGGACGGCCACGTACAACGGCCCGATGAAGCCCGACGGCAGCGGCGCCAACACCTTCGGTGGCTACTCCACCAACATCACCGTGAAAGAGTCGTTTGTGTTGCGCATTCCGGAAGGTCTCGACATCACAGCGGCCGCGCCTATCTTGTGCGCGGGTGTCACGACCTATTCACCGATGAAGCACTGGAATGTGAAAGCCGGTGACCAGGTAGGTATCGTGGGCCTCGGCGGCCTAGGTCACATGGCCGTGAAGATAGCCAAAGCGTTAGGCGCTAACGTAACTGTGCTTACAACTT
Source organism: Hymenobacter sp. GOD-10R (assembly GCF_035609205.1). Classification (NCBI taxonomy): domain Bacteria; kingdom Pseudomonadati; phylum Bacteroidota; class Cytophagia; order Cytophagales; family Hymenobacteraceae; genus Hymenobacter; species Hymenobacter sp. GOD-10R. The sequence continues at coordinate 4,596,124 of NZ_CP141184.1, forward strand.
CCAAGGATAAAGTAGCCGATGCTGAAGCATTCGGCGCCCACGAAGTCATCATCTCGACTGACTCTGCGGCGATGAAGCAGCACGAAGCCACGTTCGATTTTATCCTCAACACCATCCCCGACGCGTACGACATCTCCGATTACGTGTCGCTGCTCAACCTCGACGGCACCATCGTGGCCGTTGGCTTGCTAGGCGAATACAAGAAGCCGCTCAACAACATGGATATGGCCATGTACCGCCGCACGGTGGCGGGCTCCATCATCGGGAGCATCGCCGAAACCCAAGAGGTACTAGATTTCTGCGCCGAGCACAACATCTTGCCCGAGGTACAAATGATCAAGATGCAGGACATCAACAAAGCGTTCGACGACCTGCTTGATAAGGAAGTGCGCTACCGCCACGTCATCGATATGCAGTCATTGAAGGAGGAAGAAGCATAAGCACCTAGCTCCTTTGCAAAACGGCCTTGCAATAGTTCACGTGAGAACCGCTGCAAGGCCGTTTTGTGTACAGGGCTTCGAAGAAGCCCAGCAAGTTAGTCTCGGTATTTCGGCATTTCCTCCGGTTGCGAGAGCAAGCCGGCGGTCAATTCTACTGCTCCAATCGCTAAGAAGGCGTTGCGGGCGGCTTTATTTTTAGAGAAACCTAGCAGCCAAGGGGCACTAGCCGCTAGCACACCGGCAGCTATGTCCAGAATAAGGTGCGTTTTGAAGGGTATCTTCTTGAACACGCCCCATTCGGCTCGGGTAAATAAGCCAACGGTCAGGACGTTACCGGCCAGCACGCGCGTCATCGTAACGGCGCTCTTTTCGTCTTCGAAGCCAGCTAGCTTTGGTAAAGCAAGAACCATGGGTATGTAACTCAAATCGGCAACGCCGTGCATTTGACGCGAAATAGGCTTTTCCATACTACAAGAAAGTGGGATGATGAATACAAGCAGTACGTCAAGCTTTTTGGAAAAGGTATTGTCGAGTTGGCAACAACTTTATGACCTTCCAGCTATCAGCACCTTCCACAAGCGCTCCTTAACAGTTCGAACAGACTAGTCGCTTTGCTTGGAATATTCAAGTATTCATGTGCCGCTCACTTAACGAGCGGTAGGTTTGGACCATCGTTCAACCACTTGTTTTTTCGTCATGAAAAAGTACCTAGTTCCGGTTGTCGCTCTGGCTTTGGTTACGGTTCCTGCGTGGGCCGGTCCCAGCCACCCCGTCACTGCAAAGCTTATTCCCGCTTATTCCATCCTGCTACCCGGCGTAGAAATCGATGGCATCAGCCCCACAAAACATCTGCCGCGCACAGCGCATCCGCGGCCCGTACATCGTACCAAATCGGTGAAGCATTAAGCAGAACATGCTGCAACAAACGCCTAGTTCTTGAGGCGTAAGCATACCCAAGCTTAGGCGTCTCTCACACGCAGGCGTCTACTCACTTGCTTGTCTTAGGGCATAAAAAAACCACCGAAGCTTAATGCATTCGGTGGTTTTAACACGCCAGCCCTTTCCCCTCAGTCTAGGCCAGCGTGGTACTGGTGTTAGCTCACGCGCTGCATGGAGCTATCAGCTTCTTGTTCTTCGACATGCAGGGTGTTTGCCTGTTCTTCTATTGGCACCACTGGCAAGGCTAGCTCATCGCTCGAAGGCTTCGCGCTTGTTGCGTAAATGTGTGCGTACTCGTGAAGGTCATCTTCCACGCGCAAGTCTTTCAGCAGGCCATCACGCACGTCGTACACCAGGCCATGCAAGCGCGGCGGGTTGTCTCCTTTGCGTGCGTTCTGGATGATGTTGGTTTTCGACAAGTTGCGTACCTGCTCGATTACGTTCAGTTCCACGAGGCGTCGCAGACGCGTCTCCTCGTCATTGATGCGCAAGTATTCTTTTTCGTGCAGCCGAATAACGTCCCGAATGTTGGTCAGCCAGTTATCAATCAAGCCATATTGCTTATCGGCAGCAGCAGCAGCCACACCGCCACAACCATAGTGACCTACCACCATAATATCTTGCACACCAAGCACCTCCACAGCGTATTGCAACACGCTCAGCAGGTTCATATCGGAGTGCACCACTAGGTTCGCAATATTGCGGTGCACGAACATCTCCCCTGGGCCAGTGCCTGTGATATTGCTCGCGGGCACTCGTGAATCGGAGCAGCCAATGAATAAATACCGCGGCTTCTGGCCCTTCGCTAGTCGGTTGAAGTAGTCAGCATCATTCGCTAACTTTTCTTTGACCCATTTGCGGTTGTTTTCCAGAATCTCTTGCATCAGTGGGAATTAGATTTGAATGTTGCTGCTAATTTCAACGTGCAAGTATTTGTTTACAAGAACGAAGCATCTTTCAAAAGCGCCTGTAACAGATGGGTGGTTGCGCCAGCGGGCGCAGACGCAGTTACACCCTAAGCAGTTTTAATCATAGCAGCAGAGCTAGCTTCGCACCGGCGATAATGGCTTGGTAAAAATGGCCTGCCAGTACGAGATGGTACAAGTCTACAACCACGCCGTTAAGACCAAATTAAAAGAGCGTTAAAAGGAAATTAAAAATTACAACTGTTTGATTATCAATAATAAATATCAGCAAATAAGTTATAAGCTATGCTACCGTCCTGGGGCAACAAGCTTCACATAGCTGGTAATTCTAAGCGCACCTGAGTTCCCCTACCTAGCTCGCTCTCCACGGTTATGGTGCCGCCATGCAGTTCCATGATCTTAGCTGTCAGCGGTAGCCCAATGCCATGCCCCGGCACGTTGCGCACCGTCGCGGCCCGAAAGAAAGGCACGAATACTTGTTGGCGGTCCGCTTCGCTCATGCCTACCCCTTCATCGCGCACTTCCAAACTCACCATCCGTCCATTGGTTGCCAACACTGCCAGGATAGGTTGTTTAGAGCCCATCGAAAACTTGCAGGCATTCTCCAGAATATTGAGCACGGCCGCCAGTAGCAGCGCTTCGTTGCCGTACACGCTGAACGGAATGGCCGTCATGTGCGCTGACGCTTCGTTGAAATCTAGGTCGATCCGGCAGGTAGGCTGGCGGCGCTGCATTTCTTCGTGGGCCTGCAACACCAGCTCGTCTAGGCGCACCGACGTGAGCGGCACCTGCGAAGGGTCGTCCGACACTTTTGCAATCTGCAACAAGCCGTTCGTTAGATCTTTCAACAGACGCGCCGCATCTAGGGTACTCTGTAGCACGCGCCGGTACTCGCCAGGCGTGCGCTCCTGCATCAGCGCCACTTCCAGTTGCCCAATGACAGCCGTGATGGGCGTACGCAGTTCATGCGAGGCATCGCGCACGAATGTACGCTGCCCTGCAAACGCTGTTTCAAGCCGATCGAGCAAGCTGTTGAAGCGCTGGGCTAAGTGCGACACCTCGTCTTGGCCATCGGCCTGCGACAGGCGCTGGTGCAGATCCGACGCCCGGATATTATCTACCTCCTGCACAATACGCTTCATGGGGCGCAGGGCCTGCCCGGCAAAAAACCAACTTCCTAGCCCCACAATGAGGAAAGAGCCGAGTAGCCCAGCTAGCAAAATCTGGCGTTCCTGCCGTAGCTGCTCCCGGGTTGTAGTATCGAGCGAGGACGCCACTACTACAAAATCGCCGCGGCGGGCATCGCGGTAGAGCAGCCCTACCGTTTGCCGGTAGTCAGGACCTAGCACCACCTCCTGCCCAGTTTGCCGCACCGCACTAAGCAAGTCAGCGGGCACGGCCATTATCGTTTCCTGCCCTTCGCGAAATACGATTTCGTTGGCAGCATTATATACGTATACTTCTTCCTCGGGCAGGGTGCGATAAAACTGCCGCAAATAGCGTCGGTACGAGGCACGACTTTCCTCGTCGGCCCGGTTAGTTCCATCCAAGTACACGTGCGCTACAATGCGCGCCCGCGCAAACAAGATCTCGGTGAAGTACTGCCGCCAAGAGTAGTATGAAAAGAAGTAAATGACCAGCGTAAATAGCACCAGCGTGACGGCCAAAATAGCGGCAAACTGCAAGGCTAGGCGCGTGCGAATGGTCATAGGCTGAAGGATTGAATTAGTAGATAGTTGAATGGTCGGCTATTGCAGCTTGAGCCTACGTCGTCCTTCTCGCAAAGAAAGGACTTGTGACTTCCCCGTTCAGCTAGACATCCATGGCTTACCCCCTAGCTGCTTAATAAGCCGCCAGCTAACACACCGTTATTCTTCCTTCATTACGTAGCCCATGCCCACGAGTGTATAGATGAGCTTAGGCGAAAAGTCTTTATCTACCTTTTTGCGCAGGAAGTTGATGTACACATCAATCACGTTGGAGCCGGTATCGAAGGACGTTTCCCAGACGTGCTCCAGGATATCAACCCTGGAAATTACCCGTCCTTGGTTGCGCAGCAGGTATTCGAGCAGGGCAAACTCACGAGCCGTGAGCTGAATAGCCTGCCCCGCACGCTGCACAAGCTTGCGCGCTGGATCGAGGGTAAGATCGGCTAAGCGCAACACAGCCCCGGCCGCTGGCCCCTCCTGACGGCGCCGAGCCAGGGCCCGAATGCGCGCCAGCAACTCCTGAAACGCGAAGGGCTTAACCAAGTAATCGTCGGCACCTGCATCGAGGCCCCGGATCTTATCATCCGTTTCGCCGAGGGCCGTGAGCATCAGAATGGGGACGGCCGGGTTTTGGGCCCGCACCTGCCGACACACTTCGAGCCCACTGAGGCTAGGCAGCAGCGTGTCGAGGATAAGCAGATCGTAGGAGTTAGCTAGCGCCATACGTAAGCCCACCAAGCCGTCGGGCGCTAAGTCGACAGCATACTGCTGCTCCGTCAGGCCTTGGTGCAAAAAAGCGGCTACTTTGGGTTCATCTTCAACCAGCAGGATCTTCATCGGGAAAGGGCGAGGATAAGGGCAACAAACTACTTCTGTCTGTTGCGGTTGCGGGCCCCAAGATACAGGACTAAGCCGGGTCGCCTAGTACCTAGCTCCTGATAAGCTGATTCTGCTGATTTAGCGAATACGCTATGAACGCAGATTCATCTGCGCAATAATAGAAGGTAAATAACTAGCTATAAGAACTTTATAATACCTAAAAGGCTACTAGATGATGTAGCCCAAACAGCTAGAAACTTGCTGTAGCAATTCATTGGGAGTAAGAAACTGATTACTCATCACTACCGTTTGACATATAGCTACAAGTGCTGCTTGCTGCCTAACCGTGAGTTTGAGTGACGTATACCGTTCCTGCACAAACTCAGACAGCCAGCAACCAGCCTGTGCCGAGTTGCCTTTGTATAACGCTGCGCGAAGATTTACCTCATTCTCTGACATGGGCTTTTATCTTAACAGGTATTTCTACAAAGTTATTATTCCTAAGTCCAATTTTCAAAGATGCTCCCTACATCCCCAGCAGTTATTTTTTATGCACAGTTCTGGCTTGGCACTGCGTACCTAGGTACCAGAGTTTCAGGAGCTGAGGTATAGCATCTGTTTTCGTCCTCTTTCGTCCGCCTCCTTAGTAACGCTAGACCCTTGGCTGGTCGCCCACCGGCCAACGGTAAGTCTAGCGTGAAGCGCACCGTCCGTTCCATACAATGCAGACTTTTCGCAAATTAGTTGATACCCCTTCTCTCACTGTTTCCTATGATGGTCCTAACGATTGGTTGTATATCGAATGGAAAGGAGAACATGATAAAACCTCAGTACTCGCTGGCTTCGAGGTTATTATACGATGCTTGCAAGCATGGGAATGTAGAAAGATTTTGAACGATAGTAGTCAGGTAACTAGCAGTTGGGAAACATCTGCACAGTGGCTAGGTCGTGATTGTCTTGACAGCATTGCCCAACAGGGCGTTCGTTATGTCGCCTGGATCTACTCTCCTCTCTGGTCTGACCAACACGCCATTGATGCCAGCATGCAGTTCATCACCAATCCCATCGTGATTATGTTTGAAGAATTGGCTACTGCGTACGCATGGCTGAAGCAGAGCCGGTAGGCACCGGTTATGCTACTTCATGTCGGCAAGAATAGTACATCGTTTAGGTTATATAGAGTGATATTGACAGAGATCAACTAACATAATGTCGCGCGGTGGTAGGCTGTCCTAGGTGCATCACTTTATAACCTCTCGGCCCTAGAATCGCCCCTAGGTAAAAGCCTATAAATGCAAAATGAAATAATTGGATATTTCCAACTAGGCATTTTACAAAAAGTTCCATCTTCAGCTTTTATTGCCAGCATATGTACCTAGCAGGGCGCTAAGGCGTTTTCTTGGGCTATTTGTATCTAGCTAATCACTAAGCTTATAGGACTTGAACGCCACGCCTAGCTCCGGTTAGGCAAAAAAGCACAATTGTTTACAGCTAGTAAATCCAGCTAACTACTTCACTACGTATGTATTTGCCGCAGGTAACAGTACGTTTTCTGCTGGTATGTTCCCGAAAAGCCTCAGTCAGTGATTGAGGCTTTTTTATAGCTCCTCAAGGCATTCGGCCTTCTACTTAGGAGCAAGAACCCTCCCCTTTTCCTACGGCTTATAAAAGCGCTACCAAGAAGCTACCGCCTAGCTTTTGTGGTTTGATCTAACGTCCGACCAACCAGCTGAATAGAAAGTAGTAAAGCTATAGAAACGAGCCTCTATACTCCTTAAACACAAGGATATAACCGCGTATTGCAATTCCCTGAATAGGTTTTTAAAAATAATTTCTTGCACAAATTTTTGTTTATATAATGTGATTACACTATGTTTATAAAAAATATAACGTATCTGGTAAGCATGGAGCACATTTTCTCTCTCCCTTCAGCCGCTCTAAAGGTAAACTCTACAGTAGCCCAACCCACTTTTCTCAAGCGGGCTTTCGACATTGCATTTGCCTCTTTGGTACTGATTTTTTTGCTCAGTTGGTTGGTGCCGCTGATTGCACTAATTATCAAAATTGATTCAAGAGGACCGGTCTTTTTTAAACAACTACGCACAGGCAAAGATGGGTTACCCTTCTACTGCCTCAAGTTCCGCAGCATGCGCATGAGCGCTGATGCTGACCACAAGCAAGCTAGCCGTGGCGACAACCGCATCACCCGTATTGGTGCCATGCTGCGCAAAACGAGCATAGACGAGCTGCCGCAGTTCATCAACGTGTTGCGAGGCGAAATGTCGGTGGTAGGGCCGCGCCCGCACATGCTCAAGCACACGGAAGATTACGCCCGCGTGATTGACAACTTCATGGTGCGCCACGCGGTGATGCCTGGCATCACGGGCCTTGCACAAGTAGCGGGTCACCGCGGCGAAACCAAGGAGCTTATAGCCATGACTAAGCGCGTAAATGCTGACATCTTCTACATCAAAAACTGGTCGTTTCTGCTTGATCTTAAAATCATTGTGCTCACCGTTTACCAATCCGCTAAAGGCAGCGAAAACGCCTTCTAGTACCCTTTTTCTTCTGCTCTCTCCCGCTCTCAGTTGCCCTATCCTACCCTTATCTAACCCCACCAATTTTCATTTAAGCTTGCTCAGCTGCTTCGTCATGTAACATTGCTTAACAACAAGCTTTCTATCTCAAATAAGACTAAACTTTACAAACACACCCAGCATGCATTCTTTTTATAACCTCTACCATCGTAGAAGGGGCTTTTTTCTGTCATTATTAATTCCATTGCTTGCCGTCGCTCCCCTCTCGATGGCAGCAGCTGAGCCGGTAGCAAGCCGGTCTATCTCTAGTAATGATAATCCTACGGCTCATCCGCAAGCACATCTAGCTTCCCCATCCGTTCGCTATACCACTGCTGCATCAACAAAGCGCAAAGCTGCTTTAGTGGATCTGCGCACGCCAGAAAACCCAGCCAGCACCGTTTCGGGTCTGGACTACAAGTATTATGAGGGTTTCTGGAAGGCGATTCCCAACTTCACTACTCTCACGCCGCTCAAAACGGGCGCTATCATGCAGCCGGCCCTAACGCCGGCGCAGCGCGACTACGGCTACGCCATGCAGTTCACGGGCTACGTGACCGTACCCACTGATGGCCAGTACACCTTCTACGTCAACTCCGACGACGGCTCGCTTCTCTACATCGGCAATACGCTGGTGGTCAACAACGATGGCACCCACGGCGACCAGGAGCTCAACGGCACCATCGGGCTGCAAGCCGGTACCCACGCCATTACCGTGGCTTACTTGCAGGATGCTGGCGGCCAGAACTTGCAAGTGAGCTATGCCGGCCCAGGCCTGAACAAGCAGCTCATACCGGCTTCCGCCTACAAGCGGGCCTCGACATCTACGTCGAACAAGGCACCGGTAGCTAATGCGGGCGCTGCTCAAACCATCACGCTGCCAACCAGCACCGTTACCCTCAATGGCAGTGGCACGGACAGCGACGGCACAGTGACAGGCTACCTCTGGAGCCAAGTAAGCGGCCCGAGCACCGGCACGTTCAGCAACAAAACGGTAGCCGCTCCTAGCGTGAGCGGGCTGCAGGCGGGCACGTATGTCTTCAGCTTGGTAGTGACCGATAACCTAGGTGCCCTCAGCACCGAGTCGCAGGTGACCGTAACCGTGAATGCTGCTTCGGGTCTGCGCACACCAGAGAACCCAACCAACACGGTAGCAGGCCTCGACTATAAGTACTACGAAGGTTTCTGGGATAATTTGCCAGCCTTCAATACCCTGACGCCCCTTAAGACAGGTACCGTTACGGCTCCGTCGTTGGCGGCTCAGCAGCGTGACTACGCGTTTGCGTTCCAATTCACGGGCTACGTGACTGTACCAACTGATGGTCAGTATACCTTCTACTCCAACTCCGACGACGGTTCCCGTATTTATATGGGTTCCACCTTGCTCTTAGATAACGACGGCTCGCACGGCGACCGGGAAATTGCTAGCACCATCGGCCTGAAAGCTGGTACACACGCTATTACCATTGCCTACTTACAAGGCTATGGTGGCCAGAATCTGCAAGTGAGCTACGCTGGTCCGAGCTTCGCGAAGACCCTTATTCCAGCCTCGGCTTACAAGCGCGCCACTACGGCTACAAACCAAGCGCCGGTGGCCAACGCTGGCGCCAACCAGAGCATCACCCTACCGACTAGCTCAGCAACGCTCAGCGGCAGCGGCACCGACGCCGATGGCACGGTGGCTAGCTACGCTTGGACGCAAGTAAGCGGCCCTAATACTGCTACCTTCACTAATAAGACAGTGGCTCAGCCGGTAGTGAGTGGCCTAACGGCCGGCACCTACGTGTTCAGCCTCATTGTCACCGACAACCTAGGCCTAGCCAGCGCTGCTGCTCAGACCAGTGTGACAGTTAGTTCAGCTGCCAACCAAGCACCAGTAGCGAATGCTGGCGCCAGCAAGACCATTACGCTGCCCACCAGCAGCACCACCTTGAGCGGTAGCGGCACCGACGCCGATGGCACCATTGCTAGCTATGCTTGGACCCAGGTGAGTGGTCCTAACACCGCAACGTTCTCTAGCAAAACCATTGCTGCACCGACCGTGAGTGGCCTAGCAGCTGGCTCTTACGTGTTCAGCTTGATCGTGACGGATAACCTCGGCCTAGCCAGTGCTGCCTCGCAAACAACAGTAACGGTTAACACTGTCGCTAACCAGGCTCCTGTGGCTAATGCTGGTGCTAGCCAGACCATCACTCTTCCAACGAGTTCGGTGACACTAACTGGCAGCGGCACGGATGCCGATGGCACGGTGGCTAGCTACGCTTGGACGCAAGTAAGCGGCCCCAACACGGCGACCTTCACTAATAAGACTGTCGCTCAGCCCGTAGTGAGCGGCCTAGCGGCCGGCACGTATGTGTTCAGCCTCATCGTGACGGATAACCTAGGTTTAGCCAGCGCTGCTGCTCAGACCACCGTGACGGTGAATGCCGCTAGCAACCTGCGTGCGCCAGAGAACCCGGCCAACGCAGTAGCCGGCTTGGATTACAAGTACTACGAAGGCTATTGGAATGCGCTGCCGACTTTCAGCACGCTCACTCCTACTCGCACTGGCACCGTAACGACCCCAACCCTGACGGCTGCTTTGCGTGACAATGGCTATGCCTTCCAATACACAGGCTACGTAACGGTACCCACCGACGGCCAGTACACCTTCTACACCAGCTCCGATGACGGCTCCAAGCTCTATATCGGCTCGACACAAGTGGTGAACAACGATGGTCTGCACGGAGATGTGGAACAAGCGGGTACAATCGGCTTGCAAGCTGGTACGCACGCCATCACCATCGCCTTCTTCGAAAACGACGGTGGCCAGAGTCTGCAAGTAAGCTATGCCGGACCTAGCCTCGCAAAGCAAGCTATTCCGGCTGCTGCCTATAAGCGCGTAGCCACCACTTCCAATCAAGCACCAGTTGCTAACGCAGGTGCTAACCAAACCCTGACCCTCCCCACGAACACGGCTACCTTGAATGGCACGGCTTCTACGGACGTGGATGGTACTATCAGCTCGTATAGCTGGGCGCAGGTGAGCGGACCTAGCAATGCAAGCTTTAGCAGCACCACCGCCGCTTCCGCAACTGTAAGCAATCTGGTTGCTGGCACGTATGTGTTCAGCTTGGTAGTTGCCGATAACCAAGGAGCTCTCAGCAACCCAGCGCAGGTTAGCATTACTGTAAACCAAAACGGAGCCCTGCGCACGCCGGAGAACCCCGCGAACACAGTGGCGGGGTTAGACTACAAGTACTACGAAGGCTTCTGGGATGCGGTGCCAAACTACAGCACGCTCACGCCGCTGAAAACGGGTACCACCACCGCCTTCGAGCTGACGGCGCAGCAGCGGGACTACGCCTTCTCCTTCCAGTTCACGGGCTACGTGACCGTGCCCACCGATGGGCAGTACACCTTCTACTCTAACTCCGACGATGGCTCCTTGCTCTACATCGGCTCGACGCTGCTCGTCAACAACGACGGCTCGCACGACAGCCGCGAGGTAAGCGGCACCATCGGCCTGAAAGCCGGTACCCACGCCTTCACTGTCTCCTACCTACAAGGCTACGGCAGCCAGAATCTGCAAGTGAGCTACGCTGGTCCGAACTTCGCGAAGACCATAATCCCTACGTCGGCTCTCAAGCGCACCACAACAGCTACGAACCAAGCGCCAGTCGCCAATGCTGGCGCCAACCAAAGCATCACCCTGCCCACGAGCAGTGTTACACTCGCCGGCAGCGGCACGGATGCTGATGGCACGGTGGCTAGCTATGCTTGGAATCAGGTGAGCGGCCCTAACACCGCAACGTTCTCCAGCAAAACCATTGCCGCACCGACTGTGAGCGGCCTAGCAGCGGGCACCTACGTGTTTAGCCTCATCGTCACGGATAACCTAGGCTTAGCTAGCGCTGCCGCGCAGGTAAGCATCACGGTGAACGCAGCAGCCAACCAAGCGCCAGTAGCTAATGCCGGCGCCAACAAGAGCATCACCCTCCCTACGAGCAGTGTTACGCTCAGCGGCAGCGGCACGGATGCTGATGGCACCATTGCCACATACGCCTGGAACCAGGTGAGCGGCCCCAACACGGCGACCTTCTCCAACAAGACTGTCGCCCAGCCGGTAGTGAGTGGCTTGGCAGCGGGCACCTACGTGTTCAGCCTCATTGTCACCGACAACCTAGGTCTAGCCAGCGCTGCTGCTCAGACCAGCGTGACAGTTAGTTCAGCTGCCAACCAAGCACCAGTAGCGAATGCTGGCGCCAGCAAGACCATTACGCTGCCCACTAGCTCTACCACCTTGAGCGGCAGCGGCACCGATGCCGATGGCACCATTGCTACCTATGCTTGGACCCAGGTGAGCGGACCCAACACGGCTACGTTCTCTAATAAAACGGTAGCTCAGCCCGTGGTGAGCGGCCTAGCAGCTGGCTCTTACGTGTTCAGCCTCATCGTGACCGACAACCTCGGAGTGGCTAGTGCTGCCTCGCAAACGACAGTAACAGTGAATGCCGCCGCCAATCAGGCTCCTGTAGCTAATGCCGGCGCTAATCAAAGCATCACACTACCTACGAGCAGCGTTACGCTGAGCGGCAGCGGTACCGACGCTGATGGCACCATTGCCACATACGCCTGGAACCAAGTGAGCGGTCCTAACACGGCTACCTTCACTAATAAGACTGTCGCTCAACCTGTGGTGAGTGGCTTGGCAGCTGGTACGTACGTGTTCAGCTTAGTGGTGACTGATAACCTAGGTTTGGCTAGCGCCGCTGCCCAAACGACAGTAACGGTGAATCCAAGTGCTTGTCAGTTGGCCAGCCCTACGGTAAACACTCCGGTGACGTATTGCCAAGGCTCTACTGCTAGCCCACTGAGCGCTAGTGTAACGCTGACATCTGGCGCCACGCTGAAAATCTACACGGTTGCTACGGGCGGAACATCGTTGGCAGCTGACTTCCAGCCGTCGACTGCAGCCCTCGGTAACACTACTTACTATGTAGCACAGGCATCGGGTACGTGCGAAAGCGGCCGCACAGCATTGGTTGTTACCGTTACTGCTGTACCAGGTACGCCTAACATTGCTACTACTGTTACGCTTTGCGTAGGAACCCAATCGACTGCTCTCACCACCTCGGTAACGGCCCCAGGTAGCACGCAAAGCGGCACTCCTACTCCCGCTAGCGCACTGCGCGTTTACACCGCAGCTACGGGTGGCACGGCATTGGCCGCTAACTTCCAGCCTTCTACCGCAGCAGTAGGCACGACCACCTACTATGTATCGCAAGTAGCAGGCACCTGCGAAAGCGCTCGTGTAGCAGTTACGGTGAACGTAGTAAGCAGCGTACCGGCACCGGTTGTTATTCCGCCAGCTGGGGTTGATGCTTCTAACATTGCCGCTTGGGGTGACTCGTTCACCGATGCGCAATACGGCTACTACCCACAGACGCTTTCGCAGCTCAGCGGCTATAGCGTGGCAAACCTAGGTATCGGCGGTCAAACGTCGGTGCAGATCAAGGACCGCATGCTCGCCGATCCAGCGAAGCACACCTGGCCGACGATCATCTGGGCTGGCCGTAATGACTCCGACCAGGGCGAACAAGTGAAGGCTAGCATTGCCGCTATGGTGGCTGCTCTTCCACACAAAGAATACATCGTGGTGTCCGTCTACAATGGTTCGGGCGAGAGCCCTGGCACCTACGGCTACGAGCACGTGATGTCCTTGAACGCAGACCTAGCTTCTATCTACGGTAGCCACTTCATGAACATCCGCCCCTACACCGTGTCGATGTACAACCCATCGGACCCAATAGACGTGGCTGACTACAACAACGATACGCCGCCGACCTCGCTCCGCTCGGACTTCCTGCACCCTAACAAGCCAGGTTGCTCGATCATTGCGAACTACATCTACGCGCACATCAACCAGTTGCTGAGCGTGAACTACTGCCAAGGCGCTACCTCTAGCTCACTGAGCACCAACGTACGCATGCTGAACGGGGCTACCTTGAAAGTATACACTGCTGCGACGGGTGGCACGGCACTAGCCACTGACTTCCGCCCATCTACGACGACCATCGGCAGCACTACGTACTATGTGTCGCAGACGCTCAACGGTTGCGAAAGTGCTCGTACGGCCGTTACGGTGAACGTGAACAACTGCTCTAGCACCGCTACCGCTAGCACCAGCAGCGCCCGGACCAGCAGCACGAGCACCAGCACTAGCACGAGCAGCATGACTTCGCTAAGCGCTTTCGATGTGTATCCGAACCCCTTCTCGCAGCAGGCTACGGTTGACTTCACCTTCACTCAAACGCAGTCGTACTCGCTAGAGCTGTATGACTCGTTCGGCCGCAAGGTGCAGCAGATTGCTACGGGCGAAGCACAAGCTGCTACGTCTTACTCGCACCACATCGACGGTACGAACCTCAACGAAGGCATCTACGTGGTGCGCCTCGTAGCAGGTAAATTCAGCAAGACGTTCACGCTGACGCTGAGTAAGTAACTAACTTCCGCTCCTCTCCCTACAACTTCCTATTACTACAAAAGAGCCGACCCTATGGTCGGCTTTTTTGTTTTATGCGCTTTGCTCACCCTAGACTATAGCAATTGCCTGAGCGACAGCTTCATCATTGACCTACCACTCGCATACTATCCTGCCGAAACCAGCTTAGACGACCGATAGCACTTTAGAAAATTAATAGTACTATAATGATATAAAATTCTCTTTTATCTCGTCTAGACCTATGTTTACAACAAGCTGATTATAACACCTTACATATAGTTTACACGATATAAATGCCACGTTCTCACCCTCTTCTGCTATGATGACAACCTCTACCCTTCCGCAGCGCCCTGCTGCTCTAGCTAGGCTTGTTGCACCGATCAAAGCTAGCCTACTGCTCCTCCTAACAGTTGGTAGCGTACAGGCGCAGGCGCCTCTAGTCACGAGCCTAACACCAACGCGCAATGCCCGTTCGGCGCCGCGCACCACTAACGTCGCGGCCACCTTCAACCAAACGCTTAGCAACACGCCCGCCACGCAGCAAGCCCTTCGGGTATTTGGGCAGCAAGCCGGCAAGAAGGCTGGCACCGCAACAGTGAGTGGCAACACTCTCACCTTCGACCCAAGCACTAATTTCCAGCCAGGCGAAACGGTGTACGCCACCATTACGGGCGCGGCCCGGAGCAGCGGCGGCGTGGCTGCTGCGCCGCACGTTTTCCAATTTACCACGACTACCGCGGCGGCACCAGCCACCTTTGCGCCGGCCCGACTTGCGACCCTAGGTTTCTACCCCAATGAGGTAAAGTTCGGTGACCTGAACGGGGATGGCGCCTTGGATATCTTGGCAGCGAGTAGTAATTCAAATGTTGCCATCCGCCTCAATAACGGCAACGGCGTTTTTGGGACCACGCAAACAGTGGCCGTAAGCGCCGAAGCGCGCGTGCTGGCCACAGCCGACATTGATGGCGACGGTGACCTAGATTTCCTAACCTGCAACAACGTCTCCGGCACCACTCCCGTGAGTGTGCGGCTCAACAATGGGGATGCCACCTTCTCGAGCGCGCAATCGGTACAACCAGGTGGGGCAGTCTTGAGCATGACCCTAGGTGACGTGGATGGCGACGGCGACCAGGATCTGCTGATTGGCAAGAATGCTACGGTGGCCGTGCGCTTCAACAATGGCAGCGGCCTCTTCAGCGGCGACCAGGAAGTATCCGTTGATGCTTTCTATACGGAGGCCGTAGCGCTGGGTGACGTGGATAGCGACGGCGACCTAGACCTACTCACGGCCAACGACAGCCGAGGCACCGTGAGCGTACGCCTCAACAATGGGCTAGGTATTTTCACCGGCGGCTCCGAGGTAACGGTAGGCGGGCAGTTGTTTGACGTGACCACCGGCGACGTTGACGCCGATGGCGACCTCGACATCGTAGCCGCTAGCCAGAGCCTTGGCAAAGTGAGCGTGCGGCTGAACAACGGCAACGGCACTTTCGCCGGCGGCCAAGACTTAGTGGTAGGACCTAACCCCTACACGGTGGAACTCGGCGACCTGGATGGTGACGGCGACCTGGACCTAGCCACCGGCCGCACAAGTGGCGGCGTGGGCGTGAGCCTGAACAATGGCAGCGGCACCTTCGCCCCTGCCCAGACGCTGACCCCTGTCTCGTATGCCCGCCCCCTGACGCTCGGCGACGCCGACAACGACGGCGACCTCGACATTCTGACGGGCAACGACAACAGCACCAGTTACGGCTTGAATCTATTCCTGAACCAGCCT
The DNA here is from genome assembly GCF_035609205.1 of Hymenobacter sp. GOD-10R. Lineage (NCBI taxonomy): Bacteria > Pseudomonadati > Bacteroidota > Cytophagia > Cytophagales > Hymenobacteraceae > Hymenobacter > Hymenobacter sp. GOD-10R. The sequence continues at coordinate 4,611,794 of NZ_CP141184.1, forward strand.
GCTCCTAGCATCACCAGCGTGACGCCCAATACCACATCAGCTGGCGTAAGCGTGACCATAATTGGCAACAACTTGCTAGGCGCGAACGGCGTGACCTTCAGCGGGACGGAAGCCCCCAGCTTCGTAGCCAATTCGAATACGCAGCTTACCGTTACTGTACCCAATGGCATTGCGTCGGGTCCGCTTGTGGTTACCTCCGTGCTAGGCAACAGCAACAGTGTGCCCTTTACCATTTCATCGATTTTGGGCGTGACGAGCGTCACGCCAGCGCGTAATTCCAACGCGGCGCCCCTCCGCGGGCCAGTGACGGTGACCTTGCGCGTTCCCTTCAACAACAGCCCCGCGACCCTAGGTGCCCTAAAGGTTTTCAGCCAACAGGCGGGCGGCAAGAAGGCTGGCACAACCAGCGTAAATTCTACTGCGCTGAGCTTCACGCCTACCGTTCCGTTTAAAGCCGGCGAAACCATCTACGCCACGCTCACAGGACAAGCCGAATCAGGACCAGGGGCCGAAATTACGCCCCACGTGTTTCAATTTACCACGGCTACCAGCCCGAGTTCGGGCGTGTTCGGGGGCGGCTCAGAGGTTGCGGTAGGGGGCAACCCTTTCGCATCAAGCCGTGGCTTAGCGACCGGCGATGTGGACGGCGACGGCGACCTCGACCTGGTGACTTCGAATGGTCTTACCAATACAGTGAGCGTACGGCTTAATAACGGCGCGGGTGCCTTCAGCGGCACCCAGGAAGTAGCCGTAGGCAACATACCGCTCAACGTGGCCTTAGGCGACCTCGATAACGACGGTGACTTGGATATGCTGGCGGTGAACCAAGGTACGGCGGCCAGCAACTTCGCCGGCTCGGTGAGCATACGGCTGAATAACGGCTCGGGTATCTTCTCGGGTAGCCAGGAAGTGCTGGTTGGCCAGGCGCCTTATGATGTGACCCTAGGGGATGTAGATGGGGATGGCGACCTAGATTTTGTATGTCCCAAAGCAAACGCCGCAGCGAGCGTGCGACTGAACGACGGCAGCAGCACCTTCAGCAGCGGCTCGGAAGTGGCACTCGGTTCTCTGTCTTATACAGCTGCGCTGGCAGACATAGACAATGATGGCGACTTGGATTTGCTCGCCCCCAGCTACGGTGGTTCTACCCTGAGTGTCCGTTTAAACAATGGCAATGGCATCTTCACCGGTACCCAGATCGTATCGGCGGGGGGTAGTCCTAATGGCTTTGCCGTGGGCGACATCGACGGAGATGGAGATGTGGACCTATTGGTTACCAGCTTCCTTGAATTCAGGGGCGTTGACATTCGCTTTAACGATGGGGCGGGCAAGTTCAGTAGTACCCAACGGCTGCCCTTGCCGAATGGGGCAACCAGCTTAGCGTTGAGCGACGTGGACGGTGATGGTGATCTGGATTTGCTAGCGTCAAACTATCGGACGCTCATGAGTGCGAGCATCTGTTTGAACAATGGGCTAGGTAGTTTCAGCATCAGCCAGCAAGTGGCGCTGGCCGCTGGTGCACAGGGGCTCGCGGTTGGTGATTTAGACGGTGATGGTGACACTGATTTCTTAGCGCGCTCCGACATCGGCAGCAACGTGAGCGTGCGCCTAAACGGCAACACAACGCTGCTGCCCACGGCCTTCTCCCCTACCCGCAACGCCCGCTCAGCCCCGCGCAACACTGATGTGTCCGTCACCTTCAACCAAGCCCTCACCAACAACGCAGCCACGCAGGGTGCGCTGAAAGTGTTTGGGCAGCAAAGCGGCTTGAAAGCCAGCGCCGTAGCAGTAAGCGGTAATACGCTCACGCTGAACCCAACTACCGACTTTAAGCCCGGCGAAAAAGTGTTTGCAACGCTTACCACCGCCGCGCAAAGCAGCAGCGGCAGCCTGACCAACCCGCAAGTGTACGAGTTCACGGCGGCTACCGCCCCTAGCCCGGGCACCTTCCTAGGCGGCTCTGACATTGCCGGTGCCGGCAACATCGCCGTGGGCGACCTGGACGGCGACGGTGACCTGGACTACGTGACCTTGGCGGGCGGCGTGCGCTACAACGACGGCACCGGCCGCTACGTCACCGGGCAGCTGTCCGGCACCCTTGGCGCGGCGCGCAACGTGGCCCTGGCCGACCTCGACGGCGACGGCGACCTGGATATGTTACTGAGTGCCAACAACGGCCGGGGCTTTGTGAACGTGCGCTTCAACAATGGCACCGGCGTTTTCTCGGGTAACCAAGTGGTGCAGGTGGGCGCGGAGCCGTACGGCCTGGCTGCGGCCGACGTGGATGGCGACGGCGACCTGGACCTGCTTACCGCCAACTATAGCAGCGCCAGCGTGAGCGTGCGCCTGAACGATGGCGCGGGCACTTTCGGCGGCGGCTCGGAAGTTAGCGTGGGCACCCAGCCCAACAGTCTGGCCATAGGCGACATCGACAGCGACGGCGACCTAGATTTTATCGTGCAGAACTCCAACACTACCACCGTCAGCATCCGTCGCAACGACGGCCGGGGCAACTTCAGCGGCACGGAAACCCTCTCCACCGGCTTCAACCCCAGCAGCATGGTGCTGGGCGATGTGGATGGCGACGGCGACCTGGACCTGCTTACCGCCAACTTCAACAACTACGAGGGCAACCGCACCGTGAACGGCGACGTGCGCGTGAGCAAGAACGACGGCTTCGGCACGTTCAGCAACGCACAGAAGGTAATGCTGGGCGGCAGCCCCACCGATGTGACCTTGGGCGACGTGGACGGCGATGGCGACCTAGACCTCGTCACATCCAACGGCGGCAACGGCAGCGGCACCACCGCCAGCATTCGCCTGAACGACGGCACCGGCACCTTCTCGGGTACTCAGGAGGTGACCGTAAGCACTGGCGCTAACAACGTGGCGCTAGCCGACGTGGACAATGATGGTGACCTAGATTTGCTCACCAGCGGCATCAGCAGCACCAGCGTGCGCCTGAACACTGCGCCGCTAGCTATTACCGCCGTATCGCCTGGGCGCAACGCCCCGGCCGCGCCGCGCACGACTCCCGTGGCTGTTACCTTCAACCAACCGCTCAGCACCGACCCCGCCGCCCAGAACGCTCTGCGCGTATTCAGCGCCCAGGCGGGAGGCCGCAAGACGGGCACGGCCACCGTTAGTGGCAACACGCTCCGCTTCGCTCCGAACGGCACTTTTAAGCCCGGCGAAACAATCTTCGCCACCGCGACTACAAGCGTGCGCGGCGCCAATAACCAGATACTGCCGAAACCCCAGGTTTTTCAGTTTACAGCTGCCACAGCACCTAGCAACGTCAACTTTAGCAGCGGCTCCGACCCGAGCGTGGGCGCCACTCCGCAGTCCGTCGCTACCGGCGACGTGGATGGCGACGGCGACCTCGACTTGCTCACCACCACCAACAACGCTATTGGCTACGTGAGAGTGCGCCTAAACAATGGCGCGGGCGCCTTCAGCGGCGGCTCGGAAGTGTACGTGGGGAACAATCCGTATCAGCTGGTGCTCGGCGACGTGGATGGCGACGGCGACCTGGACCTAGCGACGGCGCTTTCGGGCGCCGGCGGCGCTGGTGGTGCCGTGCGCGTTATCAGGAACAAGGGCGCGGGGATCTTCAGCAACAATGACATTCAAACGGTGTCCGTCGGCCCGAATGCGCACGCCGTTGCCTTCGGCGATGTGGATGGGGACGGCGACCTGGATTTGCTCGTGGCCAACTATACGGTGGTGGGTAACACAACCAACAGCACCGTAAGCGTGCGCCTCAACGACGGCACGGGCGAATTCAATAGCGGCTCGGAAGTAAATGTGGGCACGCGCCCGGTAAGCCTAGCCCTCGGCGATGTGGATAACGACGGCGACCTCGACTTCCTTACGGCCAACTCGAACAGCACTACCATCAGCCTACGCCTAAATGATGGCACGGGCACGTTCAGTGGCACTACCGAAATCAATACGGCTTACAACCCGGAAGTAGTTACCCTCGGCGACGTCGATAACGATGGCGACCTCGACCTAATCGCGGCGCACGTGGTGAGCAGGGTGGTAGTCGTACGCCTCAACGATGGAGCAGGAAACTTCTCCGGTACCGTGCCGTTGGTTTTGGGGCTAAGTGCCCCGTACGGTCTAGCCCTAGGCGACGCTGACGGCGACGGCGACCTAGATATGTTCGTGGCAAACAGCGGCACCAACACCGTGAGCGTGCGCCTCAACAATGGCGCGGGCACCTTCGGCGGCAGCCTGCAAGTACCCGTGGGCAGCAACCCCACCAGCGTCGTTCTCGGCGACCTGGACGGCAACGGCACCCTCGACTTTATCACTGCGAACAAAGACGCCAACACCGCCAGCGTGCGGCTGAATTCCCCGGTTGCCGCCAAAGTGCTGGCCGCGGCGCCGGCGAAGCTGCTTGAGCAAGTGGAACTGTACCCCAACCCGGCCCACGAGCTGGTGCAGCTAGTGTTGCCAACCGAACTCGTGCAACAAGCCGTGCAGCTTAGCCTGGTGAATGCGCTCGGCCAAGTGGTGCTGGAGCAACAGCTTACCGCCCAGCAAACAGCGTTGGAGCTGAAGCTAGGGCGGCTACCGCAAGGCGTTTACAGCGTGCAGCTCCGCACAGCTGCGGGTCTCGTAACCAAGCGGTTAGTAATCGAGTAAGGCTTCTACAACGAACGATCAATTCGATAAGCTTCCAACAAAACGACCGGAGTCAGTAATAGGCTCCGGTCGTTTTGTTGGAAGCCCCGATTATCGACCAACTCATATCCTGAAACACCAACCCTATTCTTTCTTAGCTATGATCACACTTCCTACTCTTCCGCCTGGTTTACGACCTAGGCTCTTGCTACTGTTGCTCGCCAGCACGAGCACGGCCTACGCCCAAACGCCCACCGTCACGAGCTTGTCGCCGGTGCGTAATGCGCGCTCGGCGCCGCAAGCCACCAATGTATCCGTTGATTTCAGCCAAGCGCTGAGCAGCAATGCCGCTACCCTAGGTGCGCTAAAGGTATTCAGCCAGCAGACCGGCGGTAAGAAAGCCGGCACGGCGACGGTCAGCGGCAACACGCTCAGCTTCGACCCTAGCTCCAACTTCAAGGGAGGCGAGACCGTGTTTGCCACGGTAACCTCGGCAGCGCAGAGCAGCAGTGGCACGCCCGCCGCGCCGCAGGTTTTCCAGTTCACTGCGGCCACGACCCCGTCGCCCGCCACCTTCAGCCCTAGCACCCAGACAGTAGAGGGCTTTGCGCTGAATGCCTATAATTTCATACTGAGCGACCTCGATGGCAATGGTGCGCTGGATGTTTTGTGTCCCGTCGCAAACACGAACACTGGAAGTAGTGGGGCAGTAGGAATACGTTTTAATAACGGTGATGGTACCTTCGGCGGGTTTCGGACGGCGAGCGTTGCTATTGATCCTTCCAAAGTAGTAACGGGAGACCTCGACGGCGACGGCGACCTGGACCTGATTACGGCGGGTTCCATCTACCCCACCAGGACTTACCGCATCAGTGTCCGCTTCAACGATGGAGCTGGCTCCTTCAGCGGCACACAACAGTTTGTCGTTGGGGATAATACCACCGACCTCATCCTAGGTGACGTGGATGCCGACGGGGACCTGGACCTACTCACCTGCAACAGCGCGACGGTAAGTGTGCGGCTGAACAACGGCAGCGGCGGCTTCAGCGGCAACCAGGAAGTACCCATTAACGCAAGCGGCGCCAGTGCCATCGTGCTCGGCGACGTAGACAACGACGGTGACCTCGACTTCGCCACGGCCAACGGCAACACCGGCATCAGCATTCGCCTGAACAACGGTAGTGGCAGCTTCGGCACCGGCCAGGATGTGCGCGTGGGCAGCCAGGTAACGGAGTTGGCCACCGGCGACGTAGATGCCGATGGCGACCTAGATATTGTGACGGCGGGCACCAACGCGGCTGGCTCGGTAACCGTGCTGCTAAACACCGGCGCGGGTACCTTCGCGCCCGGCCAAAACCTAGCCCTGGGCGCCAGCTCCACCAAAGTGGCCCTAGGCGACCTCGACGGCGACAACGACCTCGATCTGATGTCCAGCGTGAATGATGGCGTGCGCGTGCGCCTCAACAATGGCAGCGGCACCTTCAGCGGCACGCAAGCCTTGCTGGCCGGCGCCAACGTGCGCACTGCCTTGCTGGGCGACCTCGACGGCGACGGCGACCTGGATATTCTGGCCGGTGCCAACAGCATCACCGGCTTAAGCGTCCTCCAGAATCAGCCAGCCCCGAGCACTACCAGCATTACGCCCGACGTCGCCACAACGCGTAATACCGTCACGATAACCGGTAGCGACCTACTAGGTACTACCGGGGTGACCTTCAACGGCGTTGTGGCGCCCACCTACACCGTAAAATCGAACACGCAGCTGCTTGTGGCCGTGCCCGACGGTGCCACGACGGGCCCCGTTGTGGTGAACTCATTAGTGGGCAATAGCAATGGCCTTCCGTTCACCGTAACACCGATTGCAGTTGTGACCAGCGTAACGCCTACGCGCAACACGTTTCTGGCTCCTAGGCGTACGCCGATTGCAGCTACGTTCAATCAGCCCCTAGGCACCGGGTTCGACGCTTCGCAGGCCATTCGGGTGTTCAGCCAAGAATCGGGGCGCAAAGCAGGCCAAGCAACGGTGAGCGGCAGTACGCTCAGCTTTGTACCCACCACCGATTTTAAAGCCGGTGAAACCCTGTACGCCAGCGTGACGGCAACGGCACAGAGTAGCGCAGGTTCGGCCGTCAAGCCGCACGTGTTTCAGTTTACCACGGCTACTACCCCGAGCTCGGCCACCTTTGCTACCGGCGCCAACCTAGCCTTGTACACGCATGTTGATAATGTGGTACCAGGTGACGTGGATGGGGATGGTGACACTGATCTGCTGGTGACCACCAATTCTTCCGAAGGCCTGCCCAAAGTAACCACCTATCTAAATAATGGCAGTGGCGCCTTCACGAGCGCTACGCAACTAACGCTACGCGGCAGCTACATCTCCCTAGAAATGGGTGATATCGACGGCGACGGCGACCTGGACTTAGTAGTTCCGAACAATGGTCTACTTAATGGGCAGCTCGACACGTACTTGAATAACGGCCAAGGCACTTTCACGCTGGTGGCGGGGTCGGCGGCAAACCTCATCTCTATCGGCCAGTTCAGTCTTCGGGATGCCGATGGCGATGGCGACCTAGACATCTTTACGACAGGCTATAGTGGGGTAGTGGTGTACTTCAATAACGGTAGCGGCACGTTCAGCAATCCTCGCTCAACACCCGTAGGAGTTGGGGCAAAGTACCTCGCCATTGGGGACTTAGATAACGATGGTGACCTTGATGTTATCTCCGCTCCCTACAGCTACCTGAATACGGCCAGCGTGCGCTTCAACGATGGCCTCGGCACCTTCACCGGCACCCAAGAACTCCCCATCAGCATTCTGCCCAACGACGCAGACCTAGGTGATATCGACGGCGACGGGGACCTCGACTTTGTGGTGGCCAGCAATAGCACTAAGGCCGTTGACATCCGCCTGAACAACGGGGCTGGTGTATTCAGCGGCACTGGGTCAGTACCAGTGGGCAAGGGCGGCCAACCGGCCCGAGTATACCTCCGCGACATTGATGGTGACGGCGACCTCGACATCTTGACCAGCAGCACCGACAATTCCGTGAGCATCCGCCTCAACGACGGCAAGGGTAACTTCTCGGGCAATCAGGAGATTCCGGCTGGTAACAATCCCTACTACTTCTTTGTGCGCGACACCGACAACGATGGCGACCTCGACTTCATCACGACCAGCTACGATGTGGTGCAGGTGCAAGTGAACGGCGCCAATTCGCTGCTCGTCACTTCCGTTAACCCGAGCCGCAACGCCCGAGCCGCCCAACGCGACGTCCCAATTGGCGCAACATTTAGCCAGAACATTGCCAACAGCACCGCTACCCGGAATTCATTGAAGGTATTCAGCCAGCAGGCCGGCGGACTGTTGCCGTCGCAACCGCTGGTTAGCAATAGCTTTTTCGTCTTCACCCCAACTACCAACTTCAAGCCCGGCGAGAAGGTGTCAGTAACCATCACGCGGGGCGTGGAAACCAGCACGGGCCAGAACCTAGCCAACCCGCAAGTCTATCAGTTTACGACTGCGGTGGCACCTAGCCCTGGCAACTTCATCGGCGGTTCCGATACTCCTGGTGGCGGCCGGCTAGCAGTTGGCGACCTAGACGGCGACAAAGACCTTGACTACGTAACCTTCAGCGGTGCCGTACGCCTCAATGACGGAACTGGCGTGTACACTGCTGGGCAGCAAGTGTCCTTTAATGGTCTCCCACGCAACGTGGCGCTAAGCGACGTGGATGGCGACGGCGACCTCGACCTGTTGCTGAGTGTCAACAATGGCCAGGGTATTGTGTATGTGCGCCTGAACAATGGCTCGGCTAACTTTTCGGGAACTCAGCAGGTGCTGGTTGGCCAGGAGCCTTATGGCCTAGCCGTGGGCGACGTGGATGCCGATGGTGATATTGATTTGATTACCAGTAACGGGAGCAGCAGCAGCGTATCAGTTCGCTTCAACGATGGCTTGGGCAACTTCACGGGCACCACTGTGGTGACTGTAAACAGCCAACCGACCAGTGTAGCGCTGGGGGATATCGACAACGACGGCGACCTCGACTTGCTGGTGGGCAACTACAACACATATACCGTATCAGTGCGCCTCAACAACGGACTTGGCGGTTTCAGCGGCAACCAGGAAGTAACCGTGGGCCTTAACCCCAATAACCTAGCCTTGGGCGACGTGGATGGCGACGGGGACCTCGATTTTGTCACCTCCAACTTCAACACCTACGTGAACAACCAACGGAGAAATGGCAACGTGAGCGTGGTGCTTAACAATGGGCTCGGCACCTTCCGGGAAAGTCAGCAAGTGGCGCTCAGCGGCACCCCCCTCGACGTAACGCTGGGCGACGTAGATGGCGACGGCGACCTAGATATCGTGACGGCCAACGGTGGTGATGCGACCGATGCCACGGCTAGCGTGCGGCTGAACAACGGGACCGGCACCTTCGCGGGCACTCAGGAAGTGCTCGTCAGCCTCCGGCCCGGCAGTGTAGTGCTAGCCGATGCCGACGGCGATGGTGACCTCGACCTTTACACCGGAGGCAACACCAGCACCAGCTTGCGCCTCAACCAACCCGATACGTCGTTCCTGGTGCTGAGAGAGTTCTCACCAACTCGCAATTCGTCAGCCGCACCGCGCACGGCACCCATTACGGCTACCTTCAACCAGATCATGAGCCCCAGCGTGGTGAACCAAAACGCGTTGAGAGTATTTGGCACGCAAAGCCCCAAAGCGGGTAGCACCACCGTAAATGGCAACACCATCAGCTTCGCGCAAACGAATGGCTTTAAACCTGGCGAAACGGTCTTCACAACGGTTACGTCATCGTCGCGGAGCACCACTAACCAAACGCTGCTTACGCCACAAATCTTCCAGTTCACGGCCGCCACGGCTCTTGCCACGGCTGCCTTCACTGTCGGTTCCGATCCTAGCCTAGGCTCAAACCCGCAAGCAGTCGTCGCTGGCGACGTAGATGGCGACGGCGACCTCGACTTGCTATCCGTTAGCTACATCACTGGCGGACAGGTAAATGTGCGCCTAAACAACGGCAATGGCACGTTCCGCAACGGGCAAGACATACGGCTCGGCTACAACCCCTATCACCTAGCCTTGGGCGACATCGACGGCGACGGCGACCTCGACTTGGTAACCGCTAATGCTGGGGGCCCCGAGGGCTTCTCGAGCGTATGCTTCAACAACGGCGCGGGCCTTTTCTCGAGCAATTACGAGGTACCCGTAGGCATCAATCCGCACGCAGTAGCGCTGGCTGACGTAGACGCCGATGGCGACCTCGATTTGCTTGCGGCTAACTACGTGGTGCGCGGTAACACCACCAGCAGCTCCGTCAGTGTGCGCCTAAATAATGGTACGGGCGCGTTCAGCGGCACCCAAGAAGTGAGCGTGGGCACCCGGCCGGTGAGCCTAGCTCTCGGCGACGTAGATGGCGATGGCGACCTGGACCTCTTCACGGCCAACTCCAACACCAACACCGTCAGCTTGCGCCTCAATGACAGCAAAGGCATCTTCAGCGGCACCACCGAGATCAGCGTGCCCTACAACCCGGAAACGCTGACACTCGGCGATATTGACAAGGACGGTGACCTCGACCTACTCGTCGCCAACACGGCTAGCAACTCGGTAAGCGTACGCCTCAACAATAGCCTAGGGGTATTCTCCGGCACCGTGCAAATATCTGACTTGCGGGCACCGCGCGGCCTAGCCCTCGGCGACGTGAACGGGGACAGCTACCTGGATTTGCTGGTAGCTAATAGCGCCAACAACACCGTGAGCGTACGCCTGAATACTGGCAGTGGCTTCTTCGGTATCAACGCACCAGTGCGGGTAGATGATGTTCCTACTGGCCTCACGCTGGGCGACTTTGACGGCAACGGCACGCTTGACTTCGCGACAAGCAACCTAGGCAACAGCACTGCCAGCATCCGCTTGAACACGCCCGTTTCCGCCAAAGTACTGGCATCCGCTAACGCTAGTCTAACGGCTCAAGTAGAGCTGTACCCTAACCCGGCCCACACCAGCGTGCAGCTACACCTTCCCGCCGAACTCACTCGCCAGCCCGTGCAGATCAGTCTGCTGAACAGCTTGGGGCAAGTGGTGCTGGAGCAGCAGCTCGCCACCGGGCAGAACGCGCCCGAGCTGAAGCTAGGCCAATTGGCACGCGGCCTCTACAACGTGCAGTTGCGCACCACCTCGGGCCTTGTGGTGAAGCGCTTGGCTGTGGAATAGGCTTGCTAGCTCCTAATCCATCGGCCGCTTTTTGAGCCGGAGCATGCCTGCTAGGCACAAATTGGCCGGAGTCGAAAATGGCTCCGGCCAATTCTTTATTGACTGAGTACCAAACTCATCTATTTGCGTATAACTCACGCTTTGATTTTTCGTCCTTCCTATTTCTTATTCTTTCCCCTCGTATGATGCCAGTTTTTACTCTCTCCCGTGGCCTACTTCATGCAGGCACGGCGACACGGCATGCTTGCGTGCTAGGTGCAGGTTTGCTCCTGACCTCACTCGGAAACCTAGCCAGCGCCCAAGCACTCGTGGTCAGCAACGTCACGCCAGCTCGCAACATAGTGAAAGCAGCGCCGGCCACCAACGTTGCGGTTACCTTCAACCAGCCGCTCAGCAACACGGCCGCGACGCTTGGCGCGCTGAAAGTGTTCAGCCAGCAAGCCGGTGGCAAGAAGGCGGGTACGGCTACCGTCAGCAGCAACACCCTAACCTTCGACCCTAACACCGACTTCAAAGCAGGTGAAACAGTGTACGCTACCGTGACGGCCGCAGCGCAGAGCAGCGGTGGCGTTCCGGCGGCGCCACAGGTTTTTCAGTTTACCACGGCTACAGCACCGGCGCCGGCTACCTTTAGTGGGCCAGAATCGACCTTAACTACTTCCCCGGAGGATGTAGCCGTAGGTGATCTAGATGGTGACGGCGACCTTGACCTGGCCACTATTCAGCGTATCTCCTACCCTAGCAATAATGTAAGTATTCGCCTGAATAATGGGACGGGCATCTTTTCAGGCGGTCAGGATTTGAATGTGGGTCCTTACTCTCCCTATAAGATAATCCTCGGCGACGTAGATGGGGATGGCGACCTGGATCTGCTTATTTCTTACTTTCAGAATCTTGGCGTCGTAACGATACTCTTGAATGATGGCAAAGCCAACTACACGCTAAAACAACAGGTCAGCGTCGGTTCGTATCCTGTTGACCTAGCAGTAGGGGATGTGGATGCCGACGGCGACCTGGACCTTCTGACGGCTAATTCCACTTATCCGGCTAACACAGCAAGCATTCGCCTCAATGATGGCAGCGGCACCTTCAGTAGCGGTAGCGAAGTCAGCGTCGGAATTGGTGGCCGAACTATTGCGGTCGGTGACGTGGACAATGATGGCGACCTCGACTTGCTCACGGCCAATAGTAAATCGGTCTCTGTACGCCTGAACAACGGACTAGGTGGGTTCCGTGGCTCGCAGGAGCTAAGCACCAGCTACTTCACCGGCAACCTAGCCGTGGGCGACATAGACAACGACGGCGACTTGGATTTTGTGACAGCCGGCGAAGCCAACGGCATCGGAACGGCGAGTGTCGGCTTCAACGATGGTACAGGCACCTTCAACAATGGACCCAATATTACCTTAGGTGGCGTGAGCAACATTGGGTTAGGAGACTTCGAGGGTGACGGCGACCTGGATCTATTGGTGCTGAACAGCTACGGTAGCAGTTCGGTCAGCCTTCAGCTGAACAACGGGGCGGGCACTTTCAACGCGGGCCAAGAAATACCTCTGAGCTATTCTGGTAACCTTCGGCTAGGCGACCTGGATACGGACGGCGACCTGGATTTTCTGACTTTCACCGGCACTACTGTGCATGCGCACCTCAACCAAGGGGCTCCGGTCATTGCCGGTCTATCGGCCAGCAGCGGCGCGGCAGGCGTGAGCATTGTGCTGGCAGGCACCAACTTTTTAGGCGCCACCGCTGTGACCTTCAACGGAATAGCCGCCACCAGCTTCGTCGTAAATTCCCCATCTCAAATCACCGTGACGGTGCCACTGGGCGCTACCACGGGGCCCCTCGTCGTGACCACACCCGTTGGGACAAGTAACAGCGTGCCGTTCACGGTCACGCAGGACCTAGCCGTGACGAGTGTATCGCCGGCGCGCAACGCGCGCTCGGCACCTAGGCGCGGGCCCATCGCCGTAACGCTCAATCAACCACTCAGCAACACGGCTACGACCCTAGGTGCACTAAAAGTGTTCAGCCAGCAAGCCGATGGCCTGAAGGCAGGTACGGGTATCGTCAGTGGCAATACGCTCCGCTTTGCACCCAATACCGATTTCAAAGCGGGCGAAACGGTAGTTGCCACGCTTACCGCGGCGGCGCAGAGTAGTACGGGTGCTTCGGCCAAATCGCACGTATTTCAATTCACGACAGCGACCAGCCCGAGCACGGGCGTATTTGGCGGCAATCAGGAAGTAACCGTGGCGGGTCAGCCCTCGCAGGTGGCTGCCGGGGATATTGATGGGGACGGTGATTTGGACCTGCTCACGCCGATCAACGGGAACACCGTGAGTGTGCGCCGCAACGATGGCAACGGTATTTTCAGTGGCAATCAGGAAATACCTATGTCAACGCCGGCCTATGCCACCTTGGGCGATATAGACGGCGACCATGACCTAGACTTAGTGGTTGCCAACTATGTTAACAATGGCACGGTGAGCGTACGCCTGAATGACGGCACGGGCTCCTTCTCTGGCAGCCAAACAGTAGCCGTAGGATCTTATCCGTTCGACTTGTCTCTGAAGGATGCCGATGGCGACGGCGACCTAGATTTATTTGCGGTCGGCATCGATTATACAGCCCCCTTCAACGGCATCGTAAGCGTACGCCTGAATGATGGCACGGGCTCTTTCACGGGTAATCAGAATGTAATCATCGGCACGAATACGCGCGGCCTAGCGGTAGTGGACGTGGATGCCGATGGTGACGTAGACTTGCTCGCGTGTGCTTCCCAAGACAATAAGGTGAGCGTGCGCCTGAATAACGGCGCTGGTCTCTTCTCGGGTACTACTAGCATACCGGTAGGCAACTTCCCTACGAGTCTGACCACAGCTGACGTAGACGGCGACAGCGACCTGGACTTTATGACGGGCAACCGCAACAGCAACACCGTCAGCGTACGCCTTAACAACGGCATCGGCTCGTTCGTGGCGGCGCCTGATATTCCGCTGAACGTCACACCCGTCGGTGTAACAGCCGCCGACGTAGACGGGGACGGCGACCCGGATTTGCTTGTTACCACGGAAGCCAACTCCAAAGTGAATGTGCGTGTTAATGATGGCCTAGGGTCCTTCACAGGCACGCAGGAAGTATCCGTTGGGAATACACCCCGCGGTACCACAGTGGCCGACGTCGATAATGATGGTGACCTGGATTTGCTGGTTGCCAATGCAAATGCGAATACCGTAAGCGTACGCCTAAACGGTGGCAAAACCTTGCTCGCTACTACCCTCTCTCCTACTCGAAATGCACGCTCGGCGTCCCGCAACACCGACGTAACGGCAACCTTCAACCAACCGCTGGCCAACAACGCCGCCACGCAAGGCGCTCTGAAGGTATTCAGTCGGCAAGCGGGCGGGCTGAAAGCTAGCGCCGCCACCGTCAGCGGCAACACCCTCACGGTGAATCCCACGACTGACTTCAAGCCCGGCGAAACGGTGTTTGCAACGCTGACCAAGGCCGCGCAAAACAGCAGTACCAGCTTGCCTAACGCGCAGGTCTTTCAGTTTACCACGGCCGTAAGCCCTAGTACGGGCACCTTCGCGGGTGGCGCTGATGTAGCGGGGGCAGGCGCCGTAGCCGTGGGCGACGTGGATGGCGACGGCGACTTAGATTTTGTAAACGCCTCAGGCGGTGTGCGTCTGAATACTGGCAACGGCCGGTATACCAACGGTCAGCAAATCCAGATAACGGCCTTCGGCGGCCCAGTCAGTGTGACCCTAGGTGACATTGACGGCGACGGTGACCTGGATCTGGTGCTGAATGTGAACCCCCAGGGCGTCCTCTACGTCCGCTTCAATGATGGCAAGGGCACTTTTTCCGGCACTCAGCAAATCCAGGGCGGCTCTGGTCCAGCAACGTTGGTTCTAGCCGATGTAGACGGGGATGGCGACCTAGATCTGCTCACGGGCAACTATGTTAGCAACAACACCGTGAGTGTGCACTTCAACAATGGGCAAGGTATTTTTTCAGGCACGAAGAATATCAATTTGGGTAGCCCGGTAAACGACCTAGCCGTAGGTGACATCGACAACGATGGCGACCTAGACTTCGTGGTGCCGAATATCTCCAACAATATCGTGAGCATTGGGCGGAACGACGGCAGCGGCAATTTCAGTAGCAGCCAAGGCTTTGCCGCCACGTTCGCCCCTTCCGGCGTCGCCCTCGGTGACCTCGACGGCGACGGCGACCTGGACCTGCTCACCACCACACGCTACCGTTACGAGAACGGGCAGCAACTCAACGGCGACGTTTACGTGAGCCTCAACGATGGATTCGGCAACTTCAACGTTACGCAGCAGGTGCCCAATGTCAGGCGTGCGAATCGGATCATGCTGGGCGACGTGGATGGCGACGGCGACCTCGACTACGTGACCTCCGGCGGCGGCGTGCGCCTGAACGATGGTACTGGCACCTTCTTCGGCAACCAAGAAGTAGCCACCACGGGCATCGGCTTCGTGGAGCTAGCTGATGCCGATGGCGACGGCGACCTCGATATCTTCGCGGGCGGTACCATCTTCGACGGTGGCCCCGTCACCAGCATCCGCTTCAACCAGGGCACCACCACGCCGCTGGCTGTTTCGGTGCTTTCGCCCCAGCGCAATGCGCCCTCATCGCCGCGGCCCACGCCGGTGTCCGTGACGTTCAACCAGGCCCTCAACCCCGACGTCAGTCAGAGTACGGTGAAGGTATTTGGTCAGCAAGTCGGCCTGAAAGCGGGCACCACCAGCGTGAGCGGCAGTACGCTGACGTTTGCGCCTACCGCTGACTTCAAACCCGGCGAAACGGTGTTTACTACGATTACAGCAGCCCGTAGTACTAGCAGCCAGGCCCTGTCAAAGCCCTTTGTTTTCCAATTTACGGCGGGCACGGCACCGGCCACTTCGCTCTTCACACTGGATAACTCACTGAGCGTGGGCAACAACCCGCAGAGCGTCGCCCTGGGTGACCTCGACGGGGACGGCGACCTGGACCTAGCCTCGGCCAGCAACAACTACCCCAACGGCACAGTGAGCATCCGGCTAGGCAACGGCAACGGCACCTTCGCGGCCAGCCAGGAAGTGCCCGTGGGCTGGGGGCCTTTCCAGGTGGTGCTCGGCGACGTGGACAATGATGGCGACTTGGACCTGCTCACGGCCAACGCGAGCTTCCCGGTGGGGACCATCAGCGTGCGCCTGAACAATGGCCGCGGCACCTTCTCGGGCAGCCAGGAGGTGTTGGTCGGCAACAACCCGCACGCCGTGGCCCTCGGCGACGTAGATGGCGACGGGGACCTGGATTTGCTGGCGGCTAACTACGAGCCCGCTTCCGTGAGCATCCGCCTGAACGATGGCGCCGGAACCTTCGGCAACGGCTCAGAAGTGAGCGTGGGTCCGCGGCCACTGGGCCTGACCCTGGGTGATGTCGACGACGACGGCGACTTGGATGTGCTCACGGCCAACTCCTTCAACAGCACCGTCAGCCTGCGCTTCAACAACGGCAATGGGACCTATTCCGCTAGCACCGGCGTAGAGATTGGAGTAGCCTACAACCCCGAGGCCCTCACCCTCGGGGACATCGACAACGACGGCGACCTGGATCTGCTGACGGCACATCCGGTTGGTAGCACCGTGAGTGTGCGCTTCAATGATGGCAGCGGCAGCTTCTCGGGCACGCAGCAGCTCGCCGTTAGTCGGGAGCCCCACGCCCTAGCCTTGGGCGACACCGACGGCGATGGCGACCTGGACCTGCTGACCGCCAACTACGGCAGCACCAATGCTAGCTTGCGCCTGAATGATGGCCTGGGCACCTTCAGCCGCAGTTCGGAAGTGCCCGTCGGTGGCAAGGCCAGCAGCGTAGCCTTCGGCGACATCGATGGCAACGGCGCCCTGGACTTCGTGACGACGCACCAAGGCGCCAACACCGCCAGCGTGCGCCTCAACAAGACGACTACCGCCGCCAAGGTGCTGGCGACAACGGCAACGCCCCGGAACCTAGCTGAGCAAGTAGCGCTGTACCCCAACCCGGCCCATGCGTCGGTGCGGTTGCAGCTGCCAGCCGAGCTGGCCCAACAAGCGGTGCAGCTTAGTGTGGTAAATACCCTGGGCCAGGTGGTACTAGAGCAAAAGCTAGCTGCCCGGCAAACGGCATTGGAGCTGAAGCTAGGTCGGCTAGCGCAGGGCGTGTACAACGTGCAGTTACGCACCGCGTCTGGCCTCGTCGTGAAACGCCTTGTGGTTGAATAGACTCTGCGCCAAAAACCCTCACTCATAACTGTAGTACAAAAGTGACCGAAGCCGAAAGCTGGCTTTGGTCACTTTCATGTTTATCTACAACCGCCCCCTATTACTCTAGTCCTCAATCCATTCTCATATGAGTTCGAAGTTTACTTTCTCGCCCCGCTCAGCGTGGGCAAGCGCCCCAGCCCGATTAATCGATGGGGCACTTGCAAGCCTGCTCCTGCTGATGCTAGG